>NZ_JAMLIX010000001.1:2502500-2820562 GCF_023953965.1 Bosea sp. (in: a-proteobacteria)
GTTCCGCGCGTGGGGCGTCGAGGGCGGCGAGGCCGGCGCGCTCGGCCAGGTCATCGTCAACGAGGGCACCAACAGGGAGGTGCGGCTGGATGCCGTTTCCGTTCTGAAATTCGCGCCGGGCGACACGCTGTCGGTCGTCTCTCCCGGCGGGGGCGGGCTCGGCGACCCGTTCGCGCGCCCTGCGGACAAGGTGCTCGGCGAATTCGAGAACGGCCTGGTGAGCGCGCAGAAGGCCGCCGAGAGCTACGGGGTCGTGATCGTCGACGGACGGGTCGATCCCGCCGCGACGCAGAGGCTGCGTTCGTCGGCCGTGCGGCCCAAGGCGGAGCACTTCGACTTCGGCGAGGAGCGCAGGCGCTACGAAGCCCGCGGCGAAGGCGCATGATGCAGGCGGGGAGGCGCGGAGGCGATCTGGGGCGGAGGAGGGGCGATGCATAAACTTGCCCTGACGCGCGACAGCATTCTGAGCCTTCTCATCCTCTTCACGCTGGTCTTCTTCATGATCCGGCTCGCGCCGGGCGATCCTGTGAGGCTCCTCGTGGGCGTTTCCGGATCGCAGGAGCAGGTCGAGGAGGTGCGCAGGCAGCTCGGCTTCGATCTTCCGGTCTGGCGCCAGTATTTCGTCTACCTGTCTAATGTCCTGCATCTGGATTCCGGTAACTCGATCGTTTCCGGCCGGCCGGTGGTGCTGGAGGTCGCGGATGCGCTGCCCTATACGGTGTCGCTGGTGGCGATCAGCCTTCTCCTGGCGCTGGTCTTCGCGGTTCCCGCCGGCTTCGCCGCCGCGATCCATCGCGGAACCTTCGTCGATGCGCTCGTCACCGCCGGCTCGGTGGGGATTGCGTCGATACCGGCGTTCTGGCTGGCGCTGGTCCTGATCGATTACCTGTCGGTGCGCCTCGGGCTGCTGCCGTCTTCCGGGGCCTCCTCCTGGCGGCATGCGATCCTGCCCGCGATCGTGCTCGCGACATCCCAGTTCGGCATCATCGCGCGCCTCGTCCGCACGAGCGTGGTCGACGAGCTCGCCTCCGACTACATCCGCACCGCGCGCGCGAAAGGCGCGCGGCCGTGGCGGGTGATGACGATCCATGTCATGCGCAATGCGGCGGTCCCCGTCGTGACGATCGTCGGCCTCCAGTTCGGGCTGCTGCTCGGCGGCGCGGTCGTGACCGAGACCATCTTCAACTGGCCGGGGCTCGGGCGGCTGATGATCCGCTCGCTGCTGCTCAGGGATTATCCGGTGATCCAGTTCCTGGTGCTGACCTTCGGCGTCGGCATCACCATCTTGAACCTGCTGATCGACCTGCTGGTTTCGGTGATCGACCCGCGGCTGAAGAGCGGCGAGGGCCGGTGAAGGCATGAGATACCTCCCACCCTGGCTGGCACGCCCGGGCGCTGCGAGGCGTTCCGCCAGCCCACCGCCGACCCTGGTGATCGGCTCGCTGATCGTGCTGCTGCTTCTCGCCTTCCCCTTGCTGGGCCCCTTGCTGTGGAGGGTCGATCCGCTCGAGCAATCGCTGATCGATTCCCTGGCCGGCAGTTCCTGGCAGCATCCGCTCGGGGCCGATCAGCAAGGGCGCGACATTCTCGCCCGCCTGATCGCGGGAGGGCGGCTGTCGCTCGTCATCGGGATCGCGAGCATGCTGGTGGGGCTCGTCGTCGGATGCGCGTTCGGCATTGCCGCGGCGCTGTCGAAAGGCGCACTCCGCAGCGCGTTCCTGCGGCTGGTGGATGCCTTGCTGGCCATTCCCGGTATCGTCCAGGCGGTGATCTTCGTCACGATCCTAGGCCAGAGCCTGACGGCCCTGATCATCGCGCTGGGGTGCTACAGCATTCCGATCTTCGCAAGATCATCCTACAACGCCGTGCGTCAGATCCAGACACAGGTCTATTTCGAGGCGGCTGCCGCGATCGGCGTCAGGATCGGAAGACTGACCTGGCGCTATATCCTCCCGAACATACTTCCGCTCATCGT
Source organism: Bosea sp. (in: a-proteobacteria) (assembly GCF_023953965.1). Classification (NCBI taxonomy): domain Bacteria; kingdom Pseudomonadati; phylum Pseudomonadota; class Alphaproteobacteria; order Hyphomicrobiales; family Alloboseaceae; genus Allobosea; species Allobosea sp. The sequence continues at coordinate 2,504,476 of NZ_JAMLIX010000001.1, forward strand.
GACGATCGGCACCTTGAGGATCGGCGCGAACATCCTGACCGGCGCCGCCCTGAATTTCCTCGGCCTCGGCGTCCAGCCACCGACGGCCGAATGGGGCCTGATGATCGCCGACGCCAAGGAGTTTTCATACATGAAGCCGGAGCTCCTGTTCTATCCGGGCGCGCTCCTGTTCCTGACCGGCCTCGGCTTCGGCCTGCTCGGCGACGGGGTGAGGGACTGGATCGATGCGAAGAGGAGCGGATAAGCGGTTTAATTCAAAATTATACATCGAATATTCTTTGCAATCGCAAGATTAAGAAGCCGGGATCGAGAAAATTGAGCAAGGACATGAAGAAAGCGCGTGCCGAAGCCGACGCATCGGGGGATGACGATCCCCTCTTCGTGCGCTCGCTTGCCAAGGCGTTTCATATCCTCGAGGCGTTCAAGCAGCCGGGCGGCAATCTCGGGCTTGCGCAGCTGTGCGAGATCACCGGCTATGACAAGAGCACGGTGCAAAGGTTCGTGCATACGCTCGAACGTATCGGATATCTCGAAAGGGACCCCGAAACCAGAAAATGCGGGATCTCCCTGAAGGTTCTCGAGCTCTCGCACGCGTATCTGCGCACGCATCAACTCGTGAGCAAGGCTTTCCCCTACCTCGTCCACCTGCGGCAGAAAACGGATGAGACGGTCAATCTCTGCGTCCTCGACGGTGCCGATACCGTCTATGTCTCGCGGATCGTGGGGTCCCACATCCTCAATACCGACATCATGGTCGGCTCCCGCCTGCCGTCCTACCGGACGGCGCCCGGCCTTTCGATCATGTCGCAGATGCCGCAGCCGGAGGTCCTGGCCATTCTGGAGAGCGTTCGGCTCGACGAAAACTACACCGTCCCGGGCATCATGAAGCGGATCGATCGCGTTGGAAAAGAAAGCTATGCGCTGACGGTCGAAGAAATTTTTCCGAACGACATGTCGGTGGCCTGTCCGATCGTCTCGCATAATCGCGCGATCGGCGCCGTCAGTATCGGTTGCTCGACATTGCGGCGCAAGCCCGAGGACGTCGTCAACGATTTCGTTCCGTTGCTGCGCGGCGTCGCGCATTCGCTGTCGAACCTATGAGCGAACCGAACCGCAGAAGGGCGCACCGGCCGTCGCGCGCGGAGGGGAGCGTCCGAAATCGAGAAACAGCAGGCCTTGAGAGGAGAGGAACATGAATGTCGGGCAGGTCATCGCAGCCACGCTCAAGCGCGAGGGCGTCGAGTATATTTTCTGCTATCCGACCAACAAGCTGATCGACGAGGCCGCTCTTCTGGGCATCCGGCCGATCGTCGTCAGGCAGGAGCGGACCGGCCTGCACATGGCGGATGCCTATTCCCGGATGAGCTCGGGGGACCGCTTCGGGGTCTTCGCCATGCAATACGGGCCGGGCGCCGAGAACGCCTATGGCGCAGTGGCCCAGGCCTATGCGGAATCGGTGCCGGTGCTGGTGGTGCCGATGGGCTATTCGCGGAAGATGGCGGGTGTCGATCCGAATTTCAGCTCCGCGGTCAGCATGCGCGACGTCACCAAATCCGCCGAGGCGCTGCACGACCCGGCGGCGATCGCGGACGTGCTGCGCCGCTCCGTCAGCAAGCTGAAGAACGGGCGCGGCGGGCCGGTGCTGATCGAGGTGCCGGCCGATCTGTGGGCGACCGATGTCGACGAGCCGCCCCGCCACAGGCCGATCGCCCGGCATCGCTCGACGGCGGACGGCAAGGATGTCGCGCGCGCGGTCGAACTGATCATGAGTGCGAAGAACCCCGTCATCTATGCGGGGCAGGGCATCCATTATGCGAAGGCGTGGCCGGAGCTGCGCGAACTCGCGGAGCTGATCCCGGCGCCCGTCGCGACGACCCTTCCCGGCAAGAGCGCTTTCCCCGAGGACCACGTGCTCTCGCTGGGCTCGGGCGGTTTCAGCTTTCCCGAGCCGGTCAAGGATTTCCTGGACGACGCCGACCTCGTCATCGGCCTGGGCTGCAGCTTCACGGAAACTCTTTTCGCAGTGCCCATGCCGCGTGATCCGCGCATCATCCATCTGACCAACGAGAGCGATCACCTGAACAAGGACATCGCCATCGAGCTCGGCCTCGTCGGCGATGCGGCGCTCACCATCCGCGCCATCATCGACCTGTTGCGGGAAAAGGGGCACCAGCCCGCCGGCAGGGCGGAGCTGGAGAAGCGGATCGCGGATGCGCGCGAGCGCTGGCTGGCGAAATGGCTGCCGCATCTGACGTCGGACGAAACCCCGATCTCGCCCTATCGCGTCATCTGGGACCTGATGACGGCGACGCAGGACGAAAACACGGTCATCACCAACGATGCGGGCCGTCCCCGCGATCAGCTGACGCCCTTCTGGGTGAGCCGCGAGCCGCTGAGCTTCATCGGCTGGGGCAAGACCACGCAGCTCGGCTACGGGCTCGGTCTGGCGATGGGCGCCAAGCTCGCCTGCCCGGACAAGCTGTGCATCAATGTCTGGGGCGATGCGGCGATCGGCTTCACCGGAACGGATTTCGAAACGGCCGCGCGCGAGAAGATTCCGGTCCTGTCGATCCTGCTCAACAATGGCGGCATGGCGACCGAGATCAAGAACATCCCCAATGCGGTCAAGCTGTACGGCGCCAACGTCATAACCGGCAATTATGCGGATATGGCCAGGTCGCTCGGCGCCTATGCCGAAAGGATCGTCGATCCGGCGGAGATCATACCGGCAATCCGGCGGGGTATCGCACAAACCAAGCAGGGGAAGCCGGTTCTTCTGGAGTTCATCACGAAACAGGAGACGCTCGTTTCGAAATAGGACGAACCGTCCCGGCCGGCCGGCCGGGCCGCCGGATGCCGGGCCTCGGGGACGAGGCCCGCGCGACAATCAGCCGAGACCCTTCGCCTCCCGGTCGGAGGGCGAAAAAGGTCTCGGGACAGGAATGCGGCAAAGCCCGCCCGACCCTTCGCGCCTTGCGCTCCGTTTCGAGGATGCTGCGCCGCTGCTCCCGGCAGCGCCACGGCCGGCCGACAGCTATCCGGTCGCGTGCCTCACGTTTCATTCACTGAAATTAGCCGATAAGCCGTTTGCGCTGTCTGACGGCTTTGCTGAGGATGCCCGCATGGTCCGCAACGGCCTGCTGTCGTCCCATGTCCAGGCAAGTCCGAACTTCGAACACAACTCCTGCCGCGGGCGCGGCATCGTGAGCCCTGATCGACGTTTCTGCCCCATGGGACACGGCTGGTAACGGTCCTTCTCATCGACGTGGGTAGCGCATGCAGAACGACATCATCCTGGCGGCTCGGGGGCTTGGGAAGGATTTCCTGGGCTTTCGCGCCGTCGACAATGTGGATCTCAACGTACGCCGCGGCGCTATTCATGCCCTCATCGGCCCGAACGGGGCCGGCAAGACGACGCTGTTCAATCTGTTGACGAAATTCCTGCAGCCGTCGCGCGGCGCGATTTCCTACAACGGGCGTGACATCACGCAGATGCGTCCGGCCGATGTCGCGCGGCTGGGCCTCGTTCGCTCCTTCCAGATCTCCGCCGTCTTCAGCCACATGAGCGTGCTCGAGAACGTCCGGATCGCGCTTCAGAGAAAGCGCGGTGAGAATTTCGATTTCTGGCGGTCGCAGGACACGCTCAACGTGCTGAACGACAAAGCAATCGAGCTGCTGGAATCGGTCAATCTCGCCGATGTCAAGGACAAGTCCGCGATCGAGCTCCCTTATGGGCGCAAGCGGGCCTTGGAAATAGCCACGACGCTCGCTCTCGATCCCGAACTCATGCTGATGGACGAGCCGATGGCAGGGGTCGGCCATGAAGAGATCACCCTGATCGAATCGCTGATCCGGAAAGTCGCCACGAGCCGCACCGTCCTGATGGTCGAGCACAACCTCTCGGTGGTCGCTTCGCTTTCGGACTACATCACTGTCCTCGCCCGGGGCAACGTTCTGTCGCAGGGCGATTATGCGACCGTCTCCAAGGATCCGCGTGTCATCGAGGCCTATATCGGATCGGGCCATGCCTGACGCCGTCGCCATGAACCCAGCTTCCGAGCCAGCGGCGCTCCTCCAGGTGAAGGAGCTGCGCGGCGGCTATGGAGAAGGCCGCGTCCTGCACGGCGTCTCCTTCGATGTCCCCGCCGGAGAGGTCGTCACCCTGCTCGGCCGCAATGGCGCGGGCAAGACGACGACCATGAAGGCGATCATGGGGATCCTGGCCCGCCGATCGGGCTCGATCAGGTTCGACGGCGTCGAGACGATCGAGCTGCCGGCGCGCAAGATCGCTCGCCTGGGCCTGGGCTACGTTCCCGAGGAGCGGGGGATCTTCTCGAGCCTGACCGTCCTGGAAAACCTGATGCTTCCGCCGCAGGTCAAGCCGGGCGGCATGTCGGTCGAGGTCGTCTACGAGCTGTTTCCGAACCTGAAGGAACGCTGGAGAAGCCCCGGGACCAAGCTTTCCGGAGGCGAGCAGCAGATGCTCGCGGTGGGGCGCATTCTTCGCACGGGCGCGAAGCTCCTGCTTCTCGACGAGCCGACCGAGGGCCTCGCTCCCGTGATCGTGCAGCAGATCGGAAAGACGATCGAACGTCTGAAGAAGGAGGGTTTTACCATCCTACTGGTCGAGCAGAACTTCAGGTTCACCCAAACGGTCGCCGACAGGCACTACATCGTTCAGGAAGGGCGTATCGTCGATACGTTCATGAATGACGAGATTGATAGCAACTTGAACAAGCTTCAGGGTTATCTTGGAGTTTAGTCTATCCTTTGGTTTTTAAACGGCCGCCGCGATAGAAGTCCAACGAAAGAAAATCAGCAGAAGTGGGGAGATCCAGATGAAATTTGCAATGACAGCATTGGTTGCCGCGTCGGTCGCCATGGGGAGCGCCATGCTCGCTCCTCATGCGATGGCTGCCGATCCGGTTCGCATCGGCGTGCTGGGCGACCAGTCGAGCAACTTCGCCGACAGCGGCGGACCCGGCTCCGTTCTGGCCACGCAGATGGCGGTCGAGGATTTCGGCGGCTCCGTTCTCGGCCGGCCGATCGAGGTGCTGGTCGCCGACCACCAGAACAAGGTCGATACCGGCATCGGCATCGCGCGGGAATGGTACGAGACCAAGGGCGTCAGCGTCATCAGCGATTTCGCCTCCTCCGCCATCGCGCTGGGCGTGCAGGATATCGCCCGCAAGCTCGACAAGATCGCGATCTACACCACGGCGAGCTCGTCCGACCTGATCGGCAAGGCCTGCTCGCCCAACGGCCAGCAATGGGGCGCGGAGAACTGGTCGAACAGCGCCCCTCTGATGACCGCGCTCGCCTCGGAGCCGGGTTCGACGTTCTTCTTCATCACGGTCGACTACACCTTCGGCCACCAGCTCGAGGACGTGTCGCGCAAGGCGATCGAGGCGAGCGGCGGCAAGGTCCTCGGCAGGGTCACCTTCCCGCTGAACACGCTGGACATGTCGTCTTATCTGCTCGCGGCGAAAGCCTCCGGCGCCAAGGTGATCGTGCTCGCGCTCTCCGGCGCGGATCTCGTGACGGCGATGAAGCAGGCCTCCGAATTCGGGATCATGGCGAAGCAGAAGATCGCGGCGCCGATCCTGTTCCTGACGGAGATCAACACCGTCGGGCTGAAGACGCTGGGCGGCCTGCAGTTCCTGCAGTCCTGGTACTGGGATCAGGACGACGCCAGCCGCTCCTGGGCCAAGCGCTACTTCGAGCGCATGAAGAAGATGCCCAATGAAAGCCATGCGACGCTTTACGCGGGCATGACCCACTACCTCGACGCGGTGAAGGCTGCCGGCACGCTGGAGACCCAGGCCGTGCTGAAGAAGATGCGCGAGACCCCGGTCAACGGTCTGGTCTCCAAGGGCGGCCGCATCATGGAGAACGGCCGGGTCTCGTTCGATCGCTTCCTGGTCCAGATCAAGACGCCCGAGGAATCGAAGTTTCCCTGGGACTTCCTGAAGATCGTGTCCCGCATCCCGGCCGAGAAGGCGTTCCGGACGCCGGCCGAGGCCGGCTGCACGCTCCAGTAGGATCCGGGCCCGCGGCCGTTCCGCGCCGGAAGCGTGCTGATTTTTCAGGAAACCACGGCGTCATCCCGGGCTCGGCCCGGGATCGATGTCTGAACCTCGTTTCCAGGCAATCGCAGCATGCCCCGGCCGGCCGCGCGGAATGGCTCCCGGCTCCTTGTTTCAGTGTATTTTCGAGCCCATGCGATCTGCTGGGCTCGAAACCTCCAGCGATGGTCGCAATCACGGCAACCGAGCCCTTCACCTCGGTTGCCCTTTGCCAGTAGGCAGACACGGACATGAATCTAGACGCTCTATTCGGCCAGCTGACCGTCGGGTTGATCAACGGATCCTTCTATGCGCTGCTGAGCCTCGGGCTCGCGGTCATTTTCGGCATGCTCAACATCGTCAACTTCGCGCATGGCGCGCAGTACATGCTGGGCGCCTATATTTCGTGGATGCTGCTGACCTATGCCGGGCTCGGCTATTGGTGGGCGCTGCTGCTGGCGCCGATCCTGACCGGCGTCATCGGCGTGGTGCTCGAGCGCCTCCTGATCCGGCGCCTCTACGACAAGGACCATCTCTACGGGCTGCTGATGACCTTCGGCCTGGCGCTGGTGATCCAGGGCCTGGCGAGGATCCAGTACGGCAGCGCCGGCCTGCGCTACAGCATCCCCGACGAGCTCACCGGAATCTGGGATTTCGGCTTCATGATCCTGCCGATCTATCGTGGCTGGGTTATTCTGTTTTCCCTGTTGGCGTGCCTGGCCGCATGGGCGATCATCGAGAAGACGAAGCTCGGATCCTATCTGCGCGCCGCCACGGAAAACCCGGTTCTGGTCGGCTCCTTCGGCATCAACGTGCCGTTGCTGATCACCTTGACCTATGGCGCCGGCGTCGCGCTCGCCGCGCTCGCCGGCGTGCTCGCGGCGCCGATCTTCTCGGTCAGCCCGAATATGGGCGTCGATATCCTCAACGTCGTCTTCGCCGTCGTCGTCATCGGCGGGATGGGCTCGATCGGCGGGGCGGTCATCACCGGTCTTGCGCTCGGCGTCATCGAGGGGCTGACGAAATTCCTCTATCCGCCGGCGGCGAGCATCATCATCTTCATCGTCATGATCGGCGTGCTGATCGCCCGGCCCGAGGGCCTGTTCGGGAAGATGGGCGGGTCGAAGGCGAACGCGCTGCTGGCGCGCCCCGATGGCGAGCGCTGGTGGCGCGAGCTGCCGGCCAGGGCGAAAAAGATCGGCTGGGCCCTGCTGATCCTCGCCGCGATCGCGGCACCGTTCTTCGTCTATCCCGTCTTCGCGATGCGGATCCTGTGCTTCGCCCTGTTCGCCTGCGCCTTCAATCTGCTGCTGGGCTATGGCGGGTTATTGTCCTTCGGGCATGCCGCCTATTTCGGCGTGGCCGCCTATGTCGCCGGATACGCGCTGAAATTCTGGGGCTTCACGCCGGAGTTGGCGGTGCTCTTCGCCGTCCTCTGCTCGGGGCTGCTCGGCCTGCTCTTCGGCATGATCGCGATCAAGCGGCAAGGCGTCTATTTCGCCATGATCACCCTGGCGCTCGGCCAGCTCGTCTATTTCACATCCGTCCAGCTCAAGGCGACGGGCGGGGAGGATGGGCTGCAGTCGGTGCCGCGCAACAAGCTCTTCGGCCTGTTCTCGCTGGAGAACAACTATGTTCTCTATTTCATATTGCTGATCGTGATCTCAGCGGCGATCGTGTTCATCTACAGGATCGTTCATTCTCCCTTTGGCCAGATCATCAAGGCCATTCGCGAAAACGAGGATCGCGCGGTTTCGCTCGGTTATCGCGTCAATCATTTCAAGGTGGTGCTGTTCACGCTCGCCGCCGCGCTCGCCGGCCTTGCCGGCGCGCTCAAGGCCATCGTCTTCCAGGTCGCGTCCCTGGTCGACGTGGCCGGCGGCACCTCGGCCGAAGTCGTCATGATGACACTCGTGGGCGGCATCGGCACGATGTTCGGGCCGGTCATCGGCGCGGCCATCGTCACGACCATGGAGTATTACCTCGCGCCGTTCGGCGCCTGGGTGACGGTCATCCAGGGCGTGGTCTTCGTCGTCTGCGTCATGAGCTTCCGCGAGGGGATCGTCGGCGTGGTCGGTTCGGTGCGGGATGCCTATCGCCGGCGGGTCCGGGCCAAGCCCTTGCCGGATTCCCGGATCGCCAACGTCGCCTGAGAGGCGAAGCCCGACACTGTTTGAAATTCCACGCGTGTGGATAGGAGAAGACCGAGATGTCCGTCCTGGAAGACAAGGATACGATCCGCGAAGCGATGGCCGCCTATTGCCACGCGCTCGATGCCGGCCGCTTCGCCGATGTCGCGGGCCTGTTCGCCGAGGACGGCCTGTGGACCACCGACTATGGCGAGGCGCGCGGCCGGGCCGCGATCGAGGCGATGCTGCGCAGCGTCGTGCCGCTGAAAGGCGAGGGGCCGCAGCGCAAGCACTACATCACCAACATCATCATCAAGGTCGATGGCGACAGCGCCAGATCGGTCTCGGACTATCTCGTCGTGCGTGAATCGGGGCCTGATCTGATCCCGGTCATGGGCGGGACCTACAAGGACGAGTGGACCCGGGAAGGCGGGACCTGGCGGTTCAGGAAGAAGGAGCTGGTGCACGACATCGCCGGCAACATGGCCCTGAAGAACAACCGCTGACGAAAGGCTTGCGTCACATCCGCTGCCGGATGGTCTCGGCCGCGACGGCGGCTTCACTTTTGAGCGAGACCAGCATGCGCGCGATCTGCGACGGCTTCGCGACCTTGCGGAAATAGGTGACGCCGATCGTCGCGACGACGGTGCCGGGCGCGATGGCGATCGGCACCGCGAGCGAGTTCGTGAACGGGTCGGCGTTCGACAGGCGCGTCGCATAGCCGGCCTTGCGCGTCTGCCTGAGCGCCTTGCGCCACTGATAGTTGCTGGTGACGATGCGGTCCTCGGCGAAGTCGCGCTCCAGGGCGAGCTTCATCAGCAGGTTTCGTTCGCGCCTGTCGCAGAAGGCCATATAGGCCAGGCCATGGGCCCTGCTGATCAGCGAGCCGCGCTTGTGCAGCGTGCTCCTGACATGGGCGAAGGGGCTCAGCGGGATGGACGAGTACTGGACCACCATCGCATCGGTATCGAGGGTCGCGACCGCGAAGGGCCAGAGATATTCCCGGGTCAGCCCGTCGACGACGGGTTGAAGCACCTCCATGATCAGCGACTTGCTGTGGAAGCCGGCGCTGAGCGATTTGACCTTGGAGGTCAGCGAATAGCCGCCACGCCGGGAGATGCGGGTGAGGTAGCCCTCGGCGCAGAGCGTTTCCAGGATGCGCACGACGCTGCTCGGCGGGATGCCGCAATCCTCGCTGATGGCGCCCACCGTGATCAGCTTCAGCCGGTTGGCGCATTCCAGGATCGCCAGCGTGCGCCGCACCAGATTGACGTCGGCATAGCTGCGCTGCTCGGAAATCCGGGCGGGTTCCGAGCCGATGTCGCGCGTCTGCACTGTTCCGTCGGGCATGGGAGAAAGGCTAGGCGACGAGCCATTTCCTGACAACGTCCATGTCGGGATCGCAGCCGAGGCCCGGCCCGGAGGGCACGGTGGTTCGCCCGTCGGCCACGGCCGGCATGGCGAAGGGCGAGGCTTCCAGCTCGATGAAAAGCCGTTCGGCCGGAGCGTCCGGCCGCAGCGCCGCGACGAGATGCAGATTCGCCAGATAGCCCGGCCCCATATAGCCGCAATGCGGAACGGCCTCGACGCCGGCGGCCTTCGCCAGATCCAGTATCCGGATCATTTCGGTGATGCCGCCGACCTTGCAGACGCTCGGCTGCAGCACGTCGAGCGCGCCGGCCGCGAGAAGCCTGCGGAAATCCTCGAGCGAGGAGGTGTTCTCGCCCGCCGATATCGGCGTGCCGCGGCCGCGAAGCCCGGCGAGCCCGGCATAGTCGTCCGGCGGCCAGAGCGGCTCCTCGATCCAGTGCAGGTCGAGCGCGCGGGCCTGTTCGAGGATGAGACCGGCCTCGTCGACGCTCCAGGGGCAGTTGGTGTCGACCGCGAGCGCCACATCGGCGCCCAGGCTCAGCCGCGCGAGGCTCATCCGCTCGATGGTGATCTCGTGCAGCTTCACGGTGCGGTAGCCTTGCGCGAGCGCGTCCTCGCAGGTCTTCCGCAGCGCCTCGTCGGAGGAGCAGCGCAGGAAGCTGGCATAGACCTCCAATTCGCGGGCGCGCCCGCCCAGCAGCTCGCAGACCGGCTTGCCCTCGCGCTTGCCGCGCAGGTCCCACAGCGCGAGATCGATCCCCGAGACGGCATAGATCGCCGGGCCGCTCAGCCCGAAGAGGTGGATCTTGCGCCTGATTGCCTCCATCAGGGCGGCGATGTCGCGCGCGTCCTCGCCGAGCAGGAGAGGCGCCACCAGGCTGTCGAGCATCGCCTTGGTGGCGGCACCGGCCGCATGCGCGAACGCCTCGCCCCAGCCGGTCAGCCCGTCCTCGGTGCCGATACGCACGAGAAGCATGGACAAGGCGCTGGAAGGCCGGCCGGCGATGTAGTGGAACCCGCCTGTCGTGCGATACGGCAGGGACAGAAGATAGGTTTCGGCTGAAGTTATCTTCACAGGCGTTCTCCCTCCCGTCTGGATATCGGGCCCTATCACAGCAGCGTCGCCGGGCTTTGCCGATGCGCACGGATTTCAGCCATTGAAATTTCCGGACAAGCCGTTTGCGCTCCCGAACGGCTTTGCTGAAGGTGTCCGGACGGCTGGTGGCAGCCCTTGCCCGGACGCTGTTTCTCCTTGAGACGGGCGGCCATCGCAGCCGGTTCCGGTCGGAGCGTTCCGGCGGCTGCAGAAAGGTATCATCCCTTGAAGATCGCGAGCGTGAGAGTGGACGAGCAGGATGCGCTGGCGATCGAGGGCCCGAACGGCCAGATCGTGAGCGTTCCCGAAGCGCAGCGGATTCTCGATGGAGCGATCGCGCCCTGGGCTTATGACATGGTCGAGTTGATCGGGGCGGGCCCGGCCGCGATCGAGGCGCTGGCGCGGATCCATGCGGCGCTCTGCGCCAATGCGGCGGCGGTTCCCGCCATCGATCCGGCGCGGGTGCAATGGCATCCGCCGGTGCGCAAGCCCTCGAAGATCTGCTGCCTCGCCTTGAACAACAGCGCCAATGCCGACCGGATCATGTCCGGCCCCAGCCATCCGGCGGTGTTCGTGAAGGCCGCCAATGCCCTGATCGGGCATGGCGAGGCGATCGTCGTGAAGAAGCATTATGGGCGCGTGCATCCCGAGCCGGAGCTCGCGGTGATCATCGGCAAGATGGCCAAGGACATCACGCCCGCCGAGGCCCTGGACCACGTCTTCGGCTATACGGTCCACAACGACATCACCTCGCCGACGATGCGCCGCGAGGACACCTTCCATTATCGCGCGATCCATCCCAAGAACGACGGCACCAACGCCATCGAATACGTCGATTCATACGTGTCCTATTCCGGGCGCTACAAGGGCAGCGACACCTTCTCCCCGATGGGCCCGTGGATTGCGCTGCGCCAGGACGTGCCCGATCCGCACGCGCTCGACATCCAGTGCGCCCATAAGGGCGAGCTCGTGACCGAGGACAACACGCAGAACCTGACGCATAAGGTTCCGGAGGTCATCGCCTTCATTTCCAGCTACATGACCCTGCTGCCAGGCGACATCGTCTCCATGGGCACGGCGCTGAAGCGGGTCGGCGGAACCGGCAAGGCGGTGCAGAATGTCGATCTGCACGTGCTGGGAGGCCCGGTCTCGGTTTCAATCGAGGGCATCGGCACCTTGTCGAGCCCGGTCACTTCGCTAGGCTGACCATGGACATGACTCCTCACGACCTCATCCTGCTGCGGCTCGAGATCGACGCGCTGAACGCGGAATTCGCCTATCTGATCGATCACGACCAGTCCGAGCGCGTGCCCGATCTCTTCACCGAGGACGGCGTCTATGGCCGCTCGACCGGCCAGCGCAGCGTCGGGCGCGAGGCCATCCGCGACAGCTACCAGCGCCGCAAGGACCACGGACCGCGCACGGCCCGGCACATCTTCAGCAATCTCAGGCTGACCCCGCTCGCCGACGGTCTCGTCGGCGGCTCCTGCATCCTCACCCTCTTCGCCAGGGACGGCTATCCGCCGCATCCGGCCGAGCCCCTGGTCGTCGCCGATTACGACGATGTCTATGAGCGCGGCGCGGATGGGCGCTGGCGTTTCAAGCAGCGCCTGATCACCTGGATCTTCGCGCGGGAAGGCGCCTCGTCCCCGCTCGCGCTCGGCGCCCAGGAGACGAAGCGTTGAGCGAGCTCGATCCCGGCGCCGAAACCTATGACTACCTGATCATCGGGGGCGGTTCGGCGGGCTGCACCCTGGCGGCCCGCCTTTCGGAAGACCCCGGCGTGAGCGTGCTCGTGGTCGAGGCCGGCAAGGACATCACCAAGGCGACGGCCACAGCCGACGTTCTGTCCAACTACCCCGGCAAGGCCTATTTCAACCCGGACTATACGTGGCGCGGCCTGCAGGCGCGCCTGGGCGGCGGGCGCGGCAACGACCCCGAGGCGGGGCGGATCGCGCGCTACGAGCAGGCGCGGCTGCTCGGCGGCGGATCGAGCATCAACGGGCTCTGCGCCAATCGCGGCGCGCCAACCGACTATGACGAGTGGGAGGGCATGGGTGCCGAGGGCTGGAGCTGGGAAACGGTGCTTCCCTATTTCCGCAAGCTCGAGCGCGACCTGAATTTCTCGGGCCCGCTGCACGGCTGCGACGGCCCGATCGCCATCAGCCGCTTCCCGAGGGCCGACTGGTCGGGCTTCGTCCAGGCCGTGGCCGGCGAGCTTGGCCGCCAGGGCTATCCCTTCATCGAGGATCAGAACGGCGACTGGCGGGACGGCGTCATGCCGGTCGCGACCTCGGTCGACGAGAACGGCCAGCGGGTTTCCTGCGCCTATGCCTATCTCGACCCGGGCGCGCGGGCGCGGCCCAATCTGACCGTGCTGACCGAGACCGAGGTCGAGCGGATCGTCTTCGAGGGCAGGCAGGCCATCGGCGCGGTCGTCGCCACCGGCAGCGGCGCGCGCCGGACGGTGAAGGCGCGTGAGACGATCCTGAGCTGCGGCACGATCCACAGCCCCGCCATGCTGATGCGCAGCGGCATCGGCCCGGCCCCGGATCTGGCCGAGCTCGGCATCGCGGTCGTCGCCGACCGGCGCGGCGTCGGGCGCAACCTGATCGAGCACCCGGTCATCTCGGTCTCCTGCCTGCTCGCGCCCGCGGCCCGGATGAGGCAGGCGGAGCGCCACCACACCCAGGCGCATTTCCGCTATTCGTCGCGACTGGAGGACTGCCCGCAAGGCGATATGCGCCTGGCGGTCATCGCCAGATCCGGCTGGCACGCCATGGGGCGCCGGATCGGCACGTTCTATGTCTGGGTCGACAAGGCCTATTCGCGCGGCAGCGTGCGGCTGGCTGGCGCGGGCGCGGAGCCGGTCGTCGATTTCCGGATGCTGTCGGACGAGCGCGACATGCGCAGGCTGCGCGAGGCCTTCCGCTTCGTTGCGGGGCTGGCGCGCTCGGAGAGCGTGGCGAAGATCTCCAGCACGGCGTTCCCGGCCAATTACTCCGACCGCGTCAGGCGCTATTCCTCGCCGGGGTTGCGCAACCAGGTCGTGATGCAGCTCTTCGCGTCGATGCTCGACGCGCTGCCGGCGATGCGGCCCTGGCTGATCCGGAAATTCGTCACCGAAGGGGCCTCGATGTCCGAGATCCTGCGCGACGACACGGTTCTCGATGCCTACATCACCAGGAGCGTCACGGGCGTGTGGCACCCCGTCGGCACCTGCCGGATGGGCGAGGCGGGCGATCCGCTGGCCGTCACCGACAGCAGCGGGCGCGTTCACGGCGTCGACGGGCTTCGCGTCTGCGACGCGTCGGTGATGCCGTCGATCCCCTGCGCCAACACCAACCTGCCGACGATCATGGTCGCCGAGCGCATCAGCGACCTGATCAAGCAGGAGCGGGCCGCCGCCGCGTCCGGCGCCGTGGCTTCCGCGGCCTGAGACGACACCGAGGCCGCGCCTGCCGCCACCCCTGTCCACGATCGGAACGAACGATGACCGCAACCGTGCAACTCTATATCGACGGCGCCTGGCGCGACGGCCATGGCAACCGGACGCTCGATGTCGTCGACCCGGCGACGGGCCAGAAGCATGGCGCGGTCGCCGTCGCGGGGATCGAGGATCTGGAGGATGCCTGCGCCGCCGCGGCGAAAGGCTTCCGCCAATGGCGCGCGACCTCGGCCTATGAGCGCTGCAAGCTGATGCGCAAGGCCGCGGCGCTGATCCGCGAGCGGCTCGAGGATATCGCGCCGCTCTTGACGCGCGAGCAGGGCAAGCCGATGGCGCAGGCCCGCCAGGAGGTCGAATCCTCGGCCGATATCCTCGACTGGTTCGCCGAGGAAGGCCGGCGGGTCTATGGCCGCATCATCCCCTCGCGCGTGCCCGACGTGACGCTCACGGTCCGGCGCGAGCCGGTGGGGCCGGTCGCCGCCTTCAGCCCGTGGAATTTCCCGCTGGCGCAGGCGGCCCGGAAGATCGGGGCGGCGATCGGGAGCGGCTGCTCGATCATCCTGAAAGGGCCCGAGGAGACGCCCGCCGCGCTCGCCCGGATCGTGGCGGCGCTGGGCGATGCCGGCATTCCCGCCGGTGTCGTGAACCTCGTCTACGGGGTGCCGAGCCAGATCTCCGGCTTCCTCATTCCGCATCCGGTGATCCGCAAGGTCTCGTTCACCGGCTCGACCGCCGTCGGCAAGGAGCTGGCGAGCCTGGCCGGCGCCCATATGAAGCGCGTGACGATGGAGCTCGGCGGCCATTCCCCGACGATCGTGTTCGAGGACGCCAATCTCGAGCTTGCCGCGAAGCTCCTGACCGGCTTCAAATTCCGCAATGCCGGGCAGGTCTGCACCTCGCCGACGCGCATCCTCGTCCATGAAAAGGTCTATGGCGCGTTCAAGGACAATCTCGTCGCGCATGCGCGCGCCCTGAAGGTCGGCAGCGGCTTCGAGGCCGATGTCGACATGGGGCCGCTGGCGAATCCGCGCCGCGTCCAGGCCATGGAAAGCCTGACGCAGGATGCCGTCGACGTTGGCGGCGCCGTCGCGACCGGCGGGCGCCGCATCGGCAACCAGGGCAATTTCTTCGAGCCGACCATCCTCGAGAACGTGCCGCGTTCCGCCAGGATCATGAACGACGAGCCCTTCGGCCCGATCATGATGATGCAGCCCTTCGCCGATTTCGATGCCATGATCGCCGAGGCGAACCGGCTTCCCTACGGGCTGGCGGCCTATGCCTATACCCGCTCGGCCAGCACGGCGGCGAAGGTGAGCGAAGCCGTCGAATCCGGCATGGTCTCGATCAACCATCACGGGCTCGGCCTGCCGGAGACGCCGTTCGGCGGGGTGAAGGACAGCGGCTACGGATCGGAAGGCGGCAGCGAGGCGATGGAAGCCTATCTCGTCTCCAAATTCGTCACGCATTCGACGGTGGACTGATCTTACGATGCGCATAACGGGCTTCGAAGTCTTCCTGCTGGGCCTGCCCGCCGACGAGCCGCTCGGTCTCGAGCCGGCGAATCCGAACGGCAAGCGGCCGAACGTCCTGTTGCTGCTCCAGACCGATGCGGGCGTCGAGGGGGTGGGCTTCACCTTCCTCGGCGCGGGGCTGTCGCGCGCGCTCAAGGTCGCGGTCGAGGACATGGCCACGCTCTGCATCGGCTTCGATCCCGCGCAGCACGATGCGATCATCGCCAGGATCGTCGCGGCGGCCGGCGGCTCGGGGCCTGCCGGCATCTTCACGCTCGCGCTCGCGGCGATCGACATCGCGCTCTGGGACATCCGCGCCAAGGTCGCAGGCCAGCCGCTCTGGCAGTTGCTTGGGGCCGACGGCTCGCGCGTGCCGACCTATGCCAGCGGCGCGCTGATGCGCGAGCTCGACCTCGACGCGATCCAGCGCTCCTGCGGGCGCCTCGTCGCGGCGGGCCATAGGCAGGTCAAGATGCAGCTCGCCTTGCCGGGGGAGCATCGCCCCGATGTGGAGATCGACCGCATCCGCAGGATCCGCGAGGCGCTCGGCCCCGATGTCGCGTTGATGTGCGACATCAACCAGCGCTGGAGCGTGCAGCGGGCGATCGAGATGGGCGAGGCGCTGGCTGAGTTCGATCTCACCTGGATCGAGGATCCGGCGCCGGCCGATGATTTTCCCGGCCAGGCGCGCGCCAACGCCGCGCTGCCGATGCCGGTCGCGGCCGGCGAATACATCTACGGCCTCAGCGGCTTCCGGCTTCTGCTGGATCTCGCTCCGCCGGATTTCGTGATGATCGATCCGTTCCGCGCCGGAGGCATCACGCCCTGGCTTAAGATCGCCAGGCTCGCCGAGGCGCTGGGCAAGCCCGTGGTCAGCCATCTCGCCCCGGAGATCCAGCTGCATCTGATCGCGGCGATCCCCAACGGCTACACGGTCGAATACATGCCGTGGTCCTATGCCATGTTCAAGGATGTGCCATGGCCGAAGGCAGGCTATCTGGAGCTCGGCGAGGCGCCGGGGCTCGGCCTCGAGCCCGACCGGGCGGCCATCGCCCGCTTCCAGCTGTCATAGGCCGGGGCTATCCGGTTGCCTGCAGGTCGACGGCGGCGATCTTGGGCGAAAGCCGCGCGCCCAGCCACTGGCCGCTGATGACGAGCTCGCGCGCGACTTCCTCGACCAGGGCCATCACGGTCGCCGCCGCGGGCGACAAGGTCGCCTCGTCGGCATGGCAGAGCACGATGCGACGATGGCACCCGCCTTCGGCGAAAGGCTTGGCGCTGACGCGGCCCTGATCGATGTCCATGCTCAGGCACCCGCCCGGCAGCAGCGACACGCCGAGCCCGGCTTCGACGCACTGGACGATCAACGCGATCGCATCGACCTCGTACTGAACGTTCAGGGGCAGCAATCGGGCGCGAAAATGCCCTTCGGCCGAGGCACGCAGGCCGTTTCCGACGGAAGGCAGGACGAATTCGCGACTGGAGGCCTCGAGGAAGGAGATATGAATGCCCCTTTCGCCGTCGCCGTCCGGGATCGGCTCGACGAACAGCAGCTCCTCCTCGACGAGCGGCCTGCAGACGAGCCCCGACGCGGAGTGGGGCGTCGCCATGATCGTGAAGTCGAGCTTGCCGCCACGCAGGTTGTTGCCGAGCACATGGGTATGCTCCTGCTTGAGCTCGATACGGACATCCGGATAGCGGGCCCGGGTCCGCTGCAGCATCGGCAGCGCGAGCACCGTCATCAGGCTGTGGGGCAGCCCGACGGTGACCACGCCGGACGGCCGCTCGATCGATTTGCGGACGTCGAGCCGCGCCCGGTCCAGCTGCTTGAAGACGATCTGGCAATGCTCGTAGAGCCGCGCCCCGGCCTCCGTCGTCGCGACGCCCTTGGCCGAACGCTGCAGAAGCGGCGTTCCGAACGCGTCCTCCAGCGCCTGAATGCTCTTGCTGAGGGCCGGCTGGGCGACGTGCAGGGTCTCCGCCGCCTTGCTGATGCTGCGCGCCTCGACGACATGGCTGAAATAGCGAAGCTTTCGGAGATCCATCGTCGGTCGTGCCAGAGCCATTCCTCACGGGAATGCCCCCAAAACAACATGATATTTGCCGACTGTCCAATTCAAGGGTGAACTGCCGTTGTCGTTTCCTGGGATGCGCGGTTCGAAACCAGCATGGGGAAGGGCTCGGTCATAACCTTCTCGCATGGGCGCTTTCGTGATGCCGGTCACCCGTTCTCCCGCGATGCGAAGCAAGCTGTTCGTGCCGGGCTCGCGTCCGGAGCTCTTCGACAAGGCCTGGAACTCGGCGGCCGATGCGATCTCCTTCGACCTGGAGGACGCTGTCGCCGCCGACCGGAAGGCGGAGGCCCGCGACCATGTCGCCGCCTCGCTCGCGCAATATGCCGGGCACGCCAAGATCGCGATCGTGCGGGTCAATCCCTGGGGCGAGGAGCTGTTCGACGACGATATGGACGCCGTCGTCCGGCCCGGCCTCGATATCGTCAACCTGCCGAAGATCGAGAGCCCCGAGCCGATCCTGGCGACCGCGCGCCTGCTCGACCGGCTGGAGAGCGAGCGCGGGATCGGGCGCCGCATCGGCATCCTCGCCAATATCGAGACGCCGCGCGGGTTGCGGATGGCGGCGGAGATCGCGCTCTCCCACGAGCGGGTGATCGGGCTGCAGCTCGGCTTCGGCGACCTGTTCGAGCCGCTGGCGATCGAGCGCAGTCCGGCTGCGCTGCTGCCGGTGCGGCTCGCGGTGCGCTTCGCCGCGGCGGAAGCCGGCATCGACGCCTTCGACGGCGCCTTCGTCGCGGTCGCGGACGACGGGGCCTATCGCGCCGATGCCGAGGGGGGGCGCGCGGTCGGCCTTGCCGGCAAGAGCTGCGTCCATCCGAGCCAGATCGCGATCGCGAACGCGGTGTTCTTCCCGCGCCCGGCCGAGATCGAGAACGCCCGGCGCATCGTCGCCACCGCCGACGAGATGCTGGCGCGCGGCGTCGGCGCCTTCACCGTGGACGGCGTGATGGCGGACGGCCCCTTCATCGCCCGCGCCCGCGCCATCCTCGAACTCGCGCGATCGGCAGGGCAGGATGTCTGAGACCACCGAACGCGAACAGGCGAGCGCGAAGGGGCCTCTCGAAGGCCTGCGCGTGATCGACTGCGCCACCCTCTTCGCCGGCCCGATCATCTCGACCCTGATGGGCGATTTCGGCGCCGACGTGATCAAGATCGAGCACCCCGCCGGCGATCCGCTGCGCAACATGGGCGCCAAGAAGGACGGCCAGGGCCTGTGGTGGAAAACCACGGCGCGCAACAAGCGCTGCATCGCGCTCGACCTCAAGGCGCCGGCCGACGCCGGGATCTTCAAGGCGCTCGTCGCCGACGCGGATATCCTCGTCGAGAATTTCCGCACCGGCACCCTCGAAAGCTGGGGCCTGGGCTGGGACGTGCTGTCGAAGATCAACCCGCGCCTGGTCATGGTGCGCGTCACGGGCTTCGGCCAGACCGGCCCCTATAGCCGCCGCGCCGGCTTCGGCACGCTGGCCGAGGCGATGTCCGGCTTCGCCCACATCACCGGGCAGCCGGACGGCCCGCCGACGCTGCCGCCCTTCGGCCTCGCCGACGGCATCGCCGCCTATTACGGCTGTTTTTCCGCGATGTTCGCGATCTACGAGCGCGATGTCCGCGGCAGCGGCAAGGGGCAGTACATCGATCTGGCGATCTACGAGCCGATCTTCGCGCTGCTCGGACCGCAGCCGATCATCTTCGACCAGCTCGGCATCATCCAGAACCGCACCGGCAACCGCTCGGTCAACAACGCGCCGCGCAACGCCTATCGCACCCGGGACGGCCGCTGGGTGGCGCTCTCGGCGGCCGCGCCGAGCATCGTCCGGCGCGTGCTCGATCTGACCGGCGGCCCCGGGACGGCGGACGATCCGCGCTTCCAGACCAATCTCGACCGCATCAAGCATGTGGAGGAGATCGACGCGATCGTCGGCGGCTGGATCGCGCGGCACGATCTCGACGAGGTGCTCGAGACCTTCGAACGGGTCGAAGCCGCGATCGCGCCGATCTATGATATCGAGCAGATCTTCCGCGATCCGCAATTCGTCGCGCGCAACTCCGTCGTCTCGGTGCCGGATCAGGACCTCGGGCCGGTCAGGATGCAGAATGTCTTCCCGGTGATGTCACGCACGCCTGGCGCGATCAGGCGCACCGGTGGCAACATCGACCAGGATCGCGACGAGATCCTGTCGGAACTGCGCCTGCGTGGGCGGTTGCCCGCGCCCACCACCCAGGAGGGATCTTCCTCATGACGCGCGTCTGGCGGCCGAGCCCGGAGAACCCCCGCGATTTCGTCGGCTATGGCCGCAGGCGGCCGGACCCGCGCTGGCCCGGCAAGGCCCGCGTCGCGGTCAATTTCGCGATCAACTACGAGGAAGGCTCGGAATACAGCGTGCCGGACGGCAGCGGGCGCACCGAGCTCGGCCTCGCCGAGGCGCCGGGCGGGCGGGTGCCCGCCGGCCAGCGCGACCTCGCCTTCGAGACCATGTACGAATACGGCAGCCGCGTCGGCATCTGGCGGCTTTTCCAGCTCTTTCAGGAGCGCGGCCTGCCGGCGACGCTGTTCGGCTGCGCGGTCGCGCTCGAACGCAACCCCGATGTCGCGGAAGCCTTCGTCGCCTCCAACTTCGATCTCTGCTGCCATGGCTGGCGCTGGGAGGAGCATTTCCGGCTGAGCGAGGAAGAGGAGCGCGAACGCATCGCGCTCGCCATCGCCTCGCTCAAGCGCACCACCGGCGAACGTCCGCTCGGCTGGTACTGCCGCTTCGGGCCGAGCGAGAACACCCGCAGGCTCGTCGTGGAGGAGGGCGGCTTCCTCTACGATTCCGACGCGTATAACGACGAATTGCCCTATTGGGTCGAGGTCTCGGGTAAGAACCATCTCATCGTGCCCTATACGATGGATGCCAATGACGGGAAATTCGCCGCTCCGGCCGGTTTCTCGTCGCCGGACCATTTCGAGAGCTATCTCAAGGCGGCCTTCGACCAGCTCTATGCGGAGGGGGCGGAGCAGCCCGGCCTGATGTCGATCGGCCTGCATCCGCGCATCACCGGCCGCCCGGCGCGCGCGCGGGCGCTCGCCAATGTCCTCGACCACATCATGAAGCACGACCGTGTCTGGGTCTGCGGGCGCCTCGACATCGCGCGGCACTGGCATGCGCAGCACGCGCCCTCGGAAACCGACCGATGAATGCGACCGTCATGAGACCCTGGGACGCTTTCCTGACCGAGGCCGACCGTGCCGTGCTCGCGCGCGGCCGCTTCGCGCAGCGCATGGGCTTCGGCGCCAAGCCCGCCATCGTGGTGATCGACGCGCAGCGCTACATGGTCGGCGAGCGCGGCATCCGCGACGAGCGCTATCCGTCCTCCTGCGGCGAGATCGGCTGGGCGGCGGTCGACCGCATCGCGGCGATCCTCGACGCGGGCCGCGCGGCCGGCGTGCCGATCTTCCTGACCCGCTTCGCGCTCGATGCCAGCGGCGACGACATCGGGGTCTATGGCCGCAAGCGCGCCTTCATGAAGGAGCGCGACGACTGGTGCATCGACGGGACCGAGGGCGCCGAGCTCCTGCCCGAGGTCGGCCCGAAGCGGGGCGACATCGTCTTCGTCAAGAAGAAGCCGAGCGGCTTCCACGGCACGCCGCTCCTCGGCTATCTGATCGAGCGCAACGTCGACACCGTGATCGTGCTCGGCGGCGCCACCAGCAACTGCGTGCGCGCCACGGTGTTCGACGCCGCATCCTACAATTACCGGGCGATCGTGCCGGCGGACGCGGTCTTCGACCGGCTGCCGGTCTCCCACGCCATCAGCCTCTTCGACATGGACCGGCAATTCGCCGACGTGACGGATGCAGCCTCGGTCATCGCCGAGCTGCAGAACAACAGCCAAAGGGGGTAATCCGATGAGACATCTGACTTTGACGGCGCTCGCGCTCGCCGCCTCGACATTCACCGCGCAGGCCCAGGAGACCTGGCGCATCGGCGCGCTCTTCCCGCTGACCGGCAGCCTCGCGCTGCTCGGCAACGAGAACCTCAACGGCGCCCGCATCGCCGTCGAGATGATCAACGAGAAGGGCGGGATCGACGGCAAGAAGGTCGAGCTCGTCCAGGGCGACGCCTCGACGCCGGACAAGGCGCAGTCGGAAGCCGAGCGCCTCGCCTCGCTGGAAAACCTCCAGATCATCACCGGCACCTATTCGAGCGGCCTGTCCTATGCGGCAAGCCAGGTGGTGGAGCGGCGCGGCGGACTCTACTGGGAGACCGGCGGCATCGCCGACGGCCTGACCCAGCGCGGCTTCAGCGGCTATTTCCGCATCGTCTTCACCGCGAGCTCGAACGGCCAGCTCGCCGCGACCATCGCCTCCGACCTGATCGCGCCGAAGCTCGGCAAGAAGCCGGCCGATCTCACCGTGCTCGTCGTGCACGAGGATTCCGACTACGGCACCTCCGTCGCGACGGCGGCCGAGAACAAGGCGAAGGAGCTCGGCTTCAAGGTGGCCGGCCGCCTGCCCTACAAGGCGGTGACCACCGATCTCTCCTCGCTCGTGCTGCGCATGAAGGCGAGCGGCGCCGACATCGTCATCGCCTCGTCCTACGCCAACGACGCGCTGCTGATCCAGCGCCAGATGAAGCAGCTCGGCGTCAATGTCGGCGCCTTCATCGGCACCGGCGGCATCTACGGCCTGGCGAGCTTCGGCGAGGGCCTGGGCTCGGCCGTCAACGGCATCTTCGATACCGAGGGCTCGGCGGCGATCAACCCGGCCGCGCTCTCGGAGGAGGCCCGCGGGCTGCTCGCCGAATTCCAGAAGCGCTTCCAGGCGAGCCAGGGCAAGGCGCCCTCCTATGTCGGCACCCAGGGCTTCGTCGGCACCTACGTCCTGCTCGACAAGGTGCTGCGTGCCGCCGGAGCCGCCGACCCGGCGAAGCTGAAGGCCGCCGCGCTGGCGCTCGACATCCCCTATGGCGGCACCGCGCTCGGCTGGGGCGTCAAGTTCGCCGGGCCGGGCAACGCGATGCAGGGCCAGAACGAGCGCGCCTTCCCGGTCGCGCAGCAATGGCAGAACGGCAAGCTCGTCGTCGTCGCGCCGGCGAACGTCAAGACGGCCGAGCCGATCCTGGTGCCGCTGCCGGCCTGGGACAAGCGCTGACATAAAGCCGCGGCGGCCGGTCAAGCCGGCTGCCGCCCTCAAGCGGACAAGAGATGCTCGACATCCTTCCCCAATTGCTGGTCTCGGGCCTGCTCATCGGCGGCGTCTACGGCTTGCTGTCGATCGGCCTGACCCTGATCTTCGGCGTCCTGCGCATCGTCAACTTCGCGCAGGGCGAGTTCATCATGCTCGCCATGTTCGGGGCCTTCTGGCTGCATGCGCTGTGGGGGATCGACCCCTATCTGTCGATCTTCATCGTGACGCCGGTGGTCTTCGGCCTCGGGCTGCTGACCGAGCGTGTGGTGATCAAGCCGATCCTGCACGCGCCGCACGCGATGCAGATCTTCGCGACCTTCGGCCTGTCGGTGGTGCTGCAGAACATCGCGCTGACCTTCTGGGGGCCGGATTACCGCTCGGTGCAGACCGAATATGCCGCGCAATCCTTCATCGTCGGCAACGTCGCGATTTCCGCGACCTCGCTCTACGCCTTCCTGATCGCCTTTCTGATGGCGGGCGTGCTGATCGCCTTTCTGCAGTTCTCGCGGGACGGCAAGGCGCTGCGCGCCCTGGTCCAGAACCGGTATGCCGCCTCGCTGATGGGGGTGAACACGGAGCGGCTGAACCGGATCGCCTTCGGCGCCGGCGTCGCCTGCGCGGCGGTCGCAGGCTGCGTCCTGACGCCGATGTACTACACGTTCCCGACCGCCGGCGTGGACCTGATCATCACGGCCTTCGTCGTCGTCGTGCTCGGCGGGCTCGGCAGCGTCGCCGGCGCCATGGTCGGCGGGCTGATCATCGGCATCACCCAGACGCTGACCGGCTTCTTCATCTCGGTCGAGCTCAAGGACGTGATCGCGCTCATCCTCTTCATCCTGATCCTGCTCATTCGTCCACAAGGGCTGTTCGGCCGCGCCGGCATGGAAGAGGTCGGCACCAAATGAGCATGCTGTTCAACGACTACTACCTCAACATCCTGGTGATGACCTGCCTGTGGGCGGCGCTGTCGGGCGCCTGGAACCTGATGGCCGGCTATGGCGGCCTGGTCTCGCTCGGGCAGTCCGCCTTCTTCGGCATCGGCGCCTATGTCACGGCGATCGTCTACACGAAGTACGGGATCTCGCCCTGGTTCGGGCTGATCGCCGGCGTGATCGTCACGACCGGGCTCGCGGTCGTGATCAGCTGGCCCTGCTTTCGGCTGCGCGGCGCCTTCTTCTCGCTGGCGACGCTCGTCTTCCCGATCGCGATGGAGATCGTCGCCAACAACTGGAGCGAATTCACGCGCGGGCCGAGCGGCATCGCCATTCCGTTCCGGCCGGGCCTCGACACCTTCATCTTCGCGTCGCGCTGGGCCTATCTCATCGCCGCCTTCGCCCTGATGATGATCGTCTACGGCATCACCCGCTGGATGCATCGCGGCAAGCTCGGGCTCTACCTGATCGCCGTGCGCGACGACGAGGCCACGGCGCAGAGCATGGGCATCAACACGGTCAAGGTGAAGCTGATCGTCACCATGATGAGCGCGGCGCTGACGGCGGTCGGCGGCTTCTTCTACGCGCAGTACATCCTGTTCCTCGACCCGCCGAGCGTGTTCTCGATCAATATCTCCGTGCAGATCGCCCTGCTCAGCATCATCGGCGGGCTCGGCACGCCGCTCGGCCCGATCGTCGGCTCGCTGGTGATGACGCCGCTGGACGGTGCGCTCAGCCAGTTCTTCGGCGGCGGGCCGCGCCTCCTGATCTACGGCATCGCGCTGCTCGGCGCGGTGCTGCTCGCCCCGAAGGGCATCGTCGGGACGGTGAAGGCATGGCGGCGCAAATGAGCGGGACGTCGCAACCGGGCGCCCCCGGCGCGGAGCTGATGCGCGCGAGCGGGCTCGTGCTGCGTTTCGGCGGGCTTACCGCCGTCAACGAGGTGTCGCTGAGCGTCGGCGATCGCGAGATCGTCGGCCTGATCGGGCCCAACGGCGCGGGCAAGACCACGCTGTTCAACATCCTGAGCGGCCAGCTCAAGCCGGATGCCGGCAGCGTGCATTTCGCCGGCAAGGACATCACCGGCGCCTCGGCCGCGACCTGCGCGCGCGCCGGCCTCGGCCGTACCTTCCAGATCGTCAAGCCGCTCACCAGCCTCACCGTGCACGAGAACGTCACGGTCGGCGCGCTGCTGCATCACCCGCTGGCGGCCGCGCGCGAGAAGGCGGCTCAGATCGTGCGCCGCGTCGGCATGGCAGCGGTGCTCGACCAGCAGGCCGGCAGCCTGACGCTCGAGGCGCGCAAGCGGCTCGAGCTCGCGCGCGCGCTCTCGATCGAGCCGAAGCTCCTGCTGCTCGACGAGATCCTGGCCGGCCTCAACCCCTCCGAGGTCAACGAGAGCATTCACCTCATCCGCAGCTTCTCCCGCGAGGACGGGCTCGCCGTGATCATGATCGAGCACAATCTGCACGCCGTGATGTCGCTCGCCGACAAGGTCGTGGTGCTCGACTACGGCCGCAAGATCGCCGAGGGCCAGCCGCAGGATGTGGTCCGCGATCCCGCCGTCGTCGCGGCCTATCTCGGGAGCGACGACTGATGGCGCTCGAAATCTCCGATCTCGTCGCCGGCTATGGCGACATCACGGTCCTGCGCGGCGTCTCCTGCACCGTGCCGGCGCAGGGCGTCGTCGCGCTGCTCGGCGCCAACGGCGCCGGCAAGACGACGACGCTCAACGCCATTTCCGGGCTCCAGGTCTCCGTGGACAGCGGCGCGATCCGGCTGGAAGGCGCCGATATCACCCGCATGCCGGCGCATGAGCGCGTCGAGGCCGGCATTGCCCATGTGCCGCAGGGGCGCCAGCTCTTCCCCTTCATGAGCGTGCGCGAGAACCTCGAGCTCGGCAGCTATGCGCCGCGGGCGCGCGGGCACGAGAAGGAGGTGCTCGACTGGGTCTTCGGCATCTTTCCGCGGCTCAAGGAGCGGCTTGCGCAGCAGGCGGGCTCGCTCTCCGGCGGCGAGCAGCAGATGTGCGCCATCGCGCGCGGGCTGATGTCGAAGCCGCGCTTCCTGCTGCTGGACGAGCCCTCGCTCGGCCTCGCGCCGATCGTGGTCAAGCAGGTCATGTCGGTGATCGGCCAGATCGCGGCGCAGGGCATCGGTATCCTGCTGGTCGAGCAGAACGTCGCCCTGGCGCTGAAGCAGGCGCAATACGCCTATGTGCTGGAGCATTCGGAAATCACCATCCAGGGCCCGGCGGCCGAACTCCAGAACGACGACCGTGTCAGGAAGGCCTATCTCGGTCTTTGACCGGGCCATGCGAGGGAGCGTGCCATGGATTTGCAGCTTGCCGGCAAGGTAGCACTCGTGACCGGTGCCAGCGTCGGGCTCGGCCGGGCGATCGCCCAGCTCCTCGCGGACGAGGGCTGCCGGCTGGCGATCGTCGCGCGGGGAGAGGAGCGGCTGCGGAAGGCCGCCGACGAGATCGCCGCCACGGGACATGAGAGGCCGCTGGTGATCGTCGCCGACATCACGGCGCGCGATTCGGCCGAGACGATCCGGACCCGGGTCCTGGCCGCATTCGGCCGGCTCGACATCCTGGTCAACAATGCCGGCGGCTCGCGCCCCTTCGACGGCTTCGGCACGCGCGAGCAATGGGACGAGGCGATGGCGCTGAACTTCCATGCGGGCCGGGAGCTCGCCCATGCCTTCGTGCCGGCGATGCAGGCGCAGCGGTTCGGCCGCATCATCAACCTCACCGGCGGCGACGAGCCGGTGGCGCTGAATGGCGGCGTGCCGCCCAACGGCGCCACCCATATCTGGGCGAAGGCCCTGTCCCGCGTCGTCGGCAAGGACGGCATCACGGTGAACTCGATCCCGCCGGGGCGCCTGCATTCCGAACAGATCGACCAGCGGCTCCTGCCGACGGCGGAGGCGCAGCGCAAATGGGTCGATGACAATTGCCCCGCCGGCTATATCGGCGAACCGCAGGACCTGGCCGTCCTCGTCGCTTTCCTGGCTTCGCCGCTGGCCCGGTACATCACCGGACAGGTCATCCATGTCGACGGCGGAGCGCGTCGCTTCTCGCACTGAGAATGCCGCGCCATCGCCGCCGGCAGGGCCATGGAGAGCTCGCGTGATCGAGCGCCGGGACGGAAGCTTCACGACAGGCGGCGAGACGCTTCGCTACAGCTGGACGTTGCCGCGGGACGCTTCGGCCGGGAGCATGCTCTATCTGCACGGCGGCGGGTCCGGCAATCGCCGGCGTATCGACGACCTGGCCCGCGCGCTCGCCGCGCGCGGCATCGCGACCTTCGCCTTCGACTTCTCGGGCCACGGCGACAGCTCGGGCCTCATGTCCCGATCGAGCCTGCGACTGCGGCTCGAGCAGGCCTGCGCCGCCGTGGAAACCATGGGCGGCAGCGGGCCCGATATCGTCATGGGCAACAGCATGGGCGGCTATGTCGCCGCCGAGCTGCTCGCATGCCTTCAGCCGCGCCTGCTCGTGCTGTCCTGCCCCGCGCTTTATGTCGCCGAGGCCTTCGACGTGCCGTTCGACCAGCGCTTCACCGCGATTCTACGGCAAAGCCGGACATTCGACGGCGCGCGCCCTTTGCCCCTCCTGCGCGCCTTTCGCGGCAATGCGCTGCTCGTCACGGCGGGACAGGATCGCGTCATTCCGCGCCCGGTGATCGATACCTATCGCCGTGCCTTGCGGCAGACCACGCTCGACCTTCTCGATTTCCCGGATGCGCCGCACCAGATCCACGACTGGATCGCTCAGGATTCAACGCGCATCGCATTGCTGGCCGCGCGGATCGCGGGCGCATCGTCGCTTCAAGTTGCGCAGCTCAATCCCAGTCCGGCGCGAACGGCGTCCTGTCCCTGGTGGTGAGCCGCAGATTCGTGGCTGTCAGCGCATCGATCCGGGCCATGTCCACGCTCGACAGCGTGAAATCCATGATCTCGAAATTGTGGCGGATATGATCGGGCTTGGTCGACATGGTGTTGATCGATACGCCCTTCTGCAGAATCCAGCGAAGCGCGATCTGCCCGGCTTCCTTGCCGTAAGCTTCGCCGAGCTGCGCGAACAGGTCGTGCTTGAAGATGGCGCCGCGCGCGACCGAGCAATAGGACGCCAGCGGAATCGCGAGCTCGCTTGCGGCCGACAGCAATTTGCCCTGATCGAGCAAGGGGTGGAACTCGACCTGGTTGGTGACGATCGGCCCCTCGATGTGATCCTTGGCGATCTTCATCATGCCGATGGTGTAGTTGCTGACGCCGATATGCCTGGCGTAGCCGCGCTCCTTGGCTTTCTGAAGCCATTCGAGCGAGGGCCGGACCTCTCCCCCGATCGGCGGCCAGTGCAGCAGGAGAACATCGACGAAGGACAGCCCAAGCGCCCTGAGGCTCGTCTCGACGCTGGGCAGGAATTCGTCCGGGCCGAAATTCGCGGCCCTCACCTTCGTCGTGATGCAGAAATCGTCGCGCGGGATGCCCGATTCCGCGATGACTTGCCCGACCTCGGCCTCGTTCTCATAGCTCTGGGCCGTGTCGATGGCGCGGTAGCCGGCCGCAAGCGCGTGCCTCAGCGCGTCCTTCAGCGCTTCGCCCTTCAGGGGATAGGTTCCGAAGGAGCGCTGGAAGCTCTTCCTGAAATAGATGCTGGACATCGATCTGCCCCCCGGAGCGTCGCGTCGTCTTCAAAAAAGGTGCACCCGCAGCCGGGCGCGCCTACAAAACATGTCGGGGCGATCGTCTCAACTCTGCAGATGGACGATGTGGGTCTGGATGTATTCGTAGAGCCCGTGCTTGACGCCCGCGCCGCCGCCGATCCCGGATTTCCGCGTTCCGGCGTGGAAGCCTTGCATCGCCCGGGCCGCCGCGCAGGCGGTAGGCTCTGCCGAAATCATCTGGTAAAGCATTCATCTCACTTAGTGAAAAAATAGCGCAGGCTCCAGGAGTGTGAACGCATGCTCGGTTTTCGATTCCACAACCCAACCGTCGTTCATTTCGGCCAGGGGTCGATCGCCAGGCTCGCGGAGGCCGTCCCGCCGGAAGCGCGCGTCTTGCTGCTGTTCGGCGGGGGCAGCATCAAGCGCAATGGCGTGCACGCCGAGGTTCGCGCGGCGCTTGAAGGGCGCCACGTCGTCGAGTTCGGAGGCATCGAGCCGAACCCGGTCTATGAGACGATCATGCGGGCGGCGGCGCTCGCCCGCAGCGAGCGCGTCGATCTGATCCTGGCGGTCGGCGGCGGCTCCGTCGCCGATGCCGGCAAGTTCCTGGCTGCGGTCACGCCGCTCGATCCGGCGCTGGATCCCTGGGATCACTGGATCGAGAACGGCCCGCCGGCGCAGGTGCTGCCGGTCGGTGTCGTGCTGACGCTGCCGGCGACGGGCTCCGAGAGCAACCCGGTCTCGGTGATCTCGCACCGGGCGCGCGGCCTCAAATTGCCCTTTGCCAGTGAGGCGACGCGGCCGCAATTCGCCGTTCTCGACCCGTCGACGATGGCGAGCCTCGATCGGCGCCAGCGCGAGAACGGCGTCGTCGACGCCTTCACCCATGTCGTCGAGCAGTATCTCACCTACGACGTCACCGCGCCGGTGCAGCATGGCTTCAGCGAGACCCTGATGCGCGTCCTGATCGAATGGGGGCCGAAGCTCGTGAGCGAGAACAGCGACGAGGCCCGTGCGACGGTGATGTGGGCTGCGAACCAGGCGTTGAACGGCCTGATCGGCGCAGGCGTGCCGCAGGATTGGTCGACGCATATGATCGGGCACGCGATGACGGCCGCCTACGGCGTCGACCACGCCCGCACGCTGACGGCGGTGATGCCGTCCCTGCTGCGCTTCAAGCGCGCCGAAAAGCGGGGGATGCTGCTGCGCTATGCCCGCAAGGTCTGGGACATCGCCGAGCCGGACGCCGATGCCGCCATCGAGGACGCGATCGCGCGCACCGAAGCGTTCTTCCGTCAGATGGGCTGCCCGGCCCGGCTTGCAGAGCTCGCCCCGGTGGCCGTCGATCCCGAGCTGATCGTGCGGCATCTCGCGGAGGTCGGGCAGACCGCGCTCGGCGAGCGGAACGACATCGGGCTTGACGAAGCGCGCCGGATCCTGGCGCTGGCCGCCTGAGGCCCCGGCTGGCTACGGCCTCAGCCGCCCATGCGCTGCGAGACCACCGCCGCCGAGTCCTTGAGCGCGCTGGCGAGACGCGGCAGTGCGGCCGAGGTCAGGCGGAAGGCGGGGAGCTGGAAGGCGATGCAGCCCAGCACCTGGCCATTCGGGTCGAAAAACGGCGCCGCGAGCCCGACGGAGTTGAGCGTGCGGTGGGATTGCGTCAGCGCATAGCCCTCGGCGCGGAT
Organism: Bosea sp. (in: a-proteobacteria); assembly: GCF_023953965.1. Taxonomy (NCBI): domain Bacteria; kingdom Pseudomonadati; phylum Pseudomonadota; class Alphaproteobacteria; order Hyphomicrobiales; family Alloboseaceae; genus Allobosea; species Allobosea sp. Next base: position 2,534,631 of record NZ_JAMLIX010000001.1, read on the forward strand.
GCGGGAAAGATGCGCGCGCAGCTCGTCGGGGTCGAGCGCTGTGCCGTGAACGTCCGTCGCCGTGTTCGTCTCGATGGCGCGCTCGATCTCGGGCGGGCTCAGATGAGCCAGCATGCTGCGGCCGACGGCGCCCCAGACGAGCGGGGCCGGCTTGTTGAGCTCGACGACGTATCGCATCGGGTCGGCGGGGGCGGCGCTCGCCGCGAAATGCATCCGCAACTGCTTGCGCTCCAGGATGCCGAGCATCGAGGTTTCCTGGAATTGCGCCGTGAGCTTGCCGAGCAGCGGCTCCGCCACGCTGACATAAGGCATGCGGGCGCTGAGCTTGCCGGCCATCCGGAACAGCTCGGTCCCCGCGTTGAACAGGCCCCTTTCGGGTTGCGCGGCGAAGCCGCTTTCCGCCAGACGCCGGAGCAGGCGGTGGACGGTGCTGACCGGCAGGCCCAGCTCCTCGGCCGCCTGCCTGACCGTCAGCGAGGCGTGATCCGACAGCAGGCTCAACAGCCGCAGCACGCGATTGATGGCGCCGTTTTCCATGTCCGCTCCGCTAAAGCATGTGCCGATCGGATGGCAATACGCTCCGATCGGATCGGGTGTTCCTGGCCCGTCCCTCGTCGCGGACCGGCCGAAAGGGAGCCGCCACAAAGCGTTTGACAAGCTCGCCCAATGCCATAACCTTCCATTAAATGAAATTGATATCTCATTCAATGAGATATTTAGCGCTTCGGCGCCGGGTGGACGCACGAGGATCATCGTCGATGGCGACTGTTTTGGGATCGGGCTCATATCGCTACGAGCCGCAGGAGAACTGGGCCAAGCTGCCGGAGGGCTGGGCGCTCGGCGAGGTCGCCGCCGTGGCGGTGGACGACCGGGATCGCGTCTATGTCTTCAACCGCAGCGAACGGCCGATGATGGTCTTCGACCGGGACGGCAACTTTCTCTCGACCTGGGGGGCGGATCTCTTCAAATGGCCGCATGGGCTCCATATCGGCCCCGACCAGTCGATCTACTGCACGGACGAGGGCAGCCACACGGTCTGCAAGTGCTCGCTCGACGGAAAGCTTCAGCTGCGCATCGGGACGCCCGGGCAGTCCGCGCCACGAATGAGCGGCAAGCCCTTCAACCGCTGCACCCATACCGCGCTCTCGCCCAGTGGCGAGATCTATGTGACCGACGGCTACGGCAACGCCTCCGTGCACAAATACGCGCCTGACGGGACCTGGCTTCTGTCCTGGGGCATGCCGGGCACCGACCGCGGGCAGTTCAACCTGCCCCACAACATCGTCTGCGATGCGGATGGCTGGGTCTATGTCGCCGATCGCGAGAACCACCGCATCCAGATCTTCGACGGCAACGGCCGCTACGAGGGGCAGTGGAACAACCTGCACCGCCCGAGCGCGCTGTTCATGACGCCGGGGCCGTGCCCGATCTGCTTCGTCGGCGAAATCGGGCCCTATCTGGCGGTCAACCGCGACACGCCCAATCTCGGCCCGCGCATCAGCATCCTCGACAAGGGGGAGGTGGTCGGGCGCCTCGACAGCCAGGGCGGGCCCGGCACCGGCGCGGCGCAGTTCACTTCGCCGCACGGCCTGGCGCTCGATTCGCGGGGCGATCTCTATGTCGGCGAGGTCACGGCCTCGGCCTGGCCGTCACTGTTCCCCGGGCAGCCCAAGCCCGCCGTGCTCAACTCGCTCAAGAAGTTCCGGCGCATTCCCGACAGCGCGTGAGGAGACTGGCGGATGTCGCTCTCCGGCAGCCGGGCGGCGTGGTTCAGTGCCCATATCGGCGATCTTTTCACCGAATTGCCGCTCGATCAGCGGATCGCGGCGAGCGGCTATGACGGCCTCGTCGGCTGCGGGAACGGGATTGAGGAAGGCCCGCCGGGCAGCCTCGAGGCAACGCAAAAAGGGAGAGGAAAGACATGAGGAAACTGGCATTCGCCCTGACGGCGGCACTGGTGCTCGCCGGTCCCGCCGCAGCCCAGACCTACCCGGTCAAGGGCAAGACGATCACGACGATCGTGCCCTCGACGGCCGGCGGCGGCACCGATACGGCGGCCCGGCTGATCGCGCCGCTTCTGGAGAAGCTGCTCGGAACGACCGTCGAGGTCGTCAACAAGCCCGGCGCATCGATGCAGATCGGCATGGGCGAGGCGGCGCGCGCCAAGCCCGACGGCTACACGCTGATCTGGTCGGTGCTGCCGACCTTCGCCAGCATCTATCTCGACGAGGAGCGCAAGTCGCCCTTCAAGCGCGACAGCCTCAAGCCGATCGTGATGTATTACGGCGCGCCCTTCGGCATCGCGGTCCAGGCCTCGAGCCCGCACAAGACGCTGAAGGATCTCGTCGACGCGGCCAAGGCGAGCCCCGGCAAGCTGCGCAGCGGCACGACCGGCTTCATGTCGACCGGCCATTTCGCCAACATCGCCTTCCAGCAGGGAACCGGCACGCAGATGGCGACGGTGAACTTCCAGGGCGGCGGTCCGCAGGTCACGGCGCTGCTCGGCGGGCATATCGACGTGGGCTTCAACTCGATCGGCGAGCTGGTCTCGCAGCAGAAGAGCGGCGCGCTGCGCATCCTCGCCGTGATGGACGAGCAGCGCAGCCCGCTGCTGCCCGAAGTGCCGACGACCCGCGAAGCCGGCTTCGAGGTCTCTCCCATCGGCTCCGACATCGGCCTCTCGGCGCCGGCCGGCACCCCGGACGCCATCGTCCAGCAGCTCGCCGCGGCGATGAAGACGGCGATGGCCGATGGCGAGCTCAAGGCCAAGATGCTCGAGATCGGCAACACCGTGACCTATCTCGACCCGGCGGCCTATACGAAGTTCTGGGACAATGTCGACGCCCGCTTCAAGCCGCTGATCGAGGCCGCGCGCAAGCAGGGCCAGTGACCGGCGAGGCGGCCCGCGGCGCGGACGCGCCGCGGGGCAGGGAGGCAGCCATGGCGGATATGCGAAGGGTCTACCAGGTGACCGGGCTCGTGATCCTGGCCGCCGCCGGCGCCCTGATCCACGGCGCCTCCGCGATGCAGTACTATTCCTCGCTGGGTCCCGGACCCGGCTTCTTCCCGCTCTGGCTGGCGGGGTGCCTCGCGGTGCTGGCGGTCGCGATGATCGCCCAGGCGAGCTTCGGCGCAGCCGAAGCCATGCCGGATGATTTCTGGCCGGATCGCGGCGGGGCGATCAGGGTTCTGGGCCTTGTCGTCGCGCTCGCCGGCGTGGCCTGGTTCCTGGAGAGCGCCGGCTTTGCCGTCACGGTGTTCGCCATGAGCCTGCTCGCGCTGCGCCTGCTCGGGCAAGGTTCCATGCTCCAAACGCTTCTCGCCGCGGCCATCGCCGGCTTCGGCGCCTATTTCGTCTTCACGCGATGGCTCGGCGTCCAGCTGCCGGCGGGCCTGCTCGCATCGTAACCCGCCCTTTCGCCACCGCCGGGGGAACCTCGTCGTGGAAAGCCTCGAACTGCTCTTGGGCGGGCTCGTGCACGTCGCCCAGCCGAGCTATCTTCTCTATGCCTTCATCGGCTGTGCGCTCGGCACGCTGATCGGCGTGCTGCCCGGAATCGGGCCGGCCGCCGGCACGGCCATCCTGATCCCGGTCACCTCGGCGCTGGACCCGACCGGCTCGATCATCATGCTGGCGGCGATCTATTACGGCGCCATGTACGGCGGCACCATCACCTCGGTGCTGATCAACACGCCGGGCGAGGCCGCCTCCGCCGTCACCTGCCTCGACGGCTACGAGATGGCGAAGCAGGGCCGGGCGGGACCTGCGCTCGCGGTGGCGGCCATCGGCTCCTTCATCGGCGGCATCGTCTCCACGCTCGGCCTCGTCCTGCTCGCCCTGCCGCTGACGCGGCTGGCCTTGACCTTCGGGCCGCCGGAGATCTTCGCGCTGCTCGTCGTCGGCCTGTCGATGGTCACCGCGCTCGCCAGCCGCTCCGTCGTGCGCGCCATGATCGCGGCGCTGATCGGCCTGCTCCTGGCGCAGGTCGGCGTCGATCCGGTCATGGGTATGGACCGCTTCACCTTCGGCCGCCTGGAGCTGCTCGACGGCTTCAACATCATTCCCGTGGTGATGGGGCTCTTCGGCATCACCGAGATCCTCACGAACGCCGAGCGCAAGGCCGGCGCGATCTTCGCTCCCAGCGTCGGCTCGCTCTACCTGCGCAAGGAGGATGCCAGGGCTTCGGCGATGCCGATCGCGCGCGGCACGGTCATCGGCTTCGTGCTCGGGCTCGTCCCGGGGCTCGGCTCGATGATCCCGACCTTTCTGTCCTATGCGGTCGAGCGCCGCGTCTCGAAGACGCCCGAACGTTTCGGCAAGGGCGCGATCGAGGGGGTGGCCGGCCCCGAAACGGCGAACAACGCCTATGCCAACGCGGCCCTGATCCCGCTCTTCACGCTCGGCATCCCCGCCTCGCCGACCACGGCCGTGCTGATGGGGGCGTTCATGGTCAACGGCCTCGTCCCGGGCCCCAGCCTCTTCGTCGACCATGCCGCCTTCGTCTGGGCGGTGATCGCGAGCCTGCTCGTCGGCAACGTGATCCTGCTGATCCTCAACCTGCCGCTGATCCCGTTCTGGGTGCGGATGCTGCGCATCCCCTATCCGATCCTGGTGACGATCATCCTGTGCTTCTGCGTGATCGGCGTCTACAGCGTGAACAACAACGCCTTCGACATCGGCGTGATGCTGGCCTTCGGCATCGTCGGCTACCTGTTCAAGAAGCTCGACATCCCGGCCGCGCCGCTGGTGCTGACGCTGATCCTCGGCCCGCTGATGGAGCGCGGCCTGCGCCAGTCGCTGGAGATGTCGGGCGGCGCTTTCGGCATCTTCCTGGAGCGGCCGCTGACGCTTGGCCTGCTGAGCGTCGCGGCGGTGGTGCTATTGTCCTCGTCGCTGCGGATCTTCCGCACGGTCAAGGCCGACAGCGAAGTCTGATAAGGAGAAGGCGTCATGGAACTCGGGCTGCAGGGCAAGACCGCCATCGTCACCGGCGGCGGCGAGGGGGTGGGCCGCGCGGCTGCCGCGAGCATGGCCCGCGAGGGCGCGAACGTGCTGATCGTCGGCCGGCGCGCGAATGTCCTCGAAGCAGCGGCCGAGGCGATTCCCGCGTCCGGCGGCGGTCGTGTCATCGTGCTCGCCGCCGACATCACGGCGCCCGGCGCGGCCGGCACCATCGTGGAGGCGGCGCTCTCCGCCTTCGGGCGCCTCGACATTCTCGTCAACAATGCCGGCGCGTCCCTGGCCAAGCCCTTCGAGCAGGCGAGCCCGGAGGACTGGAACACGGATTTCGACCTGAAGCTCTGGGCGGCGATGGCGCTGATCCGCGCCGCGATCCCGCCGATGCGCCGGCAGGGCGGAGGCCGCATCATCAACGTCACCAGCATCGACGGCCGCGCGCCGCGCGCCGGCTCCATGCCGACCAGCGTGGCGCGCGCCGCCGGAATCGCCATGACCAAGGTGCTGTCGCGCGATCTCGCCGCGGACAATATCCTCGTCACCACCGTCTGCATCGGCTTCATCAAGAGCGGGCAGCATGAGCGCCGCTACGCCCGCGAGGGCGTCGCGCCCGAGGCGGTGGAAGCGCGCTATGCCGAGGATGCGCGCCGGCGCGCCGTGCCGCTCGGGCGGGTCGGCGAGAGCGCGGAAGCCGGCGACGTCATCGCTTTCCTCGCCTCCGAGCGGGCGAGCTATCTCACCGGAATCGCCGTCAATATCGACGGCGGCACCTGCGCGGTGGCCTGATGGCCCCGCGCATCGCCCTGATCCACGCGGTCACGGTGGCGATCGACCCGGTCGGCGCGGCGATGCGCGAGCTCTGGCCGGATGCCTTCGTGATGAACCTGCTCGACGACAGCCTCAGCACCGACCGCGCCGGGCAGGAGGAGCTTACGCCCGAGATGCATGGCCGCATCGCCGATCTCGGCGACTACGCCCTGCGGAGGCGGGCCGACGGGGTTCTGTATACCTGCTCCGCCTTCGGGGCGGCGATCGCGGGTTTCGCGGAGCGCGCGCCGGTGCCGGTGCTCAAGCCCAACGAGGCGATGTTCGAGGCGGCGCTGGCGGCGGGCGACCGCATCGGCATGCTCGCGACCTTCGCCCCCTCGATCGCGTCGATGACGGAGGAATTCGAGGCGCTGGCGGCGAGCCTCGGCCGCGCCGGGGCCCGCCTCGAAAGCCACTGCGTTCCCGAGGCGATGGCGGCGCTGCGGGCCGGGGACGGCGAGAGCCACGATCGGCGCCTCGCCGAAGCCGCGGGGCGCTTCTCAGGCTTCGACGTCGTGCTTCTGGCGCAATTCTCCACGGCCCGGGCGAAGGCGGCGGTCTCCGCCGTCATCGGGCAGCCGGCCCTGACGAGCCCGCACAGCGCGGTTGCGAAGCTCAGGAGCCTCGTTTTGCCGGCGATTTGAAGAGCGCGCGAAAGAACCGGAGGACATCCATGTTCAATCATAACAGCCTCAAGCAGGCGATCGCGGACAATCGCCGTATCAAAGGCGTCCACTTCACCTATCCGGCCCTGGCCGCGATGGAGATCCTCGCCGCCGGCGGGATAGACTACATCTACATCGACGGTGAGCACGGCGCGTTCACCATCTCCGACATCGAGGCTGCCTGCATCGCGGCCGAGCGCCACGGCGTGACGCCGATCGCCCGCGTGCCCGACGGCACCGCGCCGGTGATCACGCAGTTTCTCGACCGCGGTGTCAGGGGAATCGTCGTTCCGCATGTCGAGACCGTGGAACAGGCCCGGATCGCGGTCGAGGCCACCTATTACGCGCCGCTCGGGCAGCGCTCCTTCGGGGGCGGCCGGCCCTACGCCCATATCGGCAACAGGGACCTGCCCTCGCTGCTCGCGATGGCGAATGAAGGCGTGTCGCTGAGCGTGATGATCGAGACGGGCAAGGGGCTGGAGAATATCGCCGCCATCGCCGCCGTGCCTGGCGTCGACTACCTCAGCTACGGCATGATGGATCTGTGCCAGTCGCTCGGCCATCCCGGCGAGCCGAGACACCCCCGGGTCACCGCCGCGGTCGAGAAAGCCTCGGCGGCGGCCCGCGCCGCGGGCAAGCCGGTCCGCGAGGATTTCATCGCCTTCGCCTGGATCAACGATCTCGTGGTGGAGGGCGCGCGCCAGCTCCTGCCTTGAGCGCGGTCCCTGAAGCGCCGCTGGGCGCTCAGATACTCCCGACGGCTTAGCGGACACGGCGATCAGGCCGGCCTCGGCTGCTCAGCCGAAGACGGTCTCGTAAAGGCGCAGCCAGTTGCCGCCCATGATCTTGGCGATCTCGGCGGGCTGGAAGCCGATCTGGCGCAAACCGCCTTCGATGTCGATCAGGCTTTCCGGGCCCTTCAGCCAGTCGGGCTTCGCCACGGCACCGGGGACGGCGGCGGAGCCGGCGCCATACTGCACGCTGCGTGTCCAGCGGCCCTTGCGCATCCACTCGCGAAACCGGTCATCGTTCTTGTAGCTGTAATCCGTTCCCAGGCCGACATGGTCGATGCCGGCGATCTCGACCATGCGGGCGATCATCTCGCAGAAGGCGACGAGATCGGCGCAGGCGCGTTCAGGCGTGATGTTGCGATAGGCGGCGGCGCCGATCACGCCGCCGCTCTGCCGCAGCGCCTTGAGCACATCATCGGAACGGTTGCGCTTGTGCGGGAAGATGGAGGCGGCATTGGCATGGGTCACCGCGATCGGCTTGGGCGAATGCTCGATCGCCTCGAGCGTGCTGCGGTCGCCGACATGCGAGCAATCCACCATGATGCCCACCCGCGCCATCTCGCCGAGCAATTCGCGGCCGAAGCGGGTCAGGCCGCTGTCCTCATCCTCGTAGCAGGAGCCGCAGACGTCGTTCTGGTTGTTGTAGGTGAGCTGCACCACCCGAACGCCCATATCCGCGAAGAGCTCGGGAAAGCGGATGCGGCCCTCGAACAGGTTGCTGTTCTGGTAACCGAGCAGGATGCCGAGCTTGCCGTCGCGCTCGCATCGGCGGATGTCCTCGGCCCGTCGGACGATGCGGATGAGATCGGCATTGTCGCGCTCCATGTCGCGCCAGCGGCCGAGCGAATCCATCGATTCGAGCGTGCCTTCCCAGAAGCCGAGGGTCGGTGTGACGCAGGTGTAACGGCCCTTCAGAAGGCGCTCGAACACGTCGCGGGAAAATTCTCCGCACTGCAAGGCATCGATCAGCATGGTGTCCCTCCGGGGATGAGTTCATGGGTGACGGGCGGGGAACCCATCGGGTGAAGCGGGCTTGCGGGCCTGCCCGGAGCGGAACGATCGCTCAGGGATGGGCCGGGACGATCCGGCCCGCCTCGGGACGGAAGCCGATGCGGATGGTGCTGCCCACGGCCGGCACCTGGCTTTCGCCCCGGACGCGCAGCCGCAAGGCCTGGCCGGCGAGCCCGGCCATGATCAGCAGGCTGTCGCCGTAGTTGACCGTCGAGCGGACCGTGGCGTCGAAGCTGTTGAACTCGTCCTTTTGTCCGGGCTCGATCAGTTGCAACTGTTCGGGGCGGACGAGCAATTCGATGCGGGACGCGATGACGCGCGCCCGCTCCGCCGGCGTGATCCTGACCGTGCCGATCGTATCGGCCGAAAAGGTGCCGTCGGCGGCGAGCCCGCCGGTGAAGAAGTTTGAATCACCCAGGAACTCGCCGACGAATTTGGTCGAGGGATAGCGGTAGATCTCCAGCGGATCGGCGAGATGCTCGATGCGGCCCTTGTTGAACACCGCGACGCGGTCCGACATCGACATCGCCTCGGTCTGGTCGTGCGTGACGTAGATCATCGTCACGCCCAACTCCTGGTGGATACGCTTGATCTCGAACTGCATGTGCTCGCGCAGGTTCTTGTCCAGCGCGCCCAGCGGCTCGTCCAGCAGCAGCACGTCGGGATCGAAGACGAGCCCGCGCGCCAGGGCCACGCGCTGCTGCTGCCCGCCCGAGAGCTCGCGCGGCAAGCGATGGGCGAAGCTCGACAGGCCGACCATGTCGAGCGTCCGCTTCACGCGCTCGGCGATCTCCGCCGGCGGGCGTTTGCGCATCTTGAGCGGGAAGCCGACATTGGCGATGACGTTCAGGTGCGGGAACAGCGCATAGTTCTGGAAGACCATCCCGATATTGCGCCGCCACGGCTTCGTCCGGGTCAGGTCGTTGCCGGCCAGCATGATGCCGCCATGGCTCGGCTCCTCGAAGCCGGCGATCATCATCAGCGTGGTGGTCTTGCCCGAGCCGGACGGTCCGAGAAACGAGATGAACTCGCCCTTGCGGATGTCGATCGAAACGTCCTCGACAGCATTCGTCAGCCCGTCATAAGATTTGTAGATGTTGTCGAGCGTCAAATACGAGGTGCGCGTCATGCCGTATCTCCTGGCTGGGCGAGGCGGCGGAAAACAAAGGCGGCAGGCTGCTGCGCCTCGGCTTGCACCTGCTGGCGCCGCAGCTTGCGCTTCCTGCGTTCGGAGAACACGGTCGAGACCACGACGCTGACGGCGACGGCCATGGTCAGCAGCGCCGAAACCACGGCGATGACCGGATCGCTGTCGATCTGGATGCTCTCGAACATGGTCTTGGGCAGGGTCGAGGCATCGCGGCCGCCGATGAAGATCGAGACCACCGCCTCGTTGAACGAGGCCAGGAAGGCGAACAGCGCGGCGACCAGGATCGTCGGGCGCAGCACCGGCGCCGAGACGTAGAAGAAGGTCCGCAGCGGCCCGGCGCCGGAGATCATCGCCGCGCGGATCAGGTTGCGATCGAAGCCCTTGATGCCGGCGCAGACCACCAGGAAGGTGACGGGGATCGCCAGCGCGGTATGGGCCAGCACCATCCCGAGCGGGGTTCCGACCAGCCCGAGCGGGCCGAAATAGCCATAATATCCCAGCGCCGAGACGACATGCGGCACCATCAGCGGCAGCATGATAACGAGGTTGAGCAGCGCCCTGCCGCGGAACCGGTAGTTCATGTAGCCAAAGCCCGCCGGCAGCACCAGCGCCAGGGTCAGCACCGCCGTGGCGAGGGCGACATAGAGGCTGACGAAGGTCGCCGAGGTCCATTTGAAGCTGCTGAAATAGACCCGGTAATAGTGCAGCGAGTAGCCCGGGGGCGGAAACTTGAAGGAGGTCGCCGACGAGAACGACATGATCATCACGATGATCAGCGGCACGATCAGGAACAGGCAGGCCAGGACCGCCGCGACGAGAGGAAGCCGGCCCATCGTTTTTTCGAGCCGTTCGGAGAAGCGCGGTTCCATGCGAACGTCTTCTCTCCGGGCCTCCGGCGCGGCCTTCCGGGTGCTGGTGGCAACGGCTACTTCCACAGCGTGTCCAGTCCGAAGAAGTGGTTGTAGAGCGAGTAGATCAACGCCGTAGCAGCCAGCAGGACGACCGAAAGCGCGGCGGCGAAGCCCCAGTTCAGCAGCTGGTCGATCTGCTGGTGGATGAGCTGCGAGATCATCATGTCGCTGGATCCGCCGAGCAGAATCGGGGTGACGTAGAAGCCGAGGCAGACGGTGAAGACCACGATCGACCCGCTGACGATGCCGGGCAGGCTCAGCGGCAGGTAGACGTTGGTGAACGCGACCCAGGGTGTCGCCCCCAGGCTGTGGGCCGCCCGGATATGGGACGGATCGATCCGCTTCATCACGCTGTAGAGCGCCAGGACCATATAGGGCAGCAGGATGTGGACCAGCCCCATGGTCGAGCTGAACGAGGTGAACAGGAGCTTCGGCATCGGCCCGAGCCCCAGCGTGCCGTAGAGCGCCGCCACCGGCCCGCTATTGCCGAGAATGACCAGCCAGGCATAGGTGCGCACCAGGAAGCTGGTCCAGAACGACATGGCGACGATGCCCAGCATCACCACCGCCACGGCATCGCTGCGCCGGGAGACGACATAGGCGATCGGATAGCCCAGGACGAGACATGTCAGCGTCACCGTCAGCGCGGTGCGGAAGGTGTTCCACATCACCATCAGATAGGCCGGCACATCGACGATGCGCCGGAAATGGCCGAGCGAGACCGTGGGTTCGGTTATGCTCAGGCCGAAGACGAACCCGAGCGGAAGCAGGAAGGCGAGCAGCAGGAAGACGGCGATCGGCGCCACCAGGCCATAGCCGGCCAGATTGCGCCGCCATGCCGGCTTGCCGTAGGCTCGCCGCATCATCGTTCCTGACGACATCGTCATCCTCTCCTTCAGACGGGCGCGTGGAGCCGGCCAAGGATTATTTGACCAGCCATTGCAGGAAGCGCTCCTCGATCTCGCTGGAGTGTTCGGCTTCCCAGGCCGCGTCGATGACCGCTGCCCGGGAGGCATTGTCCGGATGCGTGGGCATGTCGCGCGCGACACTCGCCGGAATATGGTCGAAGGCCGCGACGTTCGCGGGGCCGTAGCCGACGCCTTGCGCGAATTCCGCCTGGCGATCGGCCTCCAGGCAGAGCTGGATGTAGCGGAAGGCGTTTTCGCGATTGGGCGCGCCCTTGACCACGCCGAGGATGGTGCGGACCGGCATCGCCTCGTCCCACGAGACCTCGACCGGGACGTTTTGCCGTTTCAGCGCCGTCGCGCCGGAATTCCAGATTGGCTGAATGTCGACCTCGCCGTCGCGGATCAGTTGCTGGGCCTGCGCGGATTGACGCCACCAGACCTTTACATGCGGCTTGATCTCGGAAAGCTTGGCGAGCCCGCGGTTGATGTCCATCGGATAGAGCTTGTCGCGCGGCACGCCGTCGGCCAGCAGGGCCTGGCGGATGCAGGTGCGGCCGTCCTGATACAGGGCGCGTGCGCCGGGAAAGCGCTTCACGTCCCAGAAATCGGCCCAGGTCCGCGGCGCATTGTCCCGGAACTTGTCGGTGCGGTAGCAGAGGTTGGTGCTGAGCACGCAAACCGCGACGCCGTCATGCGTGATCGCGTCCTGCGGCAGGCGGGTGCGGTCGATGATCGACCAGTCGAGCGGCTCGACCAGCTTGTCGGTGGCAGCGCGGATCCAGGCCGGCTCGTTGATCGCGGTGATGTCCCATTCGTAGCGGCCGGACTGCGCCTGCGCCTTCAGAGCGGCGAAGGAAACCGGCGAGACCGTACGGATGGTGACGCCCGTGCGCGCGGTGAAGGGGGTGAAGAAGGCGCGCTGCTCGGTCTCGGTCCAGGGGCCGCCCCAGGTGTTGACGTAGAGAAGTTTGCTCGCCTGGCCGAAGGCGTGCCCTGTCATGGCGGCCGGCAGCGCCAGGCCGGTCGCGGTGGCGGTCAGGCTTTTCAGGACGGAGCGGCGGCTAAGCTTGTCTGCGTAGGTCCTCTCTTTCTCCCCATTATGTTTTCTCGGCGTAGGCGGTGCTTTCCTTGATATGCCGGTCGATCAGATCGACCACGATCTGGGTCACGGCGGAGCGGGGCGCATCCCGCCGCTCGGCCATGAAAACCTCGCGGCCGGAGACGGCGCCCCCGGGCAGCTCCGCGATCTCGCGATAGATCAGGTTTCCGCCGCGCTCCTGATGCGCGATGATCCAGGGAACGACCGTCAGGCCCAGCCCCACGGCGACCATGCCCTTGAGCGCCTCCCAGTTCGACGCCTCGTAATGCGAACGCTCCATCAGCTCGGCCAGTTGCGGCGTCATATCGATGACGTTGCGCATGCCGCCGCCGGAATTCCAGGCGACGAAGCTCTGCCGACGCAGCAGCTCCCAATCCATGGGAGAGCCATCCTGCATCACCGGATCGTCGCGCCGGCCGATCACGACCAGCCGGTCGCTCAGCAGCTTTCGCGAGGTGAACAGCTTCGGGGTGGGCATCGCGCTGATGATGCCGAGATGCGCATCGCCCAGCGTGACCCTTTCGAGCATATCGCGCGTCAACCCGGAGACGAGGCGCAGCTTGATGTCCGGGTGGGTCTGCGACAATTCCTTCAGCAGCTTCGGAAAGATCAGCGGAATGATCGACGTCACCGAGATCGCGATCGAGACGCGGTTTCCGCGGTCCTTGATGTCGCGCCAGGCGTTCTTGATCACCAGATCGAAGTTCCTGACGAGCCCTTCTGCGATCGGGACGAAATGCGCGCCCTCGTTGGTCAGGCTGACATGACGGGTGGTGCGCGTGAACAAGGCCGTGCCCAGCTTCCTTTCGAGATCCTTCAGCAGGGCGGAGAGCGACGGCTGCGACATGCCAAGATTGGTCGAGGCGATGCGGAAGTTCCGCACGTTCGCGATCTCCAGGAATGCCTTCAGCTGCCGGATCGTCACGTCCATTGGCGATGTCAGCCTCCTGCTCGCGGGGCGGCTTCGAACAGCACCGCGTGCTCGATGCCGTTCAGGGGCTGGAAGCGGCAGGTCACCGCCATGCCGATCCGCAGGGCGGCGGGATCGTCGGCGAGCAGATGGCTCATCATCGCGACGCCCTCCTCCAGCTCCACGATCGCGTGCGTGACCGGGGGCGTTTCGCGATGCATCGTGGCGAGACTATGCACGGTCCCGCGCCCGCTGGCGGCGCGCCATTCCCAGTGCAGATCGCCGCAATGCGGGCATTCACCGCGCGGCAGCCAGTGAAAGCGCCGGCACGTCCCGCAATAGGGCAGCACCAGTCGGCCCTCCGCGGCCGCCTTCCGGAAAGGGGCGTTTTCCGGTGCCCTGTCCGCCGGATTCCGGCTCCTGCCGCTCATGGCCTAGCCTCTTTCCAGCACGACGACGGCACCAGAATGGCGCGAGCCCAGCATCCCGCCGATGCCGGTCGCGATGGCGATGTCGCAATCGGGCACCTGCAGCTCGGGGTGCGCCTCGCCGCGGATCTGGCGGACGGCCTCGATCAGCTTGATCATGCCGCCGCGGAACGCCGGGTGATTGCTGCACAACCCGCCGCCGTCGGTATTGACGGTGATGACCCCGCTCCCGGCCGCCAGCGCGCCCCCTTCCACGAAGCCGCCCCCCCGCCCCCTGGCGCAGAAGCCGAGCGCCTCGAGCTGCAGCAGGACGGTGATGGTGAAGCTGTCATAGATCGAGGCGTAGCGCACATCCTTCGCGGTGATGCCGGCTTCGTCGAACGCGGTCTTCCCGGCGGCGCGGACACCCGTCTCCAGCAGGTTGTGCCCTATTCATTGACGTAGGCTCAGCGGCGGTTGAAAGTCGTGACCATGCAGGCCACCGCGTATTCCTACATCCGATTTTCCCGACCCGAGCAGCTTCGTGGCGATAGCCTTCGTCGACAACTGAAGAATGCCCGCGACTGGGCGGAGAAACGCGGGGTCGTGCTCGACGACAGCCTGAGAGACCTTGGCATCAGCGCCTACCGCGGCCAAAACCGCACCGAGGGGGCTCTGGCCGGCTTCCTGGCACTCGTTGAGAGCGGAAGAGTGTCGAAGGGGTCGTTTTTGCTCGTCGAGAGCCTCGATCGCCTCAGCCGCGAAGCGGTTATCGATGTCCTTCCCCGCTTCCTCGCGCTGATCAAGAGCGGCATCGTCGTCGTCACGCTGATGGATGGACAGGAGTATTCCGCCAAGCGCCTCACCGAGGACACGAGCCCGCTATTCATCTCGCTCGTCATCATGACGCGCGCGCACGAAGAAAGCCGAACGAAAGCAAAGCGGCTTGCGGAGGCATGGACAAACAAGCGCGCCCAGGCGGCTGCCACGCGGGCGGTGGTGACGAGCCGCGTCCCGGCATGGTTGAAGGTCGTATCCGACAAGGACGGCAAGCGCATCGTCATTATCCCGGAGCGGGTTGAGATCATCCGGAGGATCTTCGCGAAGAGCATCGCCGGACAGGGGAAGTACGCGATTTGCCGCGATCTCAACCAGGAAAAGGTCCCGGCGTTCCGAGCCAAGAAGTGGCAGCCTTCCTACGTCTCGAAAGTCATCTCGAACCGCGCGGTGGTCGGCGAGCTACAGGCTTGGTCGTTCGGCCAGGACGGTAAGCGCCGGCCGATCGGCGATGCCGTTCCCGGCTACTATCCGGCCGTGGTGGACGAGCTGACGTGGCAGCGCGCGAACACGGCCAGGGAGAGGCGTTCATTCAGCGGTGGACGTCACGGAGATACCCGCGTGCCCATCCTGCGCGGGTTGGTTCGCTGCAAAGTGTGCGGCGCTCGGATGCTGCACGTCAACAAAGGGCCGAGCCCGAGAGGCGGGCGGTATCTCTCCTGCTCGGACCGCAGGCGCGGGCTCGAATGCCTCAACGACCGAAACTGGGATCTGGAGAGCGTCGAGGAGCTTGCACTGAAGGCGATCGGCAGCGGTGAACTCGCGAAGGTGGTGGAGCCGGAACCGGTCGCTGAAGGTCCGACCGAGCAAGATCTGGAGGCCCAGATCGCTCGCGAGACGGCGGCTCGCAAGAACTTGCTGGATCTGGTCGAGGAGGAGGACGAGGAAGCGAAGGCCCGCTATCGCCAGCGCGGCGAACGGATCAAGGAACTTCGCCAGCAAATCTCCGAACTGAGGCGTGATGATCGGCGGAGTGCTTCTGAGCCCACCTGGGCTCAGCGACAGGCGGCCTTCGCTGCCATCATGGCCGCATTGGACGAGACAGGCGAGGAGAGCCGCGAACTTCGCACGCGCCTCGCCGCGGAGGTCCGAGGCATCGTCGAGGTGGTGCATCTCGGTCTTCATTCGATCACGATGACGCGGCGCACCCCGAAGGTCCTTGGCGGCAGGAGGGCGCCGTCACGCTCGGTCGAGGTCTTCAATGACAGCCCGGACCATATTCGGGAGATGGAGCTTCACGCGGAGGCGGTAGAAGAAAGGCGGGCTACCGAGAGCGCCATTCCCCAGCGTTGGAAGCCGAAATCACTCCCGAGGAACTCCCGAAGTTAGCGCGAAATCAGACCGAAAAAGGCCGTTTAAGACGCCACGAAACAGCATCAGTTGAGACCGCTCCGCAGGGGAAACGATCACTCCCCTTCCTAGTCGGAAGGAGGACGCGCCTTGGAAACGCCGTCGCTCCCGACGTCTTCCCGAGGGATGGGGCTCCCGTTCGCCAGCAATGCCCCTCGCCGACCGCCGCCGGCGATCCCGCGCGGCCCGACGCTTGAGGAAGACTCGCCGATTCGCGGCTCCGCGTCACGCGACTTCCCGCGCGCTTCCCGCCGTCGCCGGCGGCCTCCGCACCCGCCGCGCGGTAGCGGGCAACGGGTAGCGTTACCCGCTGGGGTAAGACCGGACCTCAATAGCGGCGGTGGGCCCTGAGGACGGCGCCCCGGACCACGACGGCGCCGGCGACGGTCTGGGTGGCCACGATCCCCCTCAGGTCGAGCGCGTCCGTGAAGCGATCGACAATGCGCGCGACCGGCTCGTCGCCGTCCATGGCCTCCCAGCGCCCGACCAGCCCCGACCTGAGCAGGTCGGCGACGGTGTGGTCGGCGAACGAGACGAGCCCCTCGACCTCCGCCGCCCGCGCCGCCGCGAAGGCCACGATGTCGGAGGCGCAGAACAGGGCGCTCGCGCCGCCCGCGGGGTCGAGGCAGACGATGGCCGGGACGGCGGCGCGATAGGCCTGCATGACGTCGTGCAGGCTCTGCTCCGCCCAGACGGGCTGGAAGCGGGCGTCGCAACGATCCACGAACCGGTGGCCCGCGCCCGCCCTCGGCCTGGTCCGCATCACCGCGCCGATGGTGGAATAGTGCCGGACCCAGCTCGCCGCCACGGGACAGCGGTAACCGACGAGCCGGCGGATGTCGGCGTATAGCGCCGAGACGTCGAGCTTCAGGATCGGTTCGTGGTGCGCGATCCTGTTACGCAGGCGGTTGATATCGCGAACCAGCGTTTGGACGTTGGGACGCGTATGCCCTGGCGGGCAATGCGGCAGGACCGCGTGGAGATGACGCTGCCAGAGAGGGCGATCGTATTCGTCGCGGAACAGGTTCGACCAGAAGTCGAAGCTCAACGTCGCCACCACTTGGCCCCGTGGGATGGTGGGGTGGGCGATGCGGGTGCGGTCTATGGCCTTGTCGAGCGAACGCTCGCTCTCGACCGTGAGGACAGCGCGCAAGCCGGGGTCGGTATGCCAGGTCGCGCCATACTGACCGACCAGGAGTTCGTCGATCGCATTCCGGAGCGTGATCTCGGCGACGCTGAGGGGATAGAGGAACGCCTTGGCGAGGCGCGCGTTGTAAAGATACAGGTCGAAGGCGTGGGCTTGGTTGCCCTTCGCCAATGTCAGGTACGTCGCGAACCGGTCCTCCGAAAGGCCGGCCCTCAGCGCCGCCAAATCGGCGGCGGTATAGGCGAATGGAACTTGACTTTCGGCCATGTCGCGATCACAAATCCCGACAGAGCAGTCGGTGCGGTCCCTCTGGTTCGCCACGCGCCCCCGACATCTTGAAGCCCTGGGACAGGTAACGCCTCTCCCGGGGCTTCCTAATTTCCGGACCTTGCATCAGCCTCGCCCCCGAGCCCTTCGCCTGGGCCACGCGCGGGCACTCGGCACAACCTGCGATCGACCCTTGGCCATCGCATGGCGGTCCGCAAGGGTCGCCGCGCCCGACAAGCCGGCGCTTTCCCCAAGATTCGACAGAAAGGGGTTCCAAGCAAGCCTGGGCCGGAGCAGCGGCCAGATCAGTGGTCGTTGAGACCGGGCGATCGCCAAAGGCAGGCCGCCCGCGACGTGAGCGCGCGGGCGGCGGCTTGATGAAGGCGGCGCCTAGGAGCCAAGCGTCAGCGGAAGCTCCCATGGCGGAGCGCCCGATGAGGCCGCCCACCATGGGAGGAGACGGCCCATGGCCGGATCGAGGTCACCCGGCCGCGGGCGCCATCATCTCGCGCGCCGGCATGGCGCGAACCGCGGGACGCCCGATCACACCCCTGATGGCCGTGCCCAGTCGCTGTCGGCGTTCGCGCTGCTCCCGCTTCGTCTCGGTGGGATGCTGCCTGGGCGGTGGCGGCCCGATCAGCGTCTCGGGACGGAATGACCCGAGCGGGATCGGCAACGGCGCTCGCTCGACCGGCACGACGATCGCCGGCATGTCGAAAGGCAGTTCGAGCTGGAAGCCGTCCACGTCGGGCTCCGGTGTCTTCACCGGCTGGGGCGCTTGCGGCTTGCTCTTCCGCGGTCCCTCCAGCAGCACATTGCCCTTGAGGCCGAGCCCGTAGGCGAGCGCGTTCGCGGCGCCCGCGTTGCCCTCCAGGGTCCAGTGGGCATAGTAGCGCTGCGCGGTCTGGACGCTCATGCCGAGCAGGTCGGCGCAGGCCCTGACATCGACCTTCATGATCCGCAGGTGCGTCGCGGCGGTGTGCCGGAGCGTGTGCGGCACCACCTCCTCGTCGAGCCCGGCATCGGCGACGACGCTTGCCCAGATCGTCTTCAGGCGTCCCTTATACGGCGTGCCTTCCGGCTGATGGATCACGTGCTCGATCCCCGCCGCCAAGTCCGCGTCGCGCCAACGCCGCAGCATCGCCGCCAGCTTCGGCGAGATCGTCGACGAATGCTGGGGCTTGCCCTTGGCGGGATCCTGCCCGAAGCCCTGCCGATGGATCACGCAGCCGTCGACGTCGATGCAACCGCCTTCGCCGCGCGCCGACCAGGAGAGCTCCCGCAGCGCCTTGTGCCGCGTGCCGGTGTGGTAGCCGATCACGACGAAGCGGTAGATGGCCCGCCTCGCCTGCCGGGTCTCGATCGGACGCAGGATGCGGCGCTCCACCATGCGCCCGTTCTCGTCCACGACCGTCTCCGTCGCCCAGCCGCCCTTGGCGGCGTCCCAGACGCGACCGCGCGCTGCCCAAAGCAGGCGGCCGAGCTCGTCCCGCGTCAGGAACCGCTTCCGGCCCTCGCCCTCCTTGGGCAGTTCGACCTCTGGATACCAAGACAGCTCGTTGCGCTCGGCGTAG
The DNA here is from genome assembly GCF_023953965.1 of Bosea sp. (in: a-proteobacteria). Lineage (NCBI taxonomy): Bacteria > Pseudomonadati > Pseudomonadota > Alphaproteobacteria > Hyphomicrobiales > Alloboseaceae > Allobosea > Allobosea sp. The sequence continues at coordinate 2,553,422 of NZ_JAMLIX010000001.1, forward strand.
AGCTTGATAGCCTTCCGCAAGGTCTTGAGTTCGAACCGAGCGGTGGCGGGCGACACGGTCGGCGGCGGACGATCCGGGTCGTCCGAACGGAAGCGCGCGTCGGGCTGACAACTGCGCCACTCGATGAAGGGCGTGGTCGCGGCCTTGTCGACGTCTCCGAACGTCAGGGCGCCGAAGAAGGTCACCAGGGTCGACAGGCGCGATCCAAGCTCCTGATAGGCGTCCCGCCGCTTCTTGGTGGCATCGTTCGCCGGCTTCTCCTCGTCGTAAAGCAGTTCGAGCGCGAGCGCCACGGAGGCCTTGCGGGGCTCGATCATGGCCCGCGCCTTGCCCTCCTGCCGGAGCTTGTAAAAGGCGAGGCGGGTCTTCGCCTCCTCGTCGTCGCGGCCCACTACGCAGCGCGTCGTCTCCTCATGCTTGCCGTCGCGGATGTAGTAGATCCACTGGCCGCCCTTCGTCTTCGGCTTCTCGATGATCAGACGTGGCGGCTTCTTGCGACTACCGCGCTTGCGCTCCGGTTCGGGCTGCGCGACTGCGGCCCTCATCATCGCCACGTGCAATGCCTGGAACGAGACGTCGGGCGGGGTGGGTTGCGTGGTTCGCTTACCGGTCATAGGATGCAGTTCTCCTTTGGCGCGCGAGGATTCGCGCGCCGGGTGACCGGGGAGGCGGCGGATGTTTCCGCCAAGAAAGTGACCGCCCCTCCCCGGGGTCTTCTCAGGATGTCGACGCCCCTAGCGGGACGTCTTGTTTCGCGGGCGCCGGACAGGCGAACGCTCTTCCGCGATCCTGCGCAGCAGGGCCGCAGCCGGGTCGATGCCGGGTGGCACCATCTCGATCTCCGTCCTCGGGACGGCCTTCCTCCCCATCGATCGGATCGCGGCAGGCGTCACGAAGTGCTTGCCGGCAACGACGGTGATCTCAAGGGTGCCTTCGTGTCCCGCTGTCCGAAGCGACGTCACCGTCAACGGACCTCGGGGCCAGAACAGCGCGACGGCCTCCGTCAGCGTGAGTAGCTCGTCCTCCTTCCAATCCTCCACGCGAGGCCTCTCGGCGACGCGAGGCGGCCCGACGCGAACCGCTTGATGCGGATCCGAGCTGACCCGCGGCCGCGAGTCAACGGGGTCCAGAGGGGGGAATAGCAAATAACCCATAGGGTTAACGGAGCCGGGCCGCCCGTTTGTCCCCCCACAAGCGGCCGGGCCATAGCTGGGGGGACAAACTTCGAGGATCGCGTCCGTCGTCATCGAAAGGCAGTCGGGCACCGTGGCTCTCGCGCCACATCGCGTCTTCTGCTCCTTACTGGTCATCGCCCATCCCCCGATGGCCTGCGACGGGCCGGATCGCAGGCCACTGCCAACGGGAACGTCACGACCTTCGCCGGCGACGAACCCAGCCGGACGACACCGGCCTGGCTCTCGGCTTCCTCCATCGCGACGCGGGCGACGGCCTGATACGCGGCTGAGACCGCTCGCCGATAGGCGCCGGGCCCGAGTTCGGCCTGGACCGAGATCAGACGCGCGACGAGGGAAACGACCATGCTATCCATGGCGCACCCCCTTCCGCCGTCGGGGCGCGGCGTCCGCGGCCTCGACGATCGCGGCGAAGACCTCGCCCCCAAGATGACGGCGACGCAGGAGCCCGTCAGCGACCGCCTCGATGGCACGGCGGTTCTGGCGAACGGCGAGGATGGCACGCTCATGCAGCGTGGCCAGCGTGCGCGACACGGTCGCCCTCAGCCCGTGGTCGAGCTGCATCATCTCCAGCGCGTCGCCGGGGGCGCCCGAGTAAATGAGGTTCGGCCCCAGCCCGTAGGAAGTGAGCATCGACGCGATCTGGATGGTCGCGATCCCCAGGTCGCTGTCGAGCGCGCCGCCGGAGCCGACGCTCGCTTCGCCCAGGATCTCGACCTCCGCGGCGCGGCCGGCGAGGGTGCCGACGACGTCGAGTTCGATCTCAGCGCGCGTCGGCGATCGCCCGAGCCGCCGCAGGGTCATCGTGTGAGCAGCGGCGTCTCCCTGGCTGACGATCGAGACCGCACGGACGGAGCCGGGCGCGATGCGATGGGAAAGCACGGCATGCCCGGCTTCGTGGATCGCGAGCCGGCGCTGCTCCTCGGGCGGGCTTCGGTCCGGCGGTGCGACCGCGTCTACGAGGTCGTCGATGACCAGGCTCCTGCCGGCGACGCGCGCTGCCGACCTGGCCTGCTTCACCCAGCCCATCGCCATGGCGCCGGTGGCGGTGCCAGCGAGCTCGGCGATCGGCAGCAAGTCCTCACCGGGCAGGTCACCGCCGAGGTGCTGGCGAAGGATCGCAGCCATGTCCGCGGGACCCGGGGGATGAATGTGGATGATCTTGTTCAGCCGCCCGGGCCGAACCAACGCGGGATCGACCCTGCCGGCGTGGTTAGTTGCCCCGATCACGATGAGCTTGCTCGCCACGCCGGAGGTAGCGCTATCCAGCGACATGAGAACGTTCGTGATCACTGGGACCCAATAGTCCCGATTCCGCTCCCCGACCGTTCCGCGGTCCGGCAACGCATCGAGCTCATCGAGGAAAAGGATCGCCGGCGCGCAGGCCGCTGCGGCGCCGAACACCCTGTCGACCTCCTTGATCACGCTGTTGAGATATCCGTCCGTTGACGAGAACCAGCTCGCTACGCTGGTCACGAATAGGGGCAGGCCGACACTCTTGGCGAGGGCGCGGACGTAGGTGCTCTTTCCCAACCCGGGATCGCTCGCCAATACGACATGACGGTCGATCGCCTCGAACGGCAGGTCCCCCCTCCGCCACGCGCACAGGTCGTTGACCAGGCGCAGGCCCCACTCTCCCGCCGCTCCGTAGCCGTGCATCTCCTCAAGTCGGGGCACGTCCGCCACCGTCGCGTCGACGACGGTCTGGCTCGCGGCGGCGGCCTCCAGGCGACCGACGCACTCTTGCGCGGTGGAACCCGTGCGGATCGCCGAGACGATGTCGTAATAGTCGAGCCCCGTTGCCACACGCGGAGGCATCGTCATAGTCCGATCACCCGTGGCCGTCGCGATGACGCGCGCGATCACGGAGTTGTCGGGCGTCCCGATAGCGATGCGGACGTCGGCAGCCGTGACCAGCGCGGTGGGAAGCTGCCGCTCCGGCGCGACCGCGACGCCCACGACCGACAGGCCGTTGGCAAGCTTCGCGGCGCAGAGAGCCGACGACGGGCGCTTCTTGCTGCCCGGGATCGGCGCGACGACGTCATTCCATTCGCGGAGCGACCCCAGGGCGTCAATGACGGGCTCGACCCAGTCGGCGGACGGCACCGAGACGACCATTGCAAGGCTGCTTTCGTCGTCGATACGCTCCATGATGTCGGGAGGGATCGCCGCATAGAGGGCGCACTCGGCCAGGGTCTGGTGGGCGGGGGCGGTGGTGGGCTCGTCGCCCTCAATTTCAGAACAATCGGGGGTGATTTCGGTGGGCATGATGGCCTCTCACAGGAGGCCGTCGCCGGGTTAGCGGTCGTCCGTCCTCCAAATGGAATGGAAGTGCATGGAGATCTCCTCGGGCCGCGCGTCGACGCCGCCCTGTAACGGGCGTTTGGTCGGCGCGGCGGTGGATATGGATCGTGTTGGAAGGATCATCTCGGGAGGCCTCGGCTAGGGAATGGCCTCCCGCTCGCCGGCGAGATCAGTCGCTGGCGGAGGAAGCCGGGAGACACGGGCGCGATTTCGTCGCGGGCCGGTCGGATATGGATAGCGTCATGCTCATCGCGAAACAGATAGGGAACAAACGCCGCGCCGGTCAAGGAGGCCTAATGCTACTCCTGACACGTCTTGGATCATGGTTAACGGGAATCCACATCGTCGACCGGGGTCTCGACCACCGTGTCTGTCGCCCGGTCGTAGACGACCTCGAACGTCCCGCGGCGATCCCGGACGCGTCGCCTCGGCAGCCCCTTCGCGACCGTGCGGGGATAGCCCGAGCGATGGTCATCGCACTTGACGGCAAGCCAACCGGATTCGCCGAGCGTGGACCTCAGGCGGCCCTCTCGCCCGCACTCATCGCAGGTGCATTCGGACCTCATCTCGGCGAGCAGGATCGCGTGGTCGATGGCGGCTTGGGTGTCGGGTCCGACCGGGCAGATGAGATCCGCGCGAAGTTCCGCATACTTCTCCTTGATATCAATGATCGCGGCCTTGGTCGGGACGGGCTCGCCGGCCAAGGCTTCGGCGATACGGTCGAACAGGCGGGCGACGACATCCGACCAGCCATCTCCAACGGCCATATGGATATGGGAACCGGCGATCCAGTCGGAATGCCGGGCATAGATCTGGGCCTGCCAGTCGGCAGGCGTCTTCGGGCGCGACATGGGCGCCTCCATAGAAACGGGATCGCGTGCAACGTCGCGCGGCGATCGGGAATGCGGGGATGTGTGAGGGTGCGCCGGCGGCGCGAGGTTCAGCCCGCTATTCGGCGCAACCGAGCGATGGCGCGCGCAAGTCCGACGCCGGCCTTGGGCCAGCGGTCGTCGAAGATCGTGTGGGCGGCTCGGATCATCGTCACTGAACGTTGGACACTAGGCAGAGCTGGTCAAGGTTTGCCGCTATTAGGGGACTGCGCGCTCGGGAAGTGTCAGGATCGTCAGGATCTGGTCGCCGGGAAGCCTGAACGACTGCTCGATAACCTCGTCCCGATCGGCGCCCTTGAAGTCGAACCAAGCGTCGCCGGGCATCTTGTGTGGATGGGGGTCGCCGGCGTCGTTGAAAAGCATCTCGTAGGCATAGGTCTGGGCGTCGAGCTGCCGCGAGGGCCGCCACCAGCTCGCAAACCGGTTGTGAGGCGACCACCACCGCAGGCCGTTCCTATCGTGGCAAACGAGCATGATGGGAAAGCGATCGAGCTGCGCCAGCTTGATCAACGTCGCGGTCCTGCTCGCCGTGAACTCCCCGGCAAGCTCCTCCGCCGCCGCGATCGTCACCTTCCGGATCTTCATGGCTCTGGGCCGCACCATGAAGTCGGGGAGGATGAGGTCCGAGGCGAAATCGTCGGCCTGCCGCTCGGGGTCCAGGGCGTCCCGGCGGCGGTCTCCGATGTCGCCGGCGGAACAGAACAGCTGTCGCCCTCGGTGGTGGTGCCAATGTCCCAGTTCATGGGCGATCGAGAACCGTTGCCGTTCGGGCCCTGCGTCGCTGTTGACGGTGATGACCGCGTTCTTTCCGCGACCGACGATCATGGCCTCGCACCCGCAGAGCGGCCGAAACCGAACGACAGCTCGCTGGCAGTAGGCGATCGCCTCCAAGTCGATGTCGGCAGGCTCGGCGATCCCGAGCTCCATGAGCGTTCGCTCCGCGGGCGAAGGCGGTTTCATCCTTCGCCGTTCTCGCGTTCGAGCCGCTCCAACTCGGCGAGCGCATCCGCCACGGCATCCTCGTCACTCGCCGAAAGCTTGGTGCCTTTTCTGGCCGCCATCATGAAGGGCGACTCGGGCCGCGCCTTGAACGCGGCCAGACGGGCTGCGGCGTCCGATCCTTGAGATCTAGGCGCGGGACGAGACTTCAACGCGACGACCTGGGCCTTGGCTGCGGCCATGCGCTCGCGGCCCGCGATCCGTTGCGCGTCCGCGATCATGGCGCGTCCAAGCGCGACGTAAGCCGCGGTATCCTCACCGTTGTCCTCCAGCTCGGCGCGGTATTCGCTCGACGGGACGGATAATGCGCTGTCGACGAGAGCGTCGTCGATCCTGCGGAGTTCGTGCTCGGATCGATCCTTCTTGACCGTGCTCATAGGATCCGCCTTCCAGGGTATAGTTTATCGGCTGCACGCCGGATTTTCTTGGCCAGATAGCTGAGACGCTCCTGATCGCAGCCGATCGCGTCCCGCAGTTCCTTGCCTCGATCGCCCATCGACCAGCCGAGCAGCAAAAGTTCGCATTCGGCGTCGCCCGCCACTGCCGCCTTGATCTCGGCGACGACCACATCATCGTCGTCGACGTCCTCCTTGGCCAGCAGCGCGGCCTCCGGATCGACCGGTGCGGTCGGCAACACCTCCTGCGCCGTCGGGTTCGCCGGATCGAGAGCCGCCTCGTCGAACTCGCGAACGGCGGCCCGTTTTGGCCGATCGTGAGAAGCGATGCTCCTCATCGTCCCGACGACGAACTGCCGAGGCGTGACGTCCCGCGGGCAGCGCCGATCGCCTCCGGCGGCCCTGACCAGGGCTTCTCGAAAAAGCTCGCCTGGCTCGAAGCTCGTCCCGTGAAGGAACCTGCGCTCCATGCCCAGGACCACGGCGAGGTCGTCGTCCGATAAAGTCGTGAGCAGCCGGAATATCTCGTCTGGCTCATAGAGGCCGACGGGTGGATCAAGCGACGCTTCGGCGGTTCCATCATCGACCAGCTTCATTCGTCGTTGCCCCTCCCTGTATGCCGGCGTCGCAAGCGTTCCGGACAATTTTCTGAAAGTTTGTCCGAAAGCTCCGACCGCCCGGCAAGGTTGTAGGATGCCACTCGCAGGACGATTCTCCAATGCGAGGCTGGCCTTCCACGGAGCCGGTCATGAACCGCATGCTGCGCCTGCCGGGGGACGAAGACCCCTTCCATTCCCCGATCGACGCCGCGTTGGCTGAGGTCGCGGTCAATCTCCAGCTTCCGCCCGGTCTGCATTCGCAGGTCGGCGATCGCTACGAAGCCGTTCGCCGCTACGCCGAGCGCGAGGGCAGCCCCCTGCACGGACGGATCGTGCGCTTCTATCCCCAGGGGTCGATGGCGATCGACGCCACCATCTCGATGCGTGGGACGGACGAGGAATATGACCTCGACATCGTCGCCGAGCTCGACCTCGACGCATGGGCCGATCCGGACGCCGTCCTCGACCTGCTCTACGAAGCGCTGAAGGATTACCCCGTCAGCCAGAAGGTGGAGCGGCAGACCCGCTGCGTCACCATCCGCTACAAGGACGGCATGCACCTCGACGTCACGCCGTCCGTCAGGTTCGCTAGCACGCCGGATCGCGAGAGCCAGATCTTCCACGCCAACCCGGACAAGCCGGCGAGCGAGCATTATCACGTTCGCATGAACGCCTACGGCTTCGCGGAATGGTATCGCGGCCGCACCCCGATCGAGCTTCGGTTCGCCGAGGAGTTCAGCCGCAGGTTCTATGACGCCCACGGGCTCTCGATGCGGGCCGACGCCGAGTTCGACGAGGTTCCGGAGCAGACGCCGCTGGTCGTCAAGAACACGGCCACCGTCGCGCTCCAGCTGCTGAAGCGGCATCGTAACGTCGCCTACGCGAACGCGACGGGGCGCATCCCGCCCTCCATCATGCTGTCGTGCTTCGCCGGGCACTCCGCCGGCGGCGCGTCGACGCTGTCGGACATGGTAATCCGCCAGGCGCGCATGACCGCCGAGGAGATCCGCCGCGCCGATGACCGCGGCGAGCGCGTGAGGGTCACGAACCCGGCCCTGCACACCGAGTGTTTCACGGATCGCTGGCCCGAGAACCTTGCGCAACAGCGCGAATACGCGGGCATGCTGACGCGGCTCGCCAACGACCTGACTTGGCTCAAGACCGCCGAGATCGATCAGGAGGATCTGGCCGAGTGGCTGCGCGATCGCTTCGGCCAGCGCGTCGTCGAGCGCTCGATGCGCAAGCTCAACGACCGTCGGGGTCGGGCGATCCAGGCGGCGTCGCAGTCCTATACGCCCAAGGGCGGCCTCTACGTGCCGAGCGCGCCGCGCCTCGCCGGCGTGGGCGCCGCGGCTGCGGCCTCCGCGCCGGCCCTGGCGCGCCCGCATACGTTCATGGGTGGGCGCAAGTGATGATCGGCCTGCCGACGATCAAGGACCAGCTCGCCGCCATGGCATCGAGGTGGCCGGCATTCGCGGCCCGCCGCCTCGACGACCGCACTGCGGCTTGGCGCGGCCCCCTGCGCCCCTTGATGCGGACCTACGAGGTCCGCATCGTCTACCGCGCACCGCTGATCTTCGAGCGCATCGACGCGATGCGGATGCAGCCGGACGTCACCGTGCTCTCGCCGCGCCTGAAGCCGATGGCCCGCAGCGCCGAGGGCAAGCTGCCGCACGTCTACTGGGGCGACGACGGCTCGGCCTCGCTCTGCCTGTTCGACCCCGACACGCGCGAATGGTCGCCCGCCGATCTCCTGGCCGACACCACCGTGCTCTTCACCATCGATTGGCTGACTTGCTACGAGGGTTGGCGCGCCACCGGGGAATGGACCGGCGGCGGGCGGCATCCTTCCCCTCCCGCGAGCGAAGGAGCGACCCCATGACCTACGTGCCACCGCGCCGTTCGGACGGCACCATCCAGACCCGCCGGGTTCGTCAGCCCTGGCCCGCCGACCGGCCCTTCCGCATCCTCTCGATCGACGGCGGCGGCATCTGCGGCATCCTGCCCGCGTCCGTGCTTGCCGAGCTTGAGCTTCGATTCCTCGGCGGCCAGTCGATCGCCCGCCATTTCGACATGATCGCCGGCACCTCCACGGGCGGCATCATCGCGCTCGGCCTGGCGCATGGTCGCACGGCCGCCGAGATCCGGGACATCTACGTCGAGCGCGGCGATCGGATCTTCCCGCCGCCGTCGCGCATCGGACGGTTCGTGCGCCTGCTGCGGCGAAGCCATCGCTACGTCTACAAGCGCGAGCCCCTTGAGAACGAACTGCTGCGCATCTTCGGTGACGCGCCCCTGGGCGAGGCGACGACCCGGCTCTGCATCCCCGCCTTCGAGGGCCGACACGGCGAGCCGTGGATCTTCAAGACGCCGCACCATCCCGACTACAAGCGCGACCGGGTCGAGCGCATGGTGAAGGTTGGCCTCTCGACCGCCGCTGCGCCGACCTACTTCGAGGCGCTGCCGAACAACGGCTACGTCATGGTCGACGGCGGGCTGTGGGCGAACAATCCCGTCATGAACGCCCTCGTCGACGCGCTGGCCTGCTACGAGCTCGACCGAGCGCAGATCGAGATCCTGAGCCTGGGCTGCGGCGAGACCGCCTTCCGGGTCGACGAACGCAAGGCCGGCGGCGGCTTGTTCCAGTGGCGCGGCGTCATCAGCGCAGCGATGCGGGCCCAATCCCTGAACGCGCTGGGCCAGGCCTACCTTCTGGTCGGCAAAGACAAGGTGATGCGGATCGACGCACCGGAGAGCCCGACCCCGATCGCGCTGGACGATCACAAGCGGGCCCGCGAGGAATTGCCGGCAATGGCGCGCTCCCTGGTCGAGGGGGCTGGTCGGGAGATCGCCCGGACCTTCTTCGCGAGCGAGGCAGACGAATTCCGACCAGTGCCGATGTAAGGATGGACCCCGACGCGGCGGTTCGAACATCACAAAGACCCCGGTGATCTGACGCCTGTTGCAGTCGGGCGATTCGCATGGGAACTTGACGGGAAACGTTCTAGCTATCTAACTATCTATCCCATCGTTGGGATTGAGAGATGTCATGAGCGAGCCGCGAGCCAGGGCCGATGGTCGACGTCAGCTCCTCGTTTACCTCGACCCCGAGGTGATCAAGGCGCTGAAGAAGGCCGCCCTCGATGAAGAGCGGCATAGCTACGAGATCGTCGAGGAAGCCATCCAGAGCTGGTTGGCCAAGCGCAAGAAGTCTTAGTTAGGGAAGCGGGTCGCTCTTATGGACGTCTTTGCGCTAAGCGATCAAATCGTCGAGGACTACAGCGCCTTCTCGCGCTCGTTCACACCAATCCGCTCCCCGGACGTTCGCTCCTACGTCGACGCCGAGTATGACAGCGGGCGCTTCTGGCCCGAGCCGCTCATCCAGATCAATCCGCAGTTCAAGTCTGGCGGCCTGATCTCGGACATCGTCAACGACGGGCTCCTCCACCCCGATGCCGGGCACATCTTCCGGAAGGAAGGAAAGCCCCTCCGGCTTCACCTTCACCAGAAGCAGGCTATCTCTAGGGCCCGTAACAGCCAGAGCTTTGTCGTTACGACCGGCACGGGCTCGGGCAAGTCACTCTGCTATCTGGTGCCGATCGTAGACCACATTCTCCGGACAAAGTCGGAGGGCGCGAAGAAGAGCACCTGCGCGATCGTCATCTATCCGATGAATGCCTTGGCCAACAGCCAGATCGAGGAGGCGGAGAAGTTCCTCCGTCAGTTCGACGGACCCAACAAGCCTCGCGTCAAACGCTTCACAGGACAGGAAAAGACCGAAGACCGCGCCGAGATCGCCCGCAATCCGCCAGACGTCCTCCTGACCAACTTCATGATGCTCGAATACCTGCTCACCCGACGCGCGAGCCAGGACGAGCAGGTCATCAGCAACTGCGAGGGCCTCCGATTCCTGGTCCTCGACGAGCTCCACACCTATCGCGGTCGGCAAGGCGCCGACGTGGCAATGCTCGTGCGCCGCGTGCGCGAGCGGCTCGTCACGGACGACAACCTCATCTGCATCGGCACTTCGGCAACGATGTCGAGCAAGGGCGACTCTATGGAGCGCCGGCAGACCGTGGCCAACGTCGCCTCCACCTTGTTCGCTACCAAAATCCCACCCGAGAACGTCCTGGTCGAGGCGCTGGAACGCCGAACACAATTGCCGTCGACGATCTCACGATCGACGCTCGTCGAGATGGTGACACGCGAAACACCGGCGGTGATGACCGACGCCGCGATGGCACTGGACCCGATGGCGGTCTGGATCGAGACGCGCCTGGGGTTGAACAAGCTCGACACCGGTGACCCAGAACGGCAGAAGCCGGTTGATCTCCAGGTTGCTGCCGCTCGCTTGCACGAGGATTGCGGCGAGCCGCTTGATCGCTGTCGCGCGGCACTCAGCGATTTCCTGTTGTTGGCGAGCAAGGGCGAAAAGGAACGTGGCGGAGCCTCGACAGGCGAGGCCCCGTTTTTCCCGTTCCGACTACATCGTTTCCTTTCCGGCGCCGGCGTCCTGCATGCGACGCTGGAGCCCCGTGGTCGTCGCCAGTTCTTCTTCGACGGGCAGGTGTTCGCGCCAGAGCGAGACGAAGGAGACGAGGCGCGCCTTTTCGGAACCTATTTTTGCCGGCGATGCGGTCACGAACATCATCCGGTCTATAAGATCCGCGGCGACGAGGCGGTTTTTCGCGCGCGCGAGATCGACGACATGCCCGATGAGGACGAGGCATTCGATCCCGAGGCTGCGCAGGTCGCTGGCTTTCTCGTCCCAGTGCCGCCGGCGGAAGAGGAATGGACCTTCAAGGGCGAGGTCGCCGACTACCCGGAGAACTGGCAGAACGACAAGGGGAGCAAGCTCATCCCTACCTACCGGAAGCGGGCCGGCGAAGCCGTCTCGCTGACCCCACTCGGTTCGCAGTCTGCCAGCGGCACCTCGCTTTGGTTCTTTCCAGGCAAGCACCGCTTCTGCGCATGCTGCGGGACGGCAAACAACGGCCAGGGTCGAGACATGACCCATCTCGCTGGCATCACGTCCGAAGGCCGGTCCTCGGCAACGACCGTTTTGGTGACCTCACTGCTGGAATGGCTGAACGAACATAGCGGTCTCGAACAGTCGCGGCGCAAGGTTCTGGCCTTCACGGACAATCGGCAGGACGCCGCCCTCCAGGCGGGCCATTTCAACGACAGCGTCTTCGTCACGATACTGCGTGCGGGATTCCTCAGCGCGGTGACATCGGCCGGCTCATCGGGGCTTCGCGGGGACAAGCTCGGCAAGGCGATCCAGGATGCGCTCCGCTTCACCCAGACCGATCCGGACCGCTTCGACGATTGGATACTGGATGCTGGCCAGGGGAAAAAGCTGTCGCTTACCGCGATCGAGGATGCCGAGGAGACGATGGGCGAGATGCTCGCCCTCAGGGGATGGATCGACCAGCAGAGGGGGTGGCGCTACACCAATCCCAACCTGGAAGACCTCAAGCTGATCGAGGTGGATTATCGCGGCCTTCAGGAGGTCGTGGAGCATGAGGCCGTTGCCAGGCACCACCTCCTGGCTGCCCTGTCGGATAAGAAGCGTGAGGAAGTGGTCCGGGCGGTGCTTGATCACGTGCGCCGGGTTGTAGCGGTCAACTCTATCGTCCTGAGAAGCTCGAAGATCGACGAGCTTCGGCAGCAATCCGCTTCGCGCTTGCGGGCGCCTTGGGGATTGGGTGACAGCGAGAGGATCACCACCTCTCGCGCGGCGATTATCGGCCAGCGCCCAAGCGGCAAGAGCCCGGACGACGACATCGAAATCCGTAGCGGCGCGAAGAGTCTCTTGGGCCGGCGGCTGAGGTCCAAGACAGAGTTTCACTGGCCTAAGCGCCTGACGGAGCCGCAGACTCAAGAGGTCATCGAGGCCGTCTTCCAGGCAGCGGTCGATACCCACATGCTTCGGCCTTCCGGCAACGGTTTCCAGATCGATGTCGGACGGGTGTTGTTCAAGGCCGTCCCCAATGCGACGCCAAAGAATACGTTCTTCGCCAATCTCTACCGCATGACGGCCGCCGCGCTCTCTGGATCATCGGCCATCTTTGGGTTCGAGGGTCGCGAACACACCGCGCAGGTCACCAACGAACTGCGCCAGGTGAGGGAAGCGCGCTTCCGGACTGCCGACCAGGAAGCCATCCGCCAGGTGATGGCCGACCAGGAGTTCGATACGCCACCGGAGCCGGTGCGCTTCCTGCCGACCCTGTTCTGCTCGCCGACGATGGAACTCGGCGTCGACATCGCGGACCTGAACGTCGTTTACCTTAGGAACGCGCCGCCGACGCCGGCGAACTACGCCCAGCGCAGCGGTCGCGCCGGCCGGTCAGGCCAGGCGGCGCTCGTGCTGACCTATTGCTCGGCGATGAGCCCGCACGACAATTATTACTTCCGGAACAAGGAAGAGCTCGTCTACGGCGTAGTCGAGCCGCCGAGCCTGGATTTGGTCAATCGCGAGCTGATCGAGAGCCACCTACATTCCACGTGGCTGTCTTGCGTCAAGCAAGAGTTCAATCCCTCGATTCCGCACGTGCTGGACATCGAGATGGCGAAGCGTCCGATCCGGACCGAGATCGCTGATGCGATCACGAGCCCGGCCGTGGCGATCGAGGCCAAGCGTCGGATCGAGCGCGTCCTCGATACCGACCTCATGCAGCACCTTACCCCTGCGGACGCTCCGTGGATCAGCGACCGTCCCGCCTTCGTCGACGAACTGGTCCGCGATGCGCCGACGATGCTGGATCACGCCTTCGACCGGTGGCGCAACCTACTCGCGGATGCCGAGCAGCTCCGTGAGCGAGCGCATGTGATCAATCAGGACCTGAGCCAGCCGAGCGACAAGCGCAAGCAGGCGATGCGTGATTACTCCGTCGCCGGGAGCCAGATCGAAGCACTTAAGGCGGATGGAAATTCCGGCGCATCAGGCGACTTCTACCTCTATCGATACTTGGCCACGGAAGGTTTCCTGCCCGGCTACAATTTCCCGCGCCTACCGCTCCGCGCGTTTATCCCGGCGGTGGGATCACGCCGCACGTTCGTCCAGAGGGCTCGCTTCCTGGCCATCTCCGAGTTCGGCCCCAACAGCATCATCTACCACGAGGGGCGCACATTCCGCGTCCATCGCGCCAAGCTGCCTGTCAACTCGTCCGAGGATGGCCACCTTCGGCTGCGCCGGATTCGGATCTGCAAGTCGTGCGGCGCGTCTCACAGCGACGATAGCCTCAACCGATGCCATGCGTGCGGCACCGAGTTGACCGGCAATTCGGATCTCATCACGAACATCCTGCCGATCGAGGCCGTCGACGCGCGCCCCACGCAGAGGATCACCGCCAACGACGAGGAGCGCCGCCGCCAGGGCTTCGATATCCAGACGACCTTCAACTGGCCGACGCGCGATCAGGGCCCGCAGTTCAGGAATGCCGAGATAGAAGCGGACGGCTCGACCTTGGCCAGGGTCCAGTTCGCTACGGGCGCTACGATCACCCGCGTCAACAAGGGTCTAAAGCGCGCCGCAACTGGGGGCGCCGGGTTCTCGATCAACGTGGCGAACGGTCTCTGGAAGCGGGACGACGACAGCGGCGATCCCAACCAGCGCTATGCCTTCGTCGTCCCGCTGGTCAGCGACACCAAGAACGTCATGTTGTTCATTCCACAGCGGTCGGTGATGGCGGCGGGCGGTTATGCCACAGCATCAACCATCCTTTACGCGCTAGTCCGCGGGATCGAGGCCGAGTTCACGATCGAGGAAGGCGAGGTCCTCACGGAGAACATGCCGTCCCGTGACGATCGCCGCGCATTCCTGATCTACGAGGCCGTCGAGGGCGGTGCCGGCGTCCTATCGCGCCTGTCGCGAGAATCTGACGCGTTCGCGCGGGTGGCACGCCGGGCGCTCGACATCATGCATTGGAAGTTCAACGGCAAGGCGCTCGCGGATGCGACGGACGCAGAGCTTTCGCAGCTGACGGTCGACGGCCTGGAGAACGACGATCCGACCTGCGTGGCCGGCTGCTATCGGTGCCTCCTGTCCTACTTCAATCAGCCGGAGCACGAGCACATCGACCGCCAGAACCCGGAGGCGCTGGCATTCCTGGTCTCGCTGGCACGCTCGTCGCTGTCCCTGACGCATGATGGCCCCCCGCGGCCCTCAGCTCGCGACTTCGGTGGATCTCGTGAGCCCGTCTCGGCGGAAGGGCAAAGCTGGGAAGCGGCTGCTGCCGCCAGAGGCATCGTGGTGGCGCCCGACAACCTGATCTCGCTCGGCGGCGTTACCTTCCCAGCCTCCTGGCGGCATGCCGGCGTCATCGCGTTACGCGACGGTGAAACCGCCGAAGCCAGCAAGGTTGCGAACAACGGCGTGGTCATCGTGCCGTTCGCAGCGGACGCCGCGGAATGGCCGGCAGCCTTCTCCGAACTCAAGTCGCTGATCGGGTAAGCCATGACGTTCCAACATCGCCCGGGCGACATCGTGAAGGCGCGTGACCGCGAGTGGGTGGTCACCGGTGTCGAGGATCAATCGGTCTCGTTGCGGCCCCTCGCCGGCAGCGAGGAGGACGTGCAGGTCATTTCCCTAGCCGTCGAGGGCCCGGATGCGATCCAGTCCGCCGAGTTCAGGCGGCCATCGCCGAGCGATCTCGGCAACCGCGAGCAGGCGCTGCTTCTCAAGGACGCGATGTCGCTGTCCATCCGACGCGGCGCTGGCCCCTTCCGGTCGGCGGCCTCGATCACCTTCACGCCACGCTCCTACCAGATCGCGCCGCTCCTGATGGCGCTGAAGCTCGACCCGGTCCGACTCCTGATCGCCGACGACGTCGGCATAGGCAAGACGATCGAGGCCGGCTTGATCGTGCGCGAGATGCTCGACCGGGCGGCCATTCGCAAGTTCGCGGTCGTGTGCCCGGCCCATCTGGTCAGCCAATGGGTGGACGAACTCAAGACCAAGTTCGAGATCGACGCCGTTGCGGTGACGACCGCCACGGCCGCGAAGTTGGAGCGAGGGCTTCCGGAAACGGAAAGCCTGTTCCGGCATTACAACTTCACGGTCGTCAGCCTGGACTTCATCAAGGGCGCGAAGCGCATCGACGATTTCGTGCGCGAGGCGCCCGAGCTCGTGGTCGTTGACGAGGCCCACTCCTGCGTCACCGGCAACGAGAGCAGGCATCGTCGATTCGAGGTGGTCTCGAAGATCGCGGCCAGGCCGAACAGCCATCTCCTGCTGCTAACGGCGACGCCCCATAGCGGGATCGAGAATGCCTTCTTCCGGCTGCTCGGCCTGATCGATCCGGAGTTCCTCAAGCTCGGCGAAGCTGATGGGCAGGAACGCCGCGAGCTGCGCGACCGACTGGGCGACCACTTCATCCAGCGCCGGCGTGTCGACCTCAAGGTCTTTCCGGACGGCAATGCCTTCCCCATCCATAGGAAGGACGAGCGCAAATATTCACTGGGCCGTGAGCACGGGGCCTTCATTGAGGACGTGCTCGATTACTGCCACTCGGTCGTCAGCAAGGCCGGCTCCGACGAGCGCCGTCAGCGCCTGGCGTTCTGGGGCACCCTCGCGCTGATGCGGTGCGTGGCGTCGAGCCCGGCGGCGGCGGTCAGCGCGTTGCGGGCGCGTGCCCTTTCCGAGTTCGAGAACTCGGAGGTCGTCTTCGACGGCGTGCTGGATCGCGACGACGAGGATGTCGAAGGCAGCGACGTCGAGCCGAACGCCTTGTCGCACCTAGAGATCAATCCCAAGCTTGAGCGGCTGATCGCCCAGGCCATCGGCTTGGCCGCGTCGCCCGGCAAGGACCCCAAGCTCACCTGCTTGCGCAAGGCCGTGGAGGAACTCCGCGGCTTCGGGCACATGCCCGTGATCTTCTGCCGATACATCAGCACGGCCCGGTTGGTGGGCGAGTATCTCCGGAAGGTCTTCAAGGGCGTCGAGGTCGGTATCGTCACGGGCGAGTTCCCGCCTGCCGAGCGAAAGCAGGCCGTGCTGGACCTCATGGATCACGAAGACCGCATCCTCGTGGCGACCGACTGTCTCTCGGAGGGCATCAACCTGCAGGACGGATTCGACGCCGTGGTGCATTACGATCTCTCTTGGAACCCGACGAAGCACCAGCAGCGCGAAGGCCGCGTCGATCGCTTCCAGCAGCCCTCGGCAACCGTCCGGTCCGTGCTCATGTATGGCGAGGACAACCCCGTGGATGGCGCCGTCCTTGAGGTGATCATCCGGGGCGCCCAGGCCATCCAGAAGCAGCTCGGGGTCGTCGTGTCGCTTCCCGAGGACGAGCGCGCCGTTTCCCGCGCCTTGATGAAGGCCACGATGCTGCGCTCGAAAGGCGCCGGGCGAACCCAGATGAGTTTCGACTTCCTGGCCGATGCCGACAAGGAGATCGCCACCTATTGGCGCAATGCCGAGGACCGGGAAAAGCGAACCCGGACCATCTTCGCCCAGTCCGTGCTGAAGCCGCAGGACGTCGTCGACGAATGGCAGCGTGCCAGCGAGATCCTCGGCACGGCGGAGGACGTCCTGCGGTTCGCGCAGTCATCGTTGAACGCCTATGGCGTGCCGTTCCAGGTGGAGAAGGCGATCGTCACGGTGCCCCTTGAGCCGTTACCCGATTCGATCAGGGAGCGGCTCGATATCCTCGGGTTCACCGACAGCATCAAGATCGAGACGCGCGGGGTCAGGGCACCATCCCGTTCGCATCCGTTGGTGGCGACGCTGGCCGAGCACATCGTCGAAGCAGCGCTGGAGGGGGCTGACGACCAGCGCCTGGCGAGAGCGGCGGTCTGGCGGACATCGGAGACCACCGACATCCAGACGGTCGTCCTGGCTCGGGCGCGCTTCCGGATCTTCCTGAAGACGCGATCCGGCGAGACGATGCGGATCGCCGAGCAGGTCGGGGCCTTTCGGCTCGTCGGGCCGGACGGCCAGACGCTGCTCGACAAGGGAGCACTCGACATCCTGGCGGCACCCGTGGCGCAGGACGTGCCGACCGGGGTCGCGCAGCGCATGGTTGTCGATGCTCTGGCCCGCCTCGATCGGCGCAAGGACAGCGTCGAGATCTGGAGCGCGCAACGGGCGGGTACGCTTGCGGAGGACCACCGACGCGTCGCCCGCGCGGGCGCCGGCCGCGCCGCGCAGATCGATATCGGCCAGGCACGCGTCGAGCCTATCCACCCGGTCGATATCATCGGGTTGTTCGTTGTCCTTCCGGCGTTGCAGTAGCGAGTGGACACATGACCCGTAGAGTGAACGACCTCGAACTCCAGGCCACCGTCCTTGAAGGCGGAATTCTGCACGCGGCGACGATCCAGAAGGTCCAGAAGCTGGAAGCGGCCCGGCAGAAGCCGGAGGACTACGACGTCGACAAGGGCCTCGACCTGCGGGACGAGATCAACCGGGCGTTCAAGATCCTGAGCGCGCGCTTCAGCGATTTCGACAAGACCACCAAAAGCCCCCTCCAGGTCCGCGCCTTGGCGGAGCACCTCTTCGCGAAGGTGCTGGGATTCGATCTCGAATTCCAGACGCTGCCCGTGCTGTATGAGGGCCGCGAGTTCAAGGTGGCCTTCCTGTCGGGGCACGTCCCGATCATTCTCACATCTCCCGGCCAGGACACCGAGAAGGCCGGCCTCGACATCCCTCAGGCAGCGTTCGCGGACGGCAAGCGCAAGCGTTCGGCGGCGGGAACCCTTCAGGAGCTTCTCAATGCGAACGAGGCCCGCATGTGGGGCTTCGCGTTCGATGGTCATGTCCTTCGGCTAATGCGCGACAACGCCAGCATGACACGGCCGGCCTATGTCGAGTTCGACATCGCGCGCATCATCAACGAGACGCTCTTCGCCGAGTTCTCGATCCTCTGGCTGCTTTGCCATGCGACCCGATTCCGAGGGGCATTGGACGAGATCATCATTGAGGGTTGGAAGCAGGCAGCGAAGGACGACGGCGTCGTTGCGAGGGATCGGCTCCAGGGCAATTTCCGGGCGATGCTCCTCGATCTCGGCAATGGGCTTCTGGAGAACCCGCGCAACGATAAGCTTCGGTTGGCGCTGCGGGAGCGCAAGCTGGATGCCATGCAGTTCCAGGGCGATCTGCTGCGGTTCGCCTACCGCGTGATCTTCCTCATCACGATCGAGGATCGGGACGTCTTGCATCCGCCTCACACGGAGACCGCGGCATCGGAGCTCTATCGCACCGGCTATTCCCTGGCCCGTCTCCGCGACAAGGCGCTGAAGCGGGCCGGTGATAGCCGGCACCATGACCTCTGGCTGGGGCTGAGGTTGACGCTTGCCAAGTTGTCGACCGGCGACGCGGCGATCGGGCTGCCCGCCCTTGGCGGCCTGTTCGATGGACGTCTCTGCTTCGACGATGCCGTCGTCTCGAACCGGCGCCTGATCTCGGCCATCCGGCATCTGTTCTGGATGCAGACCGGCACCGGCGTGGTCAAGGTGAACTGGCGGGACATGGAGACCGAGGAATTCGGTTCCGTCTACGAGGGTTTGCTGGAGCTTGTTCCACTCATCTCGCCCGAGAACAACGCGATGAACTATCCCGGCGATGCTGACGAGGTTCGCGGTAAGCCGCCCGGAAAGGGCAAGAAGGCAGGTGGCAACAAGAGGAAGACGACCGGCAGCTACTACACGCCCGATAGCCTCGTGCAGGCATTGCTGGATTCTACGCTCGACCCGGTCGTCGATCAGGCGTTGAAGGAAAACGATGATGCCGAGGCGGCGATCCTGGACCTCAAGATCATCGATCCGGCATGCGGCTCAGGGCACTTCCTGCTTGGCGCCGCGCGCCGGCTGGCTGAACGGTTGGTCCGTATCCGATGCGAAGGAGCGCCCACGCCGAACGATTGGCGTCATGCGATGCGTGATGTCGTTCGGTCGTGCATCCATGGCGTCGATGCCAATCCGCTGGCCATCGAATTGTGCAAGGCCGCGCTGTGGCTGGAGTCTATCGAGCCAGGCAAGCCGCTGACTTTCCTCGATAACCGCGTCAAGTTGGGCAACAGCCTGTTCGGTGTCCATGACCTCACGCTGTTGAAGGGCGGCATCCCAGACGATGCCTATGCGCCGCTGAGTGGCGACGACAGGACGGCTGCCCGATACTATCGCGACCTCAACGCCGAGTTCTTCGCCGCTCGAAAGAAGAACCCGAACCAGTTTGAGATCGACTTCAGCACGGGATATGGCGCGATCGTTGAGCTCGACCGGTTGTTTGACCGCAAGCCTGAGGAGACGCGCGCGGACGTCGAGGCGAAGGCCGCAGAGTATCAGGCGCTGCACAGCCATGAGGAGCTAATGCGCTTCACCATGGCAGCCAACGTCTTCTCTGCCGCGTTCTTTGCTCCGAAGGCAGAGGTGAAGAAAGGGTTCGATCGTTCGCACCGGTCGGTCCCCGTTTCCCTTGATGTCTTTCAGTTGATCAAGGGCGAAGCGGGCACCGTTCCTGCGTCCGTGATCAGTGAGGCCGAGCGGCTGGACAAGCTGATCAACTTTTTCCACTGGCCGCTTCAGTTCCCAGCGGTCATGGGACGGGGCGGGTTCGACATCGTGGTTGGAAACCCGCCATGGGAGAAACTTAAGCTGGTCGAGAAGGAGTTCTTTGCGACCCTTGCGCCACAGATCGCAGAAGCTGGCAAAACCGACCGTGCGCGTTTCATCAAGCTCTTGGCCGATTCCGACCGAGATTCCGCAGAGCGCGTGCTGTTTGACAAGTTTGTCGCGGCGAAGGGCGTCGCAGAAGCGGGAAGCAATTTCGCGAGGAAATCGGGCCGGTTCCCGCTAACGGGGCAAGGCGATATCAATCTGTATCCGCTTTTTGCTGAGCACTTCTGTTCTATAGTGAACAATGTGGGTCGCTCTGGCTTGATCTGCCCAACAGGTATAGCAACCGAAAAGAATACGAGTATATTCTTTGGTAAAATCGTCGATGATAGATCGATTGTGAGCCTATTTGATTTCGAGAACAGGAAAGCCCTTTTTAAGGGCGTTCATCGGAGTTTTAAATTTTGCCTGCTTACGATCGGAAAAAATAAAGGCGCAATCGAATTTATCTCATATGCAACATCACCAACAGATTTGACTGACGATGATAGGAAATACCAACTCTCCCCGTCTCAAATAGAGCGCGTCAATCCAAATACAAAGACAATACCATTATTTAGAACGCGGACCGATGCTGATTTAACTGCGCGAATTCATGATCGCGTCGACGTTCTAATTAGAGTTGATGATTCCAACAAGTGGAACCCCTGGAAAATCAAATACGCTCGCTTTTTTGATATGACGAACGACGCGACCCCGTTCTTTAAGACGAAGCAGCAACTTTTGAGCGAGGGGTTCGTAAGAGATGGAGTGGATTTCGTCGTAAGAAGCGATGCAACCGAGGATCGACGGGTGCCGTTATATGAAGCCAAGATGGTTCATCATTACGACCACCGCTGGGCAACGTATGAGGGGGCATCCGAAACGGAGGTTGTCGTTGACGATGATGGGAATTCAACCGTTGAATTGAAGCCTAGAGACGTCACCGAGGGTGAAAAGAGCGATCTGCTGTTCGAGCCGGAGCCCCGATATTGGGTCCCGGCGATTGAGGTGGAGCGACGCCTTGCGGCCGCTGGATGGCGCTTCGAATGGCTGGTTGGCTGGAGGGATATTTGCCGCGCTACGGACGAAAGGACCGTGATTGGCGGCTTCATGCCGAAGGTCGGGGTGGGCAACACCATGCCGATCATGCTGCCGGAGGCTTCTGCCCGCCAGATCAGTTGCCTGGTGGGAAATCTATCTGCGCTCGTGTTGGACTTCGTCGCTCGCCAGAAGGTTGGTGGGACGCACCTCAACTACATGCACATGAGCCAACTGCCCTTGCTTGGTCCGGACTTGCCTCCGTCGCAGGAACAGTTCGTTTGCGAGCGTGTGGGGGAACTCGCAGCCTCGTCTGGGTCGATGGCAGCGCTGGCGAAGGACCTCGGCGTGCAAGTCCGACGGGTTGGGGAAGACGAGCGGCGCATGATGAGGGCCGAACTCGATGCCTTCTTCGCCATCAAGTATGGGCTGTCCAAGGACGAGCTCCGCTATGTTGTGCAGGGCGGTGAGAAAACCATCCAGTGAAGCGCCTGCGTTTGTGCGGGCGCGGGCGGCGTAAAAGTCGTCCACTGGATAGGCTGATCCCTTTCGGGGTCGGCGGGGATGTTCGCTGTGGAGGTCTACGCGGCGGTTCGCGATTTCGTTTTCAATCAGAAGCAGAGCCGACGGGAAGCGGCTCGCGTGTTCGGGCTGAGCCGCGAAACGATCGCCAAGATGTGCCGGTTCTCGATCCCTCCGGGCTACACGCGCACGAAGCCGGTCGAGAAGCCGAAGCTCGGTCCGCTGCTGCCGGTGATTGAGGCGATCCTGGACGGAGACCGGGCGTCTCCGGTGAAGCAGCGCCATACGGCGAAGCGGATCTTCGAGCGGCTGCGGGACGAGCACGGCTTTGCCGGCGGCTACACGGTGGTGAAGGACCATGTGCGGCTCTGCCGGGCGCGGGGCCGCGAGACCTTCGTTCCGCTGGCCCATCCGCCCGGTCACGCCCAGGTGGATTTTGGCGAGGCGCTGGCGGTGATCGGCGGCGTGCGGCAGAAGATCCACTTCTTCTGCCTGGACCTGCCACAGTCGGATGCCTGCTTCGTGAAGGCGTATCCGCGCGAGACGACGGAAGCGTTCCTGGACGGTCACGTCTCGGCTTTTGGCTTCTTCGGCGGTGTGCCGCTGTCGATCCTCTATGACAACACCCGCATTGCGGTGGCGAAGATCTGCGGCGATGGCCGGCGCGAGCGGACGCGGGCCTTCACGGAGCTGGTGAGCCACTATCTGTTCCGGGATCGGTTCGGGCGCCCGGGCAAGGGCAATGACAAGGGCAAGGTCGAGGGGCTGGTGAAGTATGCCCGCTCGAACTTCATGACGCCGATCCCTTTGGCGGCGAGCTTCGCCGAACTGAACGCGATGTTGGCCGAGCGCTGCCGCCGGCGACAGGACGAGCGGGCCGGCCGGCATGCCCAGACGATCGGAGAGCGGCTTGTTGCCGATCTCGGGGTCTTGCGCCCTTTGCCGGCAGTGCCGCTGGAGCCGTGCGAGAAGCGTGGTGCGCGGGTCTCGTCGACGGCGCTGGTCCGATATCGGTCGAACGACTACTCGGTCCCGACGGCCTATGGCTTCCAGGACGTGGTGGTGAAGGGCTTCGTCGAGGAGGTCGTGATCCTGTGCCGGGGCGAGGAGATTGCCCGCCATCCCCGCAATTACGGGACGGGCGTGTTCGTCTCCGATCCGCTGCACTATCTGGCGCTAATCGAGGAGAAGCCGAACGCCCTCGACCAGGCCGCGGCCTTGCAGGGCTGGGACCTGCCCGAGGCCTTCCAGCACCTGCGCCATCTCCTGGAAGCGCGCATGGGCAATCGCGGCAAGCGCGAGTTCATCCAGGTGCTGCGGCTGCTGGAGGCCTTGCCGCGCGAGGTCGTGAGCTTCGCCGTCGGCGAGGCGATCCGGCTGGGCGCGATCGGCTTCGATGCGGTGAAGCTGATCGCGCTGGCGCGGCTGGAACGGCGCCCGGCCCGTCTGGATCTGGCGGCCTATCCGTATCTGCCGAGGACTACGGTGAAGACGACCTCGGCGGCCGATTACGCCGTGCTCCTGCCGGGAGCCGCGGCATGACGGGCTCGGGGAAAGAGACGATGCCGGCGGGCACGACCGCTGGAACGCCGCAGGTCCTGCTGGCGCACCACCTCAAGCAACTGAAGCTGCCAACCGTCCTGCGCGAGTACGACAAGGTGGCACGGGAATGCTCCCGCGACGGCGTCGATCATCCCCGCTACCTGCTACGGTTGGTCGAGCTCGAACTGATCGACCGGGAGCGGCGCACGGTCGAGCGGCGGATCCGGGCGGCGCGCTTCCCAGCGGTGAAGAGCTTCGACACCTTCGACTTCACGGCGATCCCGAGCCTGAACAAGATGCTCGTGCTGGAGCTGGCGCGCTGCGGCTACATCCTGCGCCGGGAGAACATCATCGCGCTCGGCAACAGCGGCACCGGCAAGACCCATGTCGCCCTCGCGCTCGGGCTGGCCGCTTGCCAGAAGGGCTTCTCCGTCGCCTTCACGACGGCGGCTTCGCTGGTCAACCAGCTCCTCGAAGCCCGCGACGAGAAGCGCCTGCTCAGGCTCCAGCGCGAGTTGCAGGCGGTCAAGCTGCTGATCGTCGACGAGCTCGGCTATGTGCCGCTGTCGCCGACCGGCGCCGAGCTCCTGTTCGAGATCTTCTCGCAACGCTACGAGCGCGGCTCAACCATCGTCACCTCGAACCTGCCCTTCGAGGACTGGACGTCCGTCCTGGGATCGGAGCGCCTCACCGGCGCGCTGCTCGATCGCCTGACCCACCACGTCAGCATCCTCGCCATGAACGGCGACAGCTACCGCCTCAAACAATCGGCCGGCCGCCGGCGCGCCTCCGCCGCGGCGGGGCAAAAACAGACCACCGCCAACGAAGCCGATCCAGAAACCGGCGAGATCATCCCCTGATCAATCCCGACAGCGCGATATGGCAGGGGCCCCGATCGGGGCCCCTGCCATATCCGCCACCCTCAACGCCAGTGGCCTGCTTTTACTCCGCCACGCTGGCCTGGAATCCGACCGCCGTTGACACTCGCCGGCGTGCCGCCGGCCGCGCGGGAGGTGTTGATGGCGCGGCTCCTGGCACTCAACGAGCAGAACATTCCCTTCGCGGTCAAACGCGGCAGGCGCGACAACGAGATCGTCGTCGACTGGCGCTATGCCGACGCCAGATGGCTCGACCTGATGCGCCTGCACGGCATGAGCAAGGGCTACCGGCTGGTGCTGCGTTTCGACGAGGGCGCGCACAATGTCAGAGCGCAGGACCGCTACGCCTCGTTCGACTGGTCGGCGGGGCACGGGTCCGATCTCCTCTCGCTGAATTGGAGCGCCTCCCTCGGCATCACCTTCTACGAATACCGGCACGAGCGGGTCTTCGGGCTGCAATTCAAGGACGGCAAGCCGAGCTTCGATCTCAGCTACGCCTATACCTTCGATCTCAGCGAGCTGAAGCAGCCGATCATCGAGATCGTCCGTCATGCCGGCTGGAACTTCAGGCCGGTCATCACCTTCTTCCGGCCGATCGGCGGCTGACGAACGCAAGCGAGGGCCAGCATGAAGCGCATCGGATCGGCGCGATCGCGTTCACGGTGGCGGCGAGGCAACCCCGGCCACGCAGGACGGCCAGCCGGCGCATCCTGGTCTCGCGCGCCCGACGATGCCGGAGGTAGGCACATGATGCGCATCCGGCTTGCCGCAGGTGTTGCCGCGCTTGTCGCCCCGCTCACCCTCGCGGTCGCCCCGGCCGTTGCCGCCGGCGAAAAACCCGGCATCGGCCATGCCGCGAGCGGGCCGGCTTTCCATCTGCCGGCCGGCGTCAGCGTCGAGCGGCAGGAGGTCCATATCGCGATCTATTCCGTCCGACTGGCCTATGTCTTCAAATCCGCCACGCGGCAGACCTTGCATTTCAGCTTCGCCATGCCCGCAATGCCGGTGGATGCCGGCGAGGACCTTGCCGCGCTCGACGAAAACTCGAAGGCCGCGGGGCTTGCCGCCGATACGCAGCCGGCCAACTACCTGCGCCTTTCCGTCAGCGTGAACGGCCGGAAGCCGACGCTCGCAGGCCGAGGCCGGGCCCTGCTGGAAGGAAAGGACGTCACCCGTCGATTGCAAGATGCCGGCGTGCCGTTGCTCTCCGGACCGGACGGCGAGCCGATGTGGCGGCAGCTGCCGCCGGAAAAGCAGGCGGGCCTCGAAGCGGACGGCCTGATGAGCGGCGACTCGGCGCAATGGAGCTATCAGGCCGATTTCACGTGGGACACGGTCCTCGCACTGGGCGAAACCCGTGTCGAGGTCAGCTATGCTCCGGTTTTCAGGTACTGGAGCGACATCAATCTCGACCTGTTCCCCGAGATGGCGGCCGACGGCTCGGCGACGCGGGCCTATTGCATCGACCGTGCCGTGCGCCGGGCGTTCCTTTCCGGCAAGCCTCGCTATGAACTCTACACCGTTACCCATCTGGCACCGCCGGACGGATGGCGCGGGCCGGCGAGGCTCTACCGGCTGGTGGTCGACAAGGGCGCGCCCACCGATCTGGTCGCATTCTGCCCGCAGGATGCGAAAAAGATTTCGCCGACCAGGTTCGAATGGACGGCGCGGAACCATACCCCCGGCGGCGAAACCGGCGTCATGTTCTTCGCCCGCCCCGATGCGGCATCCTCCAGCGAGCGGAAACCACCATGAGGCGCCCGCTCCTCGCGCCGAGGCCGGGGGAGGTCGCCAAGCGCGCGGCCGTCTTCACGGCGGCTCCTGCTGCAAAACGACACGAGGCCCGTGATGGGCGGGAGACCTGCACCATGATACGAATGACGGCGTTTTTTGTCGCGCTCATCCTTTCCGCCGTCCTGGTTGCCGGGCCGGCATCGGCGCAGATCGCAAGCAGCGAGCAGGAATTGCAGCAACTGGCGGCGGCTCTCAAAGCCAACGATGCGGAGCGGCGATCCGCCATCGCAACAGGCGCCGGGCTGCCCGAGAATTTGGCGCGTGACCGCCGGCTGATCACCGCATTCTATCGGTCGCGCAGTTGATAAGTGGCGCCGAAACCGCGGGTCTTCCGCGCCGTTGGAAAATCGTCGGTTATCCGAGAAATGGCTGGTGCCGCTGGCAGTCCGAGGTGCATCCGTCTCTGCGGCGGCTTTCCCTGCTAACACGGAAAGAAACAGCGAAAGCGCGGAAAATCTGCGTTTCTCAGTCGCGAAGCCGCGGCACTTCCCCAAACAAGTCAGTCAGTTAGCCCGAGCTTTCCCTAGAGCGAGAACAGGGAAGCTTCGACCGCAGATCAGCGACCGCTAGTCGGAGTTGCCGCCAGGAGCAGGGCGTTGCGCGTCAAAATAAAAGCCCAACTTGACACCGCAATTCCGTCGGAGCAGATTGGAGCCTCGATAGAGGTTTCAATGTACAAGCGGAATCAGATCAACGAGGTCCTGGTTAAGGCGATCCGGTCGACCTATTCGAGCCAGCCGGATGAGGTCATTCTCACGCGGATCAAGCGCCTGCTCGATTCTGATCGAAAGAGCAGACTGCCGTCGAGTGGCGACACGCGTTCTAGTTTCGCCTTTCATGACGACGATGCGGCTGGCTCTGGACGCGATGTCACCTTCTCCGCCTATTCCGTGCTCGCCTTATTTCTTGCGTTGCGGCTGATGAACTGCGGCTTGCCGCAGGGCAGGGCGGTCTCCGCGCTCCGCCGCTTCCGTGAGTCACTGGAGCAAGAGCATCGTCGAATGAGTGAGGTGGACATCGCTTCGCTGCTCAATATCGAAGGCACGGTTATCGCAGGTGCAACTGCACTCAGCAGGGAGAAGCTCATCGCGAAGGGCAATGTGGTCGAGGACTCTGGAAAAATGGTCTTCTTCTGCGTGCATGCGGATCTCGAAGCTGTCGGGGAAGTTACACGCATGATCGCGGGCAAGGATGGACCCCGGCCCGATATTATCTGCCGAGGATGGGAAGAGCTTGAAAAGCGGGTGAAGCTGGATGGCTATTCGAATAGTCCCACGCTCATCGTCGAACTCATGAACCCATTCATCCAGCTCAATCACCTGTTGTCGAAGACCCAGCCGGCGCGCCGCGGTCGCAGACGCGGGGCCTGAATCCAAGATCGCAAGCGCGGAGTGTATCGATTTGAAACCTAACCATAGCATTCAAATCTCACGACAGATCGAACTTCGCCCGATCGCGTCGCTTCGTCCGTCAGCACGGAACGCCAGGACGCATTCGAAGGCTCAGGTCGCCCAGATCGCGCGGAGCATCGAGCAATTCGGCTTCACCAATCCTGTGCTGATCGATGAGAAGGGCGGGGTGCTCGCCGGCCATGGTCGCCTGCGCGCTGCTGCAGAACTTCGGCTCGACGAAATCCCGACGCTCTGCATTGCCGGGCTCAGTGCGGCTCAGCGGCGGGCGCTGATGCTGGCCGACAACAAGATTGCCGAGAATGCTGGCTGGGACCGGGACTTGCTCGCAGTCGAACTTGGCGAACTCACTGGCCTCCTCGACGCAGAGGGATTGGATATCACGCTGACGGGCTTCGATGCGGCTGAGATCGATGCTCTGGCGGCCGATCTCGATGATCAGGCCGAACCCGACGATCAGGTGCCAGCAGCAGGCGACCCGGCTGTCGAGAAGGGCGATCACTGGCTGCTCGGTCGTCATAGGCTGATCTGCGCCGACGCTCGCGATGAGGTTGCTGTCGCCCGATTGATGGATGGGGCACAGGCGCAGATGGTCTTTATCGATCCGCCCTACAACGTGCCCGTCCTCGGCCATGTCCAGGGCCGCGGTGCGATCAAGCACCGAGAGTTCGCCTTCGCCTCGGGGGAGATGAGCGCCGAGGCCTTCACGACCTTTCTGACCGAGAGCCTTGCCGTCTGCGAGCGCAATGCGGTCGACGGCTCGATCCATTTCGTCTGCATGGACTGGCGCCATGTCGGTGAGCTGATGACAGCCGGAACCGCCGTATTCTCGGAGCTGAAGAATCTCTGCGTGTGGGTGAAGTCGAACGCGGGGCAGGGGAGTTTCTACCGCTCGCAGCACGAGCTCGTTTTCGTGTTCAAGAAGGGCGAGGACGCGCATGTCAACAATTTCGGGCTGGGCCAGAGCGGGCGTAGCCGCAGCAATGTCTGGCACTATGCCGGCATCAACAGCTTCCGGGCTGGGCGGCTCGACGAGCTGAAGATGCACCCGACCGTGAAGCCGGTCGCGCTCGTCGCTGACGCAATTCGCGATTGCTCGCGCCGCGGTGACATCGTCCTCGACACCTTCATGGGCTCGGGCACGACGATGATGGCGGCCGAGCGCCTCGGGCGTCGAGCCTTCGGCGTCGAAATCGATCCTGTTTATGTCGACGTTGCCATCCGCCGCTGGCTGAGTGTCACCAAGGCTGACGCAGTCCTCGCTGAGACCGGTGAGACCTATGCTGAGGTAGCACGGCGTCGGCAGGCCGTCCGCGAAAGTCATCCGACAGCTTCAGCGCCGCCAGAGCTCAGCCCGGAGCCGGCGCTCGCAGAAGAAGATTCCAGCTGGGTCGATCTGTGCGGAGGTGCGCGATGAGCGACGGAGGTGAAGCCTATCTCGTCGGGCGCGGCCGCCCACCGCTGCATTCGCGGTTCGCGCCCGGCAAAAGCGGCAATCCGCGCGGTCGGCCGAAAGGCCGAAAGAGCTCGGCGACGATCCTCGATGAACTCCTGTCGCGCAAGGTTGCGGTCGGCGAGGGCCGAAATCGTCGGAGCATGACCATGGAAGAGGTAATGATCAGGCGCATATGCCAGAAGGCCGCTAATGGCGAGTTGAAGTACGTAGAACTTGTTCTTCGCCTTAAGCAGATGCAGGGGGGCGCCGAAGAGCAGCCGGCGGTTTCCAGCGCCGAGGACGATCTGATCTTCCAGAGATTCCTGGAGAAGAACGGATGGTCGGACGATGGCGCTGCGTGAGATGACTAGGCTGGCAATGCCTGTCAGGGAGGCGGAACGCAGGCGGGTCTTCGAAATCATTCTGCGCCGAGATTTCGCCAGCTTCGTCGGCAAGGCAGCGACCTCGCTCGTTCCGGGCGATCTCGCCTGGAATTGGCATCTGGACGCGATCTGTCACGCTCTTGAGCAGGTCCGACTGGGCAAGACACGGCGGCTGATCATCAACCTGCCGCCGCGGTCGCTGAAATCCGTGATCGCGTCGGTCGCCTTTCCTGCGTTCGCGCTGGGCCACGATCCGAGCAAGCGCATCATCTGCGTCAGCTATGCGCAGGACCTAGCGAACAAGCACAGCAACGACTTTCGGGCCCTTATCGGCAGCGGCTGGTACCGAAGCCTCTTTCCTGGAACGAAGCCCTCGGCCCGCAAAAATACTGAAGCCGAGATTCAGACGACCGGTGGCGGCATGCGCCTCGCCACCTCGGTCGGCGGCACACTGACCGGCCGCGGCGGTTCGCTGATCATCATCGATGATCCGATCAAACCCGATGATGCCATGTCAGCGACCACGCGCGATGCTTGCAACAAATGGTACTCAAACACCTTGCTGTCGCGCCTCGACAACAAGGTCGAAGGTGCCGTGGTCATCGTCATGCAGCGCGTGCACATGGACGATCTGGTCGGCTATGTATCGCGGCAGACCGGCAGCGACTGGACCATATTGAACCTGCCGGCGATCTCGCCCGCCGATCAGCTCATCCCGATCGGGTACGGGCGTGCGCACCTCTTCGCCGAAGGCGACCTGCTGCACCCAGAGCGAGAGCCGCAGCAGATCCTCGACGATCTCAGGGCCAATCTCGGCTCTGATGCCTTCTCCGCCCAATATCTCCAGGAGCCGGTGCCGCCAGGCGGCGCCATGATCAAACGCGCCTGGATCAGCCGCTATGCCGTGGCACCTAGCCGCAAGCCTGGCCAATCGATCATTCAGAGCTGGGACACCGCGGCGAAGGGCGGCCCGGGAAACGACTTTAGTGTCTGCACCACCTGGCTGTTCGCCCGGCCCAACTACTATCTCTTGCATGTGCACCGTGGCCGACATGACTATCCCGACCTGCGCCGCAAGGCGATCGAACTCGCCGACCGCTATAAGCCCAGCCGCATTCTGATCGAGGATATCGGCGCCGGCACGGCTCTGCACCAGGAGCTGAAGAAGGCGGGCGTGCCGGTTCGCGCGATCAAGGTCGATCGAGACAAGCAATTTCGGATGGCGGAAGTCTCGACCAAGTTCGAGAACGGCTTCGTCCACCTGCCGGAGCGGGCCGCCTGGCTTGCCGCGCTCGAGGATGAACTCTTCGCCTTCCCGGGCTCGCGCCACGACGATCAGGTGGATAGCATCTCACAGGCCTTGAAACACGGAACGTCCGGCTATCAGCTCACCGCCGAGAATATCGGATAGTTCAAGCGCGCTCGTTCTTTGGCTTGCGGCCAGGCGGGAGGGCGGCAGGCAGTCCTGCGCCAGCCGGGGGCTCAACGAAGAGGTCGGCGACCTTGACCTCCAGAGCCTGGGCCACGGCTGCGACGACATTGATCGTGACGTTTTCTTCGCCGCGCTCGACCCGGCCGACATAGGCGCGGTCGATGCCGGCAGCCAAGGCCAGTCGCTCCTGCGACAGGCCCTTTGCGACCCTCAATCGGCGCAAATTCCATCCGAGGATCGCGCGGGCATCCATGCCCGTCAGAGACGCTATCGGCGTCCGTCTATCGACGGACTGGTAATCTCCTATTTCTGAATTATCTGCGGGTGAGCTGCGGACGCAGCGCCAGGCGGGGGCCCGCAATGAGCGAAGACGTCGAGATTGTGCCTGCGAATGCCGTGGCGATCGGAACCGGGCAGACTGGGATGTCCGGCGAGCACTTTGTCACCGGCGAGCTTTTGCGCCGCGGTTGGCTCGCCGCCATGGTCAACGGCAACTCGCCGCTGATCGATATCCTGGCTTCGAAGGGCGCGCGCACCATCCAGATTCAGGTCAAGACACGGCATGAGGGCGCGAAGGGCGACACTTCACTCGCCCAGGCCAAGTTCGCAGCGCACATTTTCTACATCATCGTCGATCTGCATGCCGAGGGGGCCAGCTACTATGTCGTCCCCGGGCCCGAACTCGACCGGATCTATTATCGCAGCCCCTGCGGGGTCAGAGGCCGCATCCCGTTCAAGACCCTGAACCCATTCAAGAGCCGCTGGGACCTCCTCGATAACGAGGGCTGACCAGTTGAGCTAACCGCCTCACATTGTGCTCGACTTCGCTGCCGAAGCGAGCATGTGTGGTGACAGCGGGCTCGGGGCGAGCCCAGGATCTCTGGCGATACAGCGTCGTCGGGGCTCGCGGCAGTGACGGCAGGTGCCGTTGCCACGAGACCTCACCATGACCCATCTCAACGATACCCAGCTGCTGGTCCTCTCAGCAGCATCCCAGCACGCTGATGGCCTGTTGGTTCCGCCCGAGCGGCTGCGCGGCGCCGCCCTCCATCGCTTTGGCAACAAGCTGATGGAGCTTCAGCTCGCGACCGAATGCGCTGTCGGCCCGCACGATCCCATCTGGCAGCAATCCGACGAGCGGGGGCGGATCGGGTTGATGATCTCGGCTGCTGGCCTCGCCGCGATCGGTTTGGGCTCAGATGTAAGCACGGCAGAACCGGAGTCGCCGCCGGCCGCAGCGAATAGTCCGTCCGCGGCGGTAGCACCGCGTTCCGGCTCGAAGATCTCAATCGTGCTGGAGCTGCTGCAACGGCCTGAGGGCGCGTCGATCGACGAAATCATCGCGGCGACGCAGTGGCTGCCGCACACGATCCGGGCCGTGCTGACCGGGCTGCGCAAGCGCGGCCATGTTGTCGAGCTGCGCCGTGGCGAGGGCAACCGTGCCGCCTATCACGCCGGTCTTCGCTGATGACTGCGACGCGCCTTCCCGACACGCTGCCGGACAACGTGTCAGCTCAGCTGGCGGCTCTGACGAGCAGCGACCTCCATCAGCTTCGCGTGCAATGGCGCAAGCTCATGCGTAACGAGGCGCCCGCCCACCTGACGCGCTCACTCCTGCTGCGCATCCTCGCCTACAAGGTCCAGGAGCTCGCCTATGGCGGGCTCGACCGTGAGAGCGTGCGCTATCTTGATAGGATCGCCGAGCGACTGGCGGC
Organism: Bosea sp. (in: a-proteobacteria); assembly: GCF_023953965.1. Lineage (NCBI taxonomy): Bacteria > Pseudomonadati > Pseudomonadota > Alphaproteobacteria > Hyphomicrobiales > Alloboseaceae > Allobosea > Allobosea sp. Next base: position 2,585,552 of record NZ_JAMLIX010000001.1, read on the forward strand.
GGGAGATCCCAATCCGGTTCCACCGGTGCCGGATCCACGACGCGGGCGGTTGCGACCAGGAACGCTACTCGAGCGCGAACACGGCGGAACATTGCATCGCGTCTCGGTGATCGAGGCAGGGTTCAGTTGGCAGGGCAGGACCTATCAGAGCCTGTCCGAAGTCGCCCGAGCCATCACCGGGACAAACTGGAATGGCCCGCGCTTCTTCGGGCTGCGCGACAAAGACTCCCCAGCCCGCAAAGGCCCTCGTCGAGTACCGTCGGCTTCCGATGGCGATCGCGGCTCCGTCGGCGCGGAGGCCGGGCTATGAAGCCACCTCTAAGGGCGCTGCGCTGCGCGATCTATACGCGCGTTTCCTCAGATCATGGCTTGGATCAGGAGTTCAGTTCGCTCGACAACCAGCGCGAGGCAGCCGAAGCCTATATCAAGAGCCAGGCACATGAAGGCTGGCGCTGCCAGCCTGAGCGCTACGATGATGGCGGCTTCTCGGGCGGCTCGCTCGATCGGCCCGGATTGCAGCGGCTGCTGGCCGATGTTCGCGATCGGCGCTTCGACATCATCGTCGTCTACAAGGTCGACCGGCTGACGAGGTCGCTGGCGGACTTCGCCAAGCTCGTCGAGCTGTTCGACGCGCACGGCGTCTCGTTCGTGTCGGTGACGCAGGCGTTCAACACGACGACCAGCATGGGGCGGCTGACCCTCAATGTCCTGCTGTCGTTTGCGCAATTCGAGCGCGAGGTCACGGGCGAGCGCATTCGCGACAAGATCGCGGCCAGCAAGAAGAAGGGGCTCTGGATGGGCGGTGTCGTGCCGCTCGGCTATCGCGTCGCAGCGCGCAAGCTTGTCGTCGAGCCGCAGGAGGCGGAGCTGGTGCGCTCGATATTCGAGCGGTACCTGGAGGCCGGATCTGTGCCCGCGCTTCAACGCGCGTTGCGATCAGAGGGCATCGCTTCCCGGCGCCGCACCTTATCTAGCGGCCGGGAAATCGGCGGAACGCCGTTCACGAACGGACCGCTCAGCCATCTGCTTCGCAACCGGGTCTATCTCGGCGAGATCAACCACAAGGGCAGCGCACACCCTGGCGAGCACCAGGCGATCATCTCCTGCGAGCTGTTCGCTGCCGTGCAGGCGAGATTGGCGACAAATCAGCTGGGTCAGCGCGGCCCGTGCAATCGGTCCGAGGCGCTGCTGCTGCGAAAGCTGTTCGACGACCGAGGCAACAGAATGACGCCAGTCGTCGGTCGGAAAGGGCCGGTTCGCTACCGATATTACGCGTCGCATGCAACGACGCAGGGCCGTCATAGCGATGCCGGTTCGGTTCCCCGCGTGCCGGCGCACGATATCGAAACGAAGGTCATCGCGGAACTGAGAGGTGCACTGGGGGACGGACACGATGTTGCCGATGACAAAGAACTGATCGCCAGCTGGCTCGACCGTGTCATCCTGTCGACGGCCGGCATCGAGCTGCATGTTCGCAGAACTGAGGGGGATGTCGAGCCTATCTCGATCCCGTGGAGCGCGCCGCGCCACCGCCAGCGCCGGGCGATCGCAGAGCCTCATGAAAAGGCTGGAGCACAATATATACGTTCGACTGAGCGTGCTCGGTTGCTGAGTGGCATCGTCAAGGCGCGTGGCTGGCTGTGGCGGCTGGTATCCGGCGAAGCGGCAGCGCTCATCAATATTGCCCAAGAGGAGGGGGTCTCCGAGCGCTCAGCCAGGATGACGCTATCTCTCGCCTTCCTGCCCCCGGTCATCATTCAGGCAGCGATCGAAGGGACATTGGCGCGCGGACAGGCAGTGACGCGGCTTGCCGAGCCCGATCTCGATTGGCCGAGAGGGCACACCGATCTCCACAGGACGTAGCACTGCGAACTGATGAAGACGCGCACGTGCGAAATGCGCCAACTGCGGACATTGGATAGTCGCCCAGAACCGGACATTGCGGTGGCTCTCCGGCTACTTTGGCCTCACCGTTCCCGAAATGCTTTTGCGATCTGGTCCTTGAGAGGCTTGACGATGTATTCGAGCGGGGTTCGGTCCTCGGTGCGCACGAACACCTCGGCCTGCATGCCGGCGCTGACGCGGTTGGCACCGAGGCGGGTATATTCGGCGGCCGGCATCGAGACGCGGATGGTATAGAAGGTCGCACCGGTCTGCTGGTCGCGGCTGGTGTCGGCCGAGATGCGGGTGACCTTGCCGGCAAGCTCGGGCGTGGTGCGCTGGTTGAAGGCGTGGATCTTGACCCGCGCCTCCTGGCCGAGCGCAATCTGGTCAATGTCGGGCGGGTTGATCCTGGCCTCGACCTGCAATGAGTCTTCGGCCGGCACGATCAGCATGGCGGGTTCCGCCGGAGTGATGACGCCGCCGACCGTATGGACGGCAAGCTGGTGCACGAAGCCTGAGCTCGGACTGCGGATCTCGACGCGCTTCATCTGATCCTCGGCGGCGATGCGGCGCTCGACCAGCTCGGCGCTCTTGCCCTGGATTTCGCGCAACTCCTTCATCACCTCCTCGCGCAAGGCGACATCGATCTGGATGATCTGCAGGCGTGTCTCGGCGATCTTGCCCTCGGCTTGAGCCAGGCCGGCGACGAGCTGGCCCTTCTGGCCCTCGAGACTGGCAGCCTCGCGCTCAAGCGCCGTCCGGCGGTTGAGCGCAACTAGGTTCTTCTTGTAGAGCCAACGGATCCCGGTCAGTTCCTCGTCGATCAGCACGGCTTGAGCATCGCGCGCCTTCTGCTGGGCCTTGAGGCCGACGATCTCGTCGCCAAGCTGCGCGATGCGCGCAGAGAGCTGCGCCTTCTGGCCGTCACGGGCGGCGCGCCTGGCTTCGAACAGGCTCATCTCGGCCGATATCAGCTCGGCGATCTCCGGCTCGTGCCGGCGGGCGGTAAGCTCGGCCGCGAAGCTGACCGCGTCCTTGCCGGCGCGCTCGGCCTCCACCCGTCCGCGTCGGATGCCGAGTTCGTCGAGCTGCTTGACCACGACCTGGAGGTTGGCGCGGGTCACGGTATCGTCGAGGCGGATCAGCACCTCTCCCTGCTCGACCTTGTCGCCCTCGCGAACCTTGAGCTCGCCGACGATGCCGCCGGTGGAGTGCTGGACCTTCTTGACATTGCCGTCGACGACGAACTGGCCGCTGGCGATGACCGCGCCGGACAGCGTCGCCGGAAAGCTGACGTTACGCGCGGGCCGCAGTGACGACCACTTCGATCATGGCCCCGCCCCCGAGATCGGCCACGCCGACGGTAGCGCGCGTCGGCATGTCGTCGCCGAAGAAGCCTGTCCAGGCGACGTCCATCTCCTTCTTCTGCGAGAGATCGGTGACGAAGATCTGCGCAGCCACGATCGCCTTGCGGTCGAGTCCGACCTCGCCGAGGTAACCCTCGATCTTGCTGAGGATGTTCCGGGTCTGCGGACCCATCGGCTGTGTCGTGTCGTCGGCGATGACGCCGCCTACGAAGACCAGATTGCCGGTCTCGACGATGCGGTTCTGGATCGGCGTGCGGATGGAACGCTTGATGGCCATGATGTTCTCCTGGGTCGAAGGCGGCTAATGCGCCTGTTGCATGAAACGGGTGATGCCGAGCCCGTCGATCGGCACGTTGCTACGGCCGGTCGCGATGATCTCGGCCATGACCGCGCCGGCGCCGGGGCCGAGTTGGAAGCCATGGGCCGAGAAGCCGAACTGGTGGTAGAGGCCCTCATGCCTCGCGCTCGGCCCGAATACCGGCAGATCGTCCGGCATGCGCGCCTCGATGCCGGCCCAGGCCCTGACGATCGGAACGCCGCGCATGAGCGGGAACAAGTCCCAGACCGTCCCGGCATTGGTGGCGAGCTTGCGCCAGTCGAGGATGGTGCGGTTCTCCTCGCGCAACGCCCGGCCGCTATAGCCGCCGCCGATCAGCACGGTGCCGTTGCCGAACTGCTTGAAGGAGAGCTTGCGCCTGACCATGATCACCACCGGCTTGATGAAAGCCGGCATCGGAGCGGTGATCATCAGCATCGGCGCGATCACCTCCAGCGGCACCGGCTCGCCGAGATCGGCGGCGATGCGGTCGGCCCAGGCGCCCGCCGCGTTGACAAGGCGCGGCGCGGTGAAACTGCCGGCATCAGTCCTTACCTGCCAGGCTGCTCCCTGACGCGACACCGCCTCGACGCGCACACCCTCCCGGATGCTAGCGCCCTGCTCCTGCGCCTTGCGCTTGAAAGCCTGCGTCGCACGCAGCGGGATCGCCGCGCCATCGCGGCGGGAGACCACGCCGCCGGGGCAGCTCTCGGACACGGCTGGCACAAGCCGGCGCAGCTCCTTGCCGTCGATCAGCTCCTCATGCTGGAAGCCGCGCAGCGTCAGGTCGTCGACACGGGTCTTGCAGTTCGCCAGATCCTCCTCGGTCTCGGCGACGAGCACCTGCCCATCCGAGGTGAAGCCGCAATCGTCGTCCACCAGATCGGCGATCCGATGCCAGAGCGCCATCGAGACGTTCGAAAGCGGAATCTCGGCGACGTGACGAGCGAGCTGGCGGACACCGCCGGCATTGACGCCGGAGGCGTGCCGGCCGGCATGGTCCTTCTCCAGCAGGATGACCGACATCCCGCGCAGCGTGCAGTGCAGTGCCGTCGAGCAGCCATGGATGCCGCCGCCGACGACGATGACGTCGGCGCTGGTCGGCGCTGCGTTCACCGAACCACCGCCTTCACCGCAGCTTCGCTCTGCGGCAGGGCCGCGAGCTCGGCGAGCGTGACCGGTTTCACAGGTGGGCGCAGGCGATAGTAGCCGACCTCGGCCGGTGTCGTGCCATTCGTCTCTGCGATCAGCTCGACCACCGTCGGCCCGCACAGGCGTCCCTGGCAGGGGCCCATGCCACAGCGCAGAAAAGCCTTCATCTGGTTGGGACCGGTGACGCCAAGGCGTGCTGCAGTGTCGCGCACCTGGCCAGCGGTGACTTCCTCGCAGCGGCAGACGATCGTCGCATCCTGCGGCGGGGCGAGAAATTGCGGCGCCGGCCTGTAGAGCAGGTCGAGGAAGCGACGGCCGCGCAGGGCGCGCGCCAGTTCGGCGCGAAGCGGGCCCGCCTGCCGGTCGCATTCGCCGGCGTCGATGCGGCCCAGCCGTCCGGCCGAGCCGAGCGCCGCAAGCTCGCCGCGCAACTCCGCGCTTTCGGCTCCGCCGATGCCCGCGCCATCCCCAGCAATGGCAATCCCGGGCACAGACGAGCCGAGCCAGGTATCGAGGCGTGGAACCCAGCAATGCTGCGCCTCGTCGAAATCATGGGCGCAGCCGGCGGCGTTGGACAGGTTCACGCTCGGGATCACGCCCTGATGCAGCAACAGCGTATCGCAGACGATGGTCTCGGCCGCGCCGCCGCGCTCGACACGGATGCCCGTCAGCTGACTTCCACCCTCGGCAGCGAGCCCGGTGACGCCATCGACGAAGCGCAGCGAGCGCCGGGCCTTCGCCAGCAGCTTCAGGCCCTTGGCGAGATAGGGCGAGCGCAGGAAATCCGGCAGATGGGCGGCGGCCTTGAGCCAATTCCCGCGCGGCGTCGTGTCCAGAACCGCGACGATCTCGGCACCCGCGGCAGCGAGCTGACCGGCGAGCAGATAGAGCAGCGGTCCGCAACCGGCGATCACGGTCCGTCCGGCCGGAACGATCGCGGCGCTCTTCAATGCGATCTGCGCCGCGCCCGCCGTCATCACGCCGGGCAAGGTCCAGCCGGGGATCGGAAAGGGCCGCTCCTGCGCGCCGGTCGCCAGGATGAGCTGCCTCGCGCCGATCAGCCGGGCGCGGCCATCGAGCGACAGGCCGATCTCGAAGGCTTCGCCCTCCGGAGCCGTTTCATCCGGCCCGAGGGACCAGAGCGTGCAGCGGGCGGCGTAGCAGGCCTGCGAGCGCTCGAAGCGCGCGACGATCTCCGCCCCGCGCCAGTAGTCCGCGCCGAGCACGTCACGGTCATCGACCGGCGTCGTGGTGATGGCGCGGTAGATCTGGCCGCCCGGCGCCGGGTTCTCGTCGACGAGCAGCACGTCGATGCCGAGTTCCACGGCTCGCGCGGCGGCGGAAAGCCCGGCCGGACCGGCGCCGACCACGACGAGATCATAGCGCTCGACGAGTTCATCGATTGCCGTCACGGCCCGCATCAGCGCAATTCCTCTGGCTGGCGACGCCCGTGCTGGGTCTCGATGCGCATGCCGTCGCGCAGCGGCACCAGGCAGCCCTGGCGGTTGCCGACGCCGTCGATAACGACGAGGCAGTCGAAGCAGACGCCCATCAGGCAGTAGGGCGCGCGCGGCGTATCGGAGACCGGCGTCTCGCGACAGGCCACGATGCCGTTGGCCAACAGCGAAGCCGCCACCGTATCACCCGCGCGGCCGGTCAATGGCCGCCCGTCGAAGGTGAAATTGAGCCGGGCGCCACTTCCGGCGCTACGGCTCCTGCCCGCATCAGACATGGGCCGGAACATGGAACCTCCGTGCGGAAAAGCTCGCGACCGCTTCCGGCAATGTGCCGGCGAGGATGGCGGGGGCGAGCGTCAGGACATGGTTGGCGGCGAGCGTCACGCCGGAATGGCAGGTGGCGAGGAAGGCGCCGGGATGGCTCCGCGACTGCTCGTAGATCGGGAAGCCGTCCGGACTCATCACGCGCAGCGCCGACCAGGTACGCACCACGTTGAGGCCGGCGAGCCTCGGAAAGGTGCGTACCGCTCGCTCGGCCATGACCGAGATCACCGGCTGGCCGACGACGGTGTCGAAACCGCGATCCTCCTGGCTGTCGCCGATCATGACGCCGCCCTCGTCGGTCTGGCGGATCGTCCCCATCGGATGGTGCAGGAAGGATGTGGTCTTCTCGGTGACGATGATCTGGCCCTTGCTCGGCTTCACCGGCGCCTCGAGCCCGACCATCGGCGCCAGCCTGGCATTGCCGAGCCCGGCGGCGAGCACGAGCTTGGCCGCGGCGATCTCGCCCCAGGGCCCGCGGACGCGAAAAGCTCCATCCCGGTGGTCGATCGACGCGACCGCCCGGTTCGGGCGGTAGTCGACATCATGCCGGGCGCTGGCCTCGCGCAGGGCCCGGAACAGCCTGAGCGAATTCACATGGCCGTCGAGCGGGCTGTAGAGCGCACCGACGACCTCCTGGCCGACATCCGGCAGCCGCCGCTTCGTTTCGGCGCGACCAAGCACCTCACAGGGGAAGTCGGCCAGACCCTCCTGATTGTGAAGGCGGCGCATCGCCGTCACACGCTTCTCCATCTCCGCCTCGGACAGGCAGGGCACGAAGCCCCCCGGCTGGCTGTGGGCGACATCGATGCCCGCCTCCTCTCGGAGAACATCCGCCAGACCGTGCCAGTCCTGCGCCGAGCGGCGCGTCCAGAGGGCGTATTCCGGCATGCCGAGCCCCTTGGACTGCACCCAGACCAGCGCGAAATTGCCGCGCGAGGCGCGAAGGGCGACATCGCCCTCGTCGAGCACGACGACCCGCGCACCGGAGCGGGCAAGGCCGAGTGCGATCGCACCGCCGACCACTCCGCCACCGATGACGACGACGTCGCCTTCGTTCCGGTTGCCATTGCTGGTCATGAATCAGCCCTTTCCGGATCCGACGAAAAGGCGGTCGAGCCCGTAGAGCCTGTCGAGAGCGAACAGCAGCCCCGCGGTCAGCGCGATGAGGCAGGCGGAGACGGCCGCGATCAGCGGATCGATATTGTCCTGGATGTAGAGGAACATCCGCACGGGAAGCGTGGTGGTGGCCGGCGAGGCGATGAACACGGTCATCGTGACCTCGTCGAAGGAGTTGATCGCCGCGAGCAGCCAGCCCGAGACGACGCCCGGCAGGATCAGCGGCAGCGTCACCCGCCGGAACACGGTCATGCTGTCGGCGCCGAGCGAGATCGCTGCATGCTCGATCCGGCGGTCGATGCCGTAGGAGGCGGCGAGCACGAGCCTCAGCGCGAAGGGCAGGATGACGATGACATGGCTCAGCACCAGGCCGGTGAAGGTGCCGGACAGGCCGATCTGCGAGAAGAAGCGCAGGAAAGCGATGCCGAGCACGACATGCGGCACCATCAGCGGCGACATGAACAGCGCCGTGATGGCCTCCCTGCCGGGGAAGCGGTAACGCGCGATCGCGAGTGCCGCCGGCACTGCGAGGGTGATCGCCACGGTCGAGGACAGCGCCGCGAGCCAGAGCGAGGTGTAGAAGGCACGCAGGAACTCCGGGTAGTCGAAGATCGCCCTGAACCAGCGCAGGCTCGGACCGCGTGTCGGCAGCGAGAGATAGCCCTCCGGGGTGAAGGCGACGACGCAGACGATGGCGAGCGGCGCCAGCATGAAGACCACGAACAGGAGGTGGAAGACGAGGGCGAGGGAGCCGTTGCGTCTCATTCGAACACCTGTGCGTAGCGGCGCTCGATCAGCCGGTTCGAGCCGACGATGATCGCGACCAGCGCGATGAGCAGCAGCGTCGCCACTGCGGCGCCGAGCGGCCAGTTCAGCGTGTTGAGGAACTCGTCATAGGCCAGCGTCGCCGCGACCTTGAGCCGGCGCCCGCCGATGATCGCCGGCGAGGCGAAGGCGCTCGCGGCGAGAGCGAAGACGATGATCGCGCCCGAGAGGATGCCCGGCACGATCTGCGGCAGGATCACGCGCCGCCAGATCGTCCACCAGCCGGCGCCGAGCGACATCGCCGCATTCTCGATCTGCGGATCGAGGCGCTGCAGCGAGGCCCAGACCGCAAGGATCATGAACGGGATCAGGACATGGGTCAGCGCGATGACGACGCCGGTCTCGGTGAACATGAATTCGAGCGGTGAACCGATCAGCCCGAGCGCCATCAGCCCCTGGTTGACGAGGCCGGTCGAGCCGAGCAGCAACGCCCAGCCGAGCGTGCGCGCCACGACCGAGACCAGCAGCGGACCGATGACCACGAGCATGCAGACGCTGCGCCAGGAAGGCGACATCCGATTCAGGATATAGGCCTCAGGCACGCCGATCAGGATCGTCGCGAGCGTTACCAGGATCGCGATGCGGAAGGTGCGCAGGAAGACTTCGAAGAAATAGGAATCGGTCGCGATCTCGACCCAGTTCTTCAGGGTGAACGTCGGCACGATGCCCTTGTATTGTCCCCAGTCGTAGAAGGAGAGCAGCGCCGTCATGCCGAGCGGGACGATGACGAGACCGAGGAAGACGAGCAGTCCCGGCGCCGTCAGCCAATAGGGTGCGCTGCGTTCGCTGACGGCGAGGCTCATGACGAAGCCCCGTCCGTGAGCAGCGCCGCGTCGGCCGGCGCGAAGGACAGGCTCACCGCCTCCCCCTCGACCGGCACCGCCGTGCCGTCATTGCCGCGCATCACGATCAGCGGCCCCGCCGTGCTCTCGATGTTGAGCAGCCAGTACGAGCCCTGGAAGACACGGGCGGTGACGCGTCCACCGAAACCCGCGCTGGCGGCTGGCGCGACCACGAGGCGCTCCGGCCTCACGGCCAGCGTCACCGGACCGATGCCAGCGCCCTCGATCGCGACGGTGAACTGGTCGATCGTGACCTGACCGGACCCGTCGCCCCTGCCCTTCAACATATTGGTCTTGCCGAGGAAGTTGGCGACGAAGGCGCTGCGAGGGTTCCCATAGACAGTATCCGGCGCACCGATCTGCTCGACCCGCCCCTGGTTCATCAGCACGATGCGGTCGGACAGGGCCATCGCCTCATGCTGGTCGTGCGTCACGAGGATGGTCGTCGTGCCGATCGTGCGCTGGATCTGGCGCAGCTCGCCCTGCATCTCCTCGCGCAGCTTGGCGTCGAGATTGGAGAGCGGCTCGTCGAGCAGCAGCAGTGCCGGCTTGATGACCAGCGCCCGTGCCAGCGCGACGCGCTGCTGCTGGCCGCCCGACATGCGGCGCGGATAGCGGTCGGCGAAGCCTTTCAGCCCGACGAGCGCCATGGCCTCCAGCGTGCGCTTCTCGCGCTCGGCCCGCGCGACGCCGCGCATCTCGAGGCCGAAGGCGATGTTCTCCGCCACCGTCATGTGCGGGAACAGCGCGTAGCTCTGGAAGACGATGCCGAGGCCGCGCCTGTTGGGTGCGACGGCGGCGAGATCGCTACCGTCGAGCAGGATGCGCCCGCGATCGACCGGCACGAAACCGGCGATCATCTGCAGCGTCGTGGTCTTGCCACAGCCGGAGGGGCCGAGCAGGGAGACGAACTCGCCACGCTCCACGGCGAGTTCGAGCGCCTCCACCGCCGTGACGGCGCCATAGGACTTGCCCAGCCCTTCGAGGACGAGATGCGACATGGGGTCTGATCCGATCGACCGAGGCGCTCAGCGCTCGATCTCGCGGTTCCAGCGCCGCGTCCATTCCTCGCGCTTGTCGTTGGCGACGTCCCAGTCGACCGCCTTCAGCGCCTTGACCTGCTCGCCATAGGGCAGGCCCTTCTGCTGCTCCGGCGTCAGGGTGACCTTGGTGTTGGCCGGGCCGGAGCCGCCGCCCACCGCCATGATCACCTGCACCGGCGGCGTCAGCATGTATTGCAGGAACGCGTTGGCCTCTGCGGCATTCTTCGAGCCTTCGACCGGGCAGCCGGCGATGCCGAGCGCATAGCCGCCCTCCTTCGGATAGACGAACTCGGCGGGAAAACCGGTATCGGCGAAGGCCTTGACGCGGCCCGAACCCCAGACGCCGATCACCGCCTGGCCGTTCTGGAAGAGCTCGGTCATCTTCGCCGGCGACGGCTCATAGGCCAGGACGTTCGTGTTGATCTCGTCCTTGATCGTCTTGAAACCGGGCTCGATCTTGCTTTCCCCGCCGCCGCCGAGTTGAGCGAAGGCAATCAGCGCGTGCAGGCCATAGGTGTTGTTGATCGGCGGGATCACCAGCTTCTTGCGGTATTTCGGATCCTTGAGATCGGCCCATGAGGTCGGAGCCGGCCATTTGTTCTCGTCGAAGGCCTTCTTGTTGTAGAACAGCCCGGTCGCAACCATGCCGAGGCCGACGGCCTTGTTCGACTTGAACTTCATCACCGGCGCGACATCGGCATAGATCGGTGCATCGGTGAGCGTGCCGCAGAAGCCGAGCGAGACAGCCTGATAAGCCGGGCCGTCGTCGACGATGATCACGTCGATCTGCTGATTGCCCTTCTGCGCCTGCAGCTTGGCAAGCGTGTCGGTCGAATTTCCGGCAACATATTCGATCTTGACGTTCGCCTGCTTCTCGAAGGCCGGGATGACCTCCTTGCGCATGGTCTGCTCGTAGGAGCCGCCATAGCCGGCGACATAAAGCGTCTTCTGCTGCGCGAATGCAGCGGAACCAGCGAGCGCAGTGCTGGCGGCGAGCATAAATGTGATGGCTGGTTTCATGGCTTCCCCTCCTCGTTTTCGAATGATGCGCCAAGGTCGGGGCAAGTTTCGAACTGGTCAAATCGAATGATTCGCGCAATCCATACCGAAATATTATGATTCTGGCGGAGACCGGGACGATGCTGAATCCACGTCAGATCGAGGCTTTTCGCACCGTGATCGTGACTGGCGGCGTGACCGCTGCGGCCCATGCGCTGCACATCAGCCAGCCGGCGGTGACGCGCCTGATCCACGACCTGCAATATGCTCTCGGCCTGAAGCTTTTCGCCAAGCGCGGCACGCGGCTCGTGCCGACCAATGAGGCCCTGTCGCTTTATCGCGAGGTCGAACGGCAGTTCGTCGGGCTGGAGCGCATCGAAAGGGCTGCGAAAAACCTGCGGGAGGGACAGTCCGGCCGGCTGAGGATCGCCGCGCTACCGACCTTCAATGTCGGCTTTCTGCCGCGTATCCTCGGCCGGTTCATGCTGGACAGGCCGGGGCTGGAGACCGCCATCTACGGCAGCATCTCCTCGCAGGTGGTGGAGTGGGTCGCGAGCGGCTTCTGCGATGTCGGCTTCGCGCAAGGTCCGCTCGACTTCCCCAATATCGAGGTCGACATGCTGGCGCCCGTAGCAGGGGCCGCGGTCCTGCCGGAAGGCCATCGCTTGGCGGAAAAATCCGTGCTGGAGCCGGAGGATTTCATAGGCGAGCCCTTCGTTTCGCTCGAGCAGACCACGCCGATGCGCTATCGCATCGATGCGATCTTCGCGACAGCCGGCATCTCGCGGCACACGCGCGTGGAGACGCCGCTCTCGATGATCGCCTGCGGTCTCGTCGCCGCCGGCGCCGGGGTGTCGATCGTCGACCCGTTCACCGCTTTCGAGTTCAGCGGCCGCGGCGTCGTCGTGCGGCCGTTCCGGCCCGCCGTCCTCTACGAGATCGGCGTCGTCTGGGCGAGCGACCGGTTCCGATCCGCCCTCGCACTCGACTTTGCCAATGAAGTGCGTGCGGCCGTCGCACAGCGAGCAGACGACACATCCGCGCCTTCAATCTGATTGTCGTGAAAGGAAGGTACTTATTCGAACTAGGTCGTGTGGACGAACCTGATCCAGATGCGGATCGTCGCAAGTTGGACGAAGCCGAGGAAGCTGGACGCGAGCTTGTCGTAGCGCGTCGCAACGCGGCGTGAGTGCTTGATCTTGTTGAAGAAGCGCTCGATGCGGTTGCGGTGGGCGTAGGTCTTCCGGCAGACGGGGCGCTGGACCCTACGGTTCGTTTTGGTCGGGATGACAGGCTCGATGCCGCGGCCTTCAAGGTCGTCCCGAATGGCGTCGCTGTCATAGCCTTTGTCGGCGAGCATGGCGACGGGATCGGGTGCGTCCTCGTCCATGAGGTCGCCATAGGCTGTCATGTCCGAGGCCTGGCCGGGCGTCAGGCGGAAGCCGACCGCAAGACCCTCCGCATTCGCTCTGGTATGAACTTTGGTCGTGAGCCCACCGCGCGAACGGCCAATACCGTTTCTCTGAATCCCCCCCTTCCTCCGGCAGCGTGCTGGTGCGCCCGGACGATGGTGGAATCGATCATCTGCATTGTGTTGTCAGAGGCTTCGCTTTCGGCCAAGGCGCTCAACATCACGTCCCAGACGCCCGCCTCGGTCCAGCGGCGATATTGTCGGTGGACCGAATTCCACTTGCCCAGTTCGTCGGGCAGATCGCGCCAGGGCGAGCCGGTGCGCGTGACCCAAAGGACCGCGTCGAGCACCCTGCGATGATCGCTGGGAGGGCGGCCGCCCTGTGCGCCGCTCTCAAGCAGAAAAGGCGCGAAGAACGCCCATTCCTCGTCCGTCATCAGCCCGCGAAGCACCGCTGCTCTCCCCAAAGACCAGCTTTGATGATGTGGACGCCCCTGCCCACCGGCGGCGCTATGGTGCCGATCCGGCTGCCGAAGCAGCGAGAGGAGCGTGCGCGATGACGATCACGACGATTGGACTGGACCTGGCGAAGAGCGTCTTTCAGGCGCATGGGATTGATGAGAACGGCGCGACGGCATTGGTCAGGAAGCTGCATCGCAAGCAGATGCTGCCGTTCTTCTCAAAGCTTCCGCCCTGCCTGATCGGCGTGGAGGCATGCGGAACGGCGCACCATTGGGCGCGAACGCTCTCGGCGATGGGACATGAGGTTCGCCTGATCCCGCCGTCCTACGTCAAGGCCTTCGTCAAGCGCGGCAAAAGCGACGCCCTCGACGCAGAGGCGATCTGCGAAGCGGTCCAGCGGCGGACAATGCAGTTCGTACCGGTGAAGACGGTCGACCAGCAGGGCATCCTCATGACCCATCGCGCCCGCTCGTTGCTTGTTCGCCAGCGCACGCAAGCCGCCAACGCCTTGCGATCGCATCTGGCCGAGCTGGGGCTTGTCGCCAATCCCGGCGTCGCCAATTTGGCGAGGCTCGCCGAGCAGGCGCTCTCGGACAGGGACGCGCTTCCTTCCTTCGCCCGCGCAGCGCTGGAGATCATGCTTCGCCAGATCGTGGCCCTCGGCCAGGAGATCGCGGAACTCGATCGGCAGATCGCCTCCTGGCATGTCGAGAGCGAAGCAAGCCGCAGGCTCGCCGCTATTCCGGGCCTTGGTGTGATCACGGCGACCGCGGTCGCCGCCACCGTCACCGATCCCGATCAGTTCCGCTCCGGCCGGCAGTTTGCCGCGTGGCTGGGCCTGACGCCACAGCAGCAGTCGACCGGCGGCAAGACCAGGCTGGGCGGAATCTCGAAGCAGGGAGACCGCTACCTCCGTCGATTGCTCGTCGTCGGCGCCACCGCCGTCATCCGGCACACGAAGGACAAGCCGACGCCCATGGCCGCCTGGATCAGGAAGCTCTTGGAGAAGAAGCCTTTCAGGCTCGTCTCGATCGCGCTCGCCAACAAGCTCGCCCGGATCGCATGGGTCCTGATGACGCGCAAGGAGAGCTACAGACCCCAACAGCACGCCGCCTGAGCGGCCGACCGAAGAGACAACCCGAATTGGTGACGGCAGTCGATGATGAGTGACGATCGAGCCAATGACGAGGCCAACCCGCGTGATTCAATGCGCCCCAGCAGCGCGCCAGTTTGATAGGGACCTCGTCGGCGGATTTCCATCAGGGCCAGCGGCAACCATCACGCCGCACAAACAGGCCGGACATATGAAAGCAACCGATCAAAACATCCCGACAAAAAGCCTTGCCATAGGGGGCGTCCACATATGAATCACGCCTCAACCGATTTGGGAATCCGCTTTGTCCACACGACCTAGCTAAACGCGCCACAACCGGACATTCGGAAGTGGCCTAGAACCAGACATTTAAAGCTCAGCGAACGGGATTGGACGCTTCACGGTAAGCGCATGGGCAACGCGTTTCCTTACTTCGCCTCTCATCCACCGCCGAAGCTTCTTGTCACCAGCCGATTCAGCCTTTCGGCGAATGCGTTCGCATCTGGCGGGCGCTCCCCGTCCAGGACGCGGGCAGTGTCGAGGAGGAGGTGTGCGACGTCGCTGCGCAACGCACCGTCCTCGACAGCGGCAAGGGCCGTGACCACCGCATGGCGCGGGTTCACCTCCAGGATCGGCTTGGCCGCGCTGTCGATGCGTCCGGCAGCACTGAGCAGGCGCTCGAACTGGCGATCCGGCCCCTTGTCGGACGCCACGAGGCATACAGCGCTCTCGGTGAGGCGATCCGAGGCCCTGACATCCGCGACCTCGGCCGCCAAGGTTTCCTTCATCGATGCGAGCAGAACGCTGATCTCCTTGCTCGTCTCAGCGGAAGGAGACGCCGCGCCGTCGAGGAGCGGGATAAGCCCGAGATCGGCTGCGCCTTGCGTCACCGACTTGAAAGGCTTGCCCTCGAAATCCGGCGCGGCCGAGACCCAGAAGCTGTCGACCGGATCGGACAGCAGCAGCACCTCGATGCCGCGTGCGCGAAAGCCTTCGAGTTGCGGCGAGTTGGCGATCCGCCCGGCATCGTCGCCGACGATATAATAGATCGCGGTCTGGTTTTCTTTCAGGGCGGCGGCGTAGTCCTTCAGGCTCCTCCAGCCTTCGCCGGATGCGGTCGTCCGGAAGCGGGCGAGATCGAGAAGCTGCGCGCGGCGCTCGAAATCCTCATAGAGCCCTTCCTTGATGACCGCGCCGAAATTCTCCCAGATCGTCGCGAAGGCCCCGGCATCCTGCTGGGCGAGCTTCGGGAGCTCGGACAGAATCCGGTTGGTGAGGCCTTTCTTGATCGCGCCGAGCAGCGGGCTGTCCTGGATCATCTCGCGGGAGACGTTGAGCGGGAGGTCGGCGGTGTCGACGATGCCGCGGACAAAGCGCAGATAGCGCGGCATCAATTCGGCTTCGTCGGTGATGAAGACGCGCTTCACATAGAGCTTGATCCGCCCCTTGCGGTCGGCGTCGAAAAGGTCGAACGGGCGCGCACCCGGCACGAAGGCGAGCGCGGTGTATTCATGCCGGCCCTCGGCGCGGAAATGGATCGTCGCAGCCGGCTCGTCATACTGCCCGGCGACGCTGCGATAGAAATCGGTGTATTCCTCCGTCGAGATCTCGCTCTTCGGCCTGGTCCAGAGCGCAGCGCCGTCAGCGAGCGTGGCCGGCTCCGCCCCCGGCTTCTCGACCAGCACGATCGGCACCGGCACATGGCCGGATTGCTCCTTGACGATGCGCTCCAGCGTCCAGCGCTCGGCATAGGTCTTGGCGTCGTCCATCAGGCGCAGCGTCACTCGCGTGCCGCGTGCGGGCGCGTCTGCCAAGGCAACCGGCGCCACCGTGAATTCGCCCTTGCCGTCCGAGGACCACGCCCAGGCCTCGTCGCTGCCGGCGCGGCGGCTGACGACTTCGACCTCGGCGGCGACCATGAAGGCGGAGTAGAAGCCGACGCCGAACTGGCCGATGAGCTGTGCGCCGTCCTTGCCTTCGGCGGCTGTGATCCGCTCCATGAAGCTGCGCGTGCCGGAACGGGCGATGGTGCCGAGCGCCTCGACCATCTCGTCGCGGCTCATGCCGATGCCGTTATCGGCGATGACGAGCCGGCCTGCCTCGGCGTCCGCCGCGATGGTGATCGCGAGCTTCGGCTCCTCCCCGAGCAGCGCAGGCTGGGCGATCGCCTCGTAGCGCAGCTTCTCGCAGGCGTCGGCGGCGTTCGATATCAGCTCGCGCAGGAAGACGTCCCGGTCGGAATAGACCGAGTGCACCATCATGTGCAGGAGGCGGGAGACGTCGGCTTCGAAGCTGCGGTGCTCGGCTGTGGCGGTCGTTGTCATTCGAATTCTCGATTAGATGAGACAGAAAGGCGTTTCGGGCGAACGGCGGCATCTTGCGGCGGCGTGCCGAACTCTGCCGATGCCGATCATCTACTCTCCGCCATTCGTCCGTTGGATAGTGTTCTGATCAAAGCGATTATGGCGTTCAAACGCGCGGTCGCGAACTCGCGGTAGCGTCCGAGGACGTGGTGTAATTTCGGGGAGCGCTTTCGGTGGAAACAGCGGTGGAGAATCCGCTGCGTTTTTGGCCAAAACCGGTGTGGGCACCGGGTCCGTTTGAGAAGGTGGAGTTGCAAGACTTCGACCTGACCGAAACGGAGAACCCGATGACCGAGGACAGATTAGCGCTTGCCGAGCTTTCCGCGAAGAGCGGCGACCCTGATTTTCTGCGCGCGATCGCCGAGAGCGTGCTGCAACTGATCATGGAGGCCGATGTCGATGGCCTGATCGGGGCTGGGCGATACGAGCGCGGCGAAGCCCGGCAGACCTGGCGCAATGGCTACCGTGACCGGACGCTCGACACCCGGCTGGGCACGCTGAACCTGAAAATCCCGAAGATGCGCAGCGGAGCCTACTTCCCCGGCTTCCTGGAGCCGAGGAAGACGGTGGAGAAGGCGCTGGTCGCCGTCATCCAGGAAGCCTGGATCAACGGCGTCTCGACCCGCAAGGTCGATGAACTGGTGCAGGCCATGGGGATGACGGGCATCTCGAAATCGTCGGTGTCGAAGCTGTGCAAGGACATCGACGAGCGGGTGAACGCCTTCCTCAAGCGCCCGTTGTCCGGCGACTGGCCCTATCTGTGGCTCGACGCCACCTATCTGAAGATGCGCGAGGGTGGGCGTATTGTCTCCGTGGCGGCGATAATCGCGGTCGCCGTCGATACCGACGGAAAGAGGGAGATCGTCGGCCTTCACATCGGCCCGTCCGAAGCCGAGCCGTTCTGGACCTCGTTCCTGCGCGATCTGGTGCGCAGGGGACTGACCGGGGTCAAGCTGGTCATCTCGGATGCCCATGAAGGGCTGAAGGCGGCCCTTGTCCGCGTGCTCGGCGCGACATGGCAACGGTGCCGGGTTCATGCGATGCGCAATGCGCTGGCCTACGTTCCCAAGGGCCAGCACACCATGGTCGCCGCCGCGATCCGGCAGGCGTTCATCCAGCCCGACCACGACAGTGCCGTGCAGACCTGGCGGCATGTCGCCGACCAACTCCGCGCCAGATGGCCGAAGCTGGGAAGCTTCATGGATGATGCGGAAGCCGATGTGCTCGCCTACATGGCCTTCCCCGCCCAGCACCGCTCGAAGCTGCACAGCACGAATCCGCTGGAGCGGCTCAACAAGGAGGTGAAGCGCCGGGCCGATGTCGTCGGCATCTTCCCGAACGAGGACAGCATCGTCCGCCTGATCGGAGCCGTCCTGCTCGAAGCCAACGACGAGTGGCAGCTTCAGCATCGATACATGCAGGTCGAGGCCATGGCGGACCTCAACACACCGGCGATCGAGGACGAAAGGCCCCTTCAGATTACACCAAAGGCCGCCTGATCATGACGGCCCGGTCCCACACCCGAAATTACACCACATTGACGGACGCTATCGAACTCGCCCGCGCCAGGCAATTGAGCCTCGATGTGAGCGGAGACGGTCTGCCAGGTTGCCGATCCATCCCGAGTCATGACGGCCAAGAGATTATCCTTGAGCCCGTATGTTGCGCTCTCGGCGCTCGTAATCATGGCTTTGAAGCGGTCGGAAGGGGAGATTTGCTTGGGGTCCTGTGGGCCATCGGTCATGTCGGATGCCAAATATGATTGAGACGAATGTAGAAGCTTTCCGAGCTCTCTCGCCTAGGCTTTCTCGCGAAACCGATCGATCGCTCGCTGTGCAAGATCGTCCTCGTCGAGCGCCAGAGGAACCAGCGACGCAATGATATAGGCGAGGTTGTTTCTCTCCTGCTGGTTCGAGCCTTCCGGAGAAGACGGCTTGAGTTCCGCCCAGGCCCTTTCAAGAGCGGCCTCGGCACGGGCCAGGTCGATGGGATCGGTCAGCGATGAAAATGGCATGGCTTCCCTCGGCATGCCTGGAGATTGCGGCGTCGAGAAAGGGCGCCGCGAAAACCACGGCGCCCTCGAAGTTCAATAGTCCATGCCACCGGCGGGCATGGCGGGAGCCGCTTCCTTCTTCGGCGACTCGGCAATCATCGCCTCGGTGGTGATCAGCAGGCCGGCGACCGAAGCCGCGTCCTGGATCGCCGTGCGCACGACCTTGGTCGGGTCGATGATGCCAGCCTTGACCAGATCGCCATAGGTTCCGGTCTGGGCGTCATAGCCCTGGTTGTAATCGCTCGCCTCCAGCAGCCTGCCGACGATCACGGCGCCGTCATCGCCGGCGTTCTCGACGATCTGCTTGGCCGGAGCGGCAATCGCCTTCCGGACGATCTCGACGCCGGTCTTCTGGTCGTCATTCGCTGGCGTCAAGCCTTCCAGCGTCTTGATCGCCCTCAACAGAGCGATGCCGCCGCCCGGCAGGATGCCTTCTTCCACCGCGGCGCGGGTGGCGTTCAGGGCATCGTCGACGCGGTCCTTCTTCTCCTTGACCTCGACCTCGGTCGCGCCGCCGACGCGGATCACCGCGACGCCGCCGGCGAGCTTGGCCAGACGCTCCTGGAGCTTCTCACGGTCGTAGTCCGAGGTCGTCTCCTCGATCTGCGCCTTGATCTGCGCGACGCGGGCCTCGATCTCGGTCTTGGAACCGGCGCCATCCACAATCGTGGTATTCTCCTTCTCGATACGCACCTTCTTGGCGCGGCCGAGCATGTTGAGCGTGACATTCTCCGCCTTGATGCCGAGATCCTCGCTGACCGCCGTGCCGCCGGTGAGGATGGCGATATCCTCGAGCATGGCCTTGCGGCGGTCGCCGAAGCCCGGAGCCTTGACGGCCGCGACCTTAAGACCGCCGCGCAGTTTGTTGACGACGAGGGTGGCGAGAGCTTCGCCTTCGACATCTTCCGCGACAATCAGCAGCGGCTTGCCGGTCTGCACGACGGCTTCCAGCAGTGGAAGCATCGTCTGCAACCCCGAGAGCTTCTTCTCGTGGATCAGGATGTAAGGATCTTCCAGCTCCGCGATCATCTTCTCGGAGTTGGTCACGAAATAGGGTGAGAGATAGCCGCGGTCGAACTGCATGCCCTCGACGACGTCGAGCTCGGTCTCGGCGGTTTTGGCCTCCTCGACCGTGATCACGCCCTCGTTGCCGACCTTCTGCATCGCCTCGGCGATCATCGCGCCGATGGTGCGGTCGCCATTAGCGGAGATGGTCCCCACCTGGGCGATCTCGTCGGAATTGGTGACCTTCTTGGAGTGCTGCTCCAGCGATTTGGTCACCGCTTCGACGGCGAGATCGATGCCGCGCTTCAGGTCCATCGGGTTTGCGAGGAGATCGACGAGCGGGTGCAGGCCTTCCTCGACCGGCCGATCGAGGGCGACTGGCCCTATCTCTGGATCGACGCCACCTATGTGAAGGTGCGCCAGGCTGGCCGGATCGTCTCGGTCGCGGTGATCGTGGCGGTCGGCGTCAACAGCGACGGCCGGCGCGAGGTGCTGGGGATGGATATCGGCCCGTCCGAGGCCGAGACCTTCTGGGCCGCGTTCCTGCGCAAGCTGGCGCGGCGCGGTCTGCGCGGCGTCAAGCTCGTCGTCTCCGACAGCCATGAGGGCATCAAGGCCGCCGTCTCGAAGGTCCTCACCGCAACCTGGCAGCGTTGCCGGGTTCACTTCATGCGCAATGCGCTCGCCCATGCCGGCCGCTCGGGGCGGCGGGTCGTCTCGGCCTTCATCGCCACCGCCTTCGCCCAGAACGATGCGGTCGCTGCCAGCCAACAATGGCGCAAGGTCGCCGACCAGCTCAGGCCGACCGTTCCGAAGCTCGCGGCCCTGATGGACAAAGCCGAGACCGAGGTGCTCGCCGACATGACCTTCCCGGCGCAGCATCGCGCCAAGCTCCATTCGACGAACCCGCTGGAGCGTCTCAACGGCGAGATCAAGCGTCGGACCGAGGTCGTCGGCATCTTCCCCAACGAGGCCGCCATCACCCGGCTCGTCGGCGCCATCCTGCTCGAACAGAATGATGAATGGGCCGTCCAGCGGGCTCGCTACATCACGCTGGAAAGCATCGCCCCGATCAGCGATGATCCGCTCGTCAGCCTGCCCGCCGTGGCCGCCTGACCAGCCCGGCCAACGCCGGCGCTCGACGGTTCCTGCCGTCAGCTACACCACGACCGGGGACACGACCGGAGGATGTGGTCCGGTATTTACTCGAACCCCTCCTACTCGCGTTTCGCGAGCTCATGCGATCGACCGGCTCGGCCTCGGACAGGATCGCTTCATCTCGCCTGCCACTGATCGATACGCCTCCGGGGCGCGCAGGTGCGCGCGGCATCATGCCGAGTCATGAAGCGATGGAGGATGACATGCTGTTATCGGACTTTGGCCGCCTCGGGTACGACCCGTTTCTGGAAATGCGGCGCATGCAACAGGAAATGAATCAGCGTCTGGCTGGTCTCAGGTCCAACGCCGCTCAGGAGTTTCCGCCAGTCAATCTTTGGCTTGGCGAAAACAGCGTCGCGGTGACTGCAGAGCTGCCTGGCATCGCTGCCGACGATGTCGATCTGACCGTGCGTGAAAATACGCTGACATTGAAGGGCGAACGCAAGTCGCAGGACGAGACGTCCGTCTGGCATCGCCGCGAGCGCCCCAGCGGACGATTCTCCCGGACGATCCAGCTGCCGTTCCGCGTCGACCCGGAACAGGTGGAGGCGCGCTTTGACAACGGACTGCTCGAAGTCGAGCTGCATCGACCGGAGGCGGACCGGCCCAGGAAAATCCAGATCAAGGGATGAGTGGAGGCAAACATGGCTCAAGAACTGCAGACAACCGACCGGCAGGTCCCGAGCAAGCTTGACGGTAGTGAACGGACCCGCTCGCGCCAGGTATTCGTGCCGCGCGCCGACATCTACGAGACACCGGACCAGGTGGTTCTTCTCGTTGATATGCCCGGCGTCGCTTCGGACGGAGTTGATATCACGCTCGAGAAGCGAACGTTGGCGATCCGCGGTTACGCTGCCGACCAGCAGCGCGAAAACTATCGCCAGATCTATGCCGAGTATGGCGCGGGCGACTATGAGCGCGTTTTCACGCTGTCCGAGGACATCGACCGCGATGCCATCGAGGCGTCGCAGAAAGACGGCGTCCTGCGCCTCGTCCTGCCCAAGGCCGCGCCGGCCAAGGCTCGCAAGATCGAGCTCAAGACCGCTTAAGTCATGCACCACAAGGAGGTTGACGATGCCAATCAGAGACCTGATCCCCTGGGGTAGCAACAAGGGGAGCGAAATCGCGAA
The DNA here is from genome assembly GCF_023953965.1 of Bosea sp. (in: a-proteobacteria). Classification (NCBI taxonomy): domain Bacteria; kingdom Pseudomonadati; phylum Pseudomonadota; class Alphaproteobacteria; order Hyphomicrobiales; family Alloboseaceae; genus Allobosea; species Allobosea sp. The sequence continues at coordinate 2,607,552 of NZ_JAMLIX010000001.1, forward strand.
GCGGGAGGAGGATAACCCCGTCTTCTCCCTCCAACGTGATGTGAACCGGATTTTCGATGATTTCTGGAAGCGGTTCGATCAACCGGTCGGGGCGTTCGGACGCTGGGCTCCTGACGGGCCAAAAGCCGACGTTACCGAGACGGAAAACGCATTGGAAATCTCGATTGAACTTCCGGGCATCGACCAGAGCGAGATCGATATTTCGCTCACCAACGGTCGTGTCCCCGGTCGTGGTGTAGCTGACGGCAGGAACCGTCGAGCGCCGGCGTTGGCCGGGCTGGTCAGGCGGCCACGGCGGGCAGGCTGACGAGCGGATCATCGCTGATCGGGGCGATGCTTTCCAGCGTGATGTAGCGAGCCCGCTGGACGGCCCATTCATCATTCTGTTCGAGCAGGATGGCGCCGACGAGCCGGGTGATGGCGGCCTCGTTGGGGAAGATGCCGACGACCTCGGTCCGACGCTTGATCTCGCCGTTGAGACGCTCCAGCGGGTTCGTCGAATGGAGCTTGGCGCGATGCTGCGCCGGGAAGGTCATGTCGGCGAGCACCTCGGTCTCGGCTTTGTCCATCAGGGCCGCGAGCTTCGGAACGGTCGGCCTGAGCTGGTCGGCGACCTTGCGCCATTGTTGGCTGGCAGCGACCGCATCGTTCTGGGCGAAGGCGGTGGCGATGAAGGCCGAGACGACCCGCCGCCCCGAGCGGCCGGCATGGGCGAGCGCATTGCGCATGAAGTGAACCCGGCAACGCTGCCAGGTTGCGGTGAGGACCTTCGAGACGGCGGCCTTGATGCCCTCATGGCTGTCGGAGACGACGAGCTTGACGCCGCGCAGACCGCGCCGCGCCAGCTTGCGCAGGAACGCGGCCCAGAAGGTCTCGGCCTCGGACGGGCCGATATCCATCCCCAGCACCTCGCGCCGGCCGTCGCTGTTGACGCCGACCGCCACGATCACCGCGACCGAGACGATCCGGCCAGCCTGGCGCACCTTCACATAGGTGGCGTCGATCCAGAGATAGGGCCAGTCGCCCTCGATCGGCCGGTCGAGGAAGGCCTGCACCCGCTCGTCGATCTCCTCGCAAAGCCGCGAGACCTGGCTCTTCGAGATGCCGCTCATCCCCATCGCCTTGACCAGGTCGTCGACCGAGCGGGTCGAGATCCCCTGGATGTAGGCCTCCTGGATCACCGCGGTGAGCGCCTTCTCCGCCATGCGACGCGGCTCGAGGAAGCCCGGAAAGTAGGAGCCCTTGCGCAGCTTGGGGATGCGCAGCTCGACCGTGCCGGCGCGCGTCTCCCAGTCACGCTCGCGATAGCCGTTGCGCTGGGCCAGCCGATCCGGGCTCTTCTCGCCGAAACCGGCGCCCGTCAGGCTGCCGACCTCCAGCTCCATCAGGCGCTGGGCGGCAAAGCCGATCATCTCGCGCAGAAAATCCGTGTCGGGGCTCTTCTCCAGCAGCCCGCGCAGGCTCATCATCTCGTCGGTCATCGGGGATCTCTCGGTTCGGGGTTGGCATTCGCAACCCAAACCTAACCGGCAATCGCCGATGACCGCCCGTCAGCTACACCATCACTAGGGACGCGACCGAGCCCTCAGGCTCTCTTGACTATGCTGTATCGCTCGACGGACCGCCGCTGTCGTCGTGGCGCTCCCATGGTGAACCTGGCCCATAGCGCATCCCTCCAGCTTTGCGAAAAGACTGCACCATCAAATGCCGGGATCAAACATCTAGCTCGCTGGTAGCAGATGTCGGTCCTTATACGGGTGGTTGGCGCATCCGAAGCGGCAAGGCGGAGCCATTCAGCCTCCTGGGCTTCCTTCCAGTTCCGGCAGGTCCGCCCGCAGCCAGGCGAGACGAGCGATGGCGTGCCCGGCGAGAGCTTGGACGCGCACCAACTCCTGTTCGTCGTGAAGATCATCGGCCGCTTCGAGATAGCGCTCGCTGAGCCACTCGGCCAGGACTTCGGGGCGATCGGAAAGTGTCGGTGGATAGGATCCGGCGGGAACACTGATCGGTGAACCTTCGAGCTCGCGCGCGTGCCGCCTTGCCGCCTCCGCAAATGCCTTCAGGCGCGGTTGCTCGGCAGGCGGCGCCCGCGCTGACATCTGCTCGAGGAGCTCGGCAAGTCGGCGCTCAAGCGAAGCCGTGGCCTGGCCCGATGCACTGCCCCCGGCTTCGTCGATGGGGCCTGGGCGGCCCGAGTGGAAGGCCCGGCGGCGTTCGCGTCGCAGTGTGGCGACATGACCGAGTTCTTCGTGCGCCATCGCTTCCGCAGCCTGCTGAATCTCGGGATCTGCTGCCTGAGCCGCAACGTAACTCCAGAATGCAAAGGCCCTTTCCTCATTACGCACGGCCATTGCCAACGCACGATAGGCGCTCAGAAGCTGGGGATCCGTGGTGGAGATACCTTCATCGTCAAATGTTTCCGGCAGTTTCCACCGGATCAGAGCCGAGTCGGGGGCCTTTCCCTTCATCTGTTGCGACCAATGCGCAACCTGAGCCAGATGCCCCTGCTCATCGGCTGAGAGGCGCTCGAAAACCGCCGCAAGCCCGAAGTTGCCCGCGCCTTTCATACGCTCGGCAATCTCGGCGTAGCGGTGGGCGGCCTCGCGTTCCATGGCGTGCGCGATCGAGAACAACTCCTCCAGCGTTCTCACCGGCGTCGACGGCTCGGCTTTAAGTAGCGACATCCAGCCTCCTTGCCTATCGATGGCAATTTTCGGAAGATGACGGTCGAGATCCATGCTCGTCAATCGCCGAGCAGGGACCCGTCAGTGTTGATCACGTTCCAATGGCCTCTATGGTCAGGAACTGCGTTCAGGATAGGACGTTCCCTGTTGGCTTTCTCGGCGACGACCCAAAGGCTACATTTCAGCGCGGTTTCGCAGATTGTGCGAGCCGCGCTAGTCGTTGCGGCGCTGCTTGCGCTCGCGGGAACGGCTCTCGCGGCGGGGCGGGTGCAGGAATTCCTGTCGAAGGTTGGCCCCAGTGATTTCTTTGCGCAAGCCGATCGTTTCGGCCCAGCGCAGGGCGATCCGCCATTGGTGCCGGCCTACCGCGGCGGTGAACTCCTCGGCTATGTCTATCTGAACTCGGATTTCGCAAACGCGACCGGTTATTCCGGCAAGCCCATCCACATGCTGGTCGGCATCGACCCGCGAGGCGTCATCCGTGGCGTGAAGCTTGTCGATCACAAGGAACCGATCGTCCTGATCGGCATCCCCGAGCAACGCATCGTCGAGGCGATGAACCGGCTTGTCGGGAAGGACCTCGTCCCCGTGGCCACCGGCGCCGAGCGGCCGCCTCAGGTCGACATCGTCAGCGGCGCGACCGTGACCGTGCTCGTCATGGGCGACAGCGTCGTGCGCTCAGCCGTCCGGCTGATCAAGAGCGGACGGCTCGGCGCTGGAAGGCAGCCATCACCCGCCGCATCGGCGCCCCCGGCCGTGAAGGCCGTGGACTTCGACAAGAGTGAGCGGCGCGCTTGGGAAGCTCTGCTCGGGGACGGATCGGTACGCCGCCTGTCGCTGACCATTGGCGAGGTCAGCGAAGCTTTCGCGAAGGCCGGCAGCCAGGCTGCGGCCGACAATCCCGAACCGGGCGATGCAAACGACCCGTTCATCGAACTTTACGTGGCGCCGGTCAGCGTGCCGACGATCGGTCGTAGCCTGCTGGGGGACGCAGGCTACGAGCGGTTGCGGGCGCGCCTGAAGCCCGGGCAGCAAGCCATTGTCGTCGCGGGCAACGGTGCCTATTCCTTCAAGGGTTCCGGTTATGTCCGAGGCGGCATCTTCGACCGTATCGAGATCCTTCAGGACGGGCAGAGCACGCGGTTCAGAGATCGAAACCATACTCGGTTGGGTGACCTTGCCGCCGATGGTGCGCCCGAACTGCGCGAGATCGCCCTGTTCGTCCTCCCCGACGAGTTCCGGCTCGATCTGACGGAGCCGTGGCAACTGCAACTGCTGGTCCAGCGTAATGTCGGCGCCCGCGACAAGGCCTTTCTGGACTATGAGCTCGAATACACTCTCCCCGAGCGCTATCTGCGGATCGAGCAAGCCGGCAGGCCGCCAGCCCTTCCAGGCCCGGTACCAGGCGGTCAGGCCGTCTCCGAGGAGGATCACGCCACGCCCGCGGGCGTCGACACGAGCATCCTCGGCGGGGAACTGGACACCCCGCTCTGGCAGCGCATCTGGATCGCCAACGCAGTCTCTATCGGGATCGCGGCTTTTGCGATCCTCGCGCTGACAGGGATCTTCTTCTTCCAGGACGCTCTGGTCCGACGGCCGCAGACATATGTCTGGGTACGTCGCGCCTATCTGACGTTCACGCTCGTCTGGCTCGGCTGGTATGCGAACGCGCAGCTCTCGGTGGTCAACGTTCTGACCTTCACGAGCGCTCTGGTATCGGGCTTCAACTGGGAGTTCTTCCTGGCAGCGCCGCTGATTTTCATCCTCTGGACGGCCATCGCCGCTGCGCTGCTGTTTTGGGGGCGCGGCCCCTTCTGCGGCTGGCTCTGCCCATTCGGGGCGCTTCAGGAGCTGACGAACAATATCGCCCAATGGTTGAAGGTTCCGCAGATCAAGGTGCCCTGGGGCCTCCACGAGCGATTATGGCCGATCAAGTACATCATCTTCCTGGGACTGTTCGGCTTGTCACTCTACTCCATCGCGCTGGCTGAGGTCTTTGCGGAGGTCGAACCGTTCAAGACCGCGATCGTTCTCAAATTTGGCCGCGACTGGCCGTTCGTCATCTATGCCCTGACGCTGCTGGCAGCGGGATTGTTCATCGAGCGCTTTTTTTGCCGCTATCTCTGCCCGCTCGGCGCGGCCCTCGCCATCCCTGGACGGATCCGCATGTTCGAATGGCTGAAGCGCTGGCCCGAATGCGGAACTCCCTGCCAGCGCTGCGCCAATGAATGCCCGGTCCAGTCGATCCACCCCGAGGGGCAGATCAACGTGAACGAATGCATCTACTGCATGCACTGCCAGGAAGTGTACCACGACGATCACCGCTGTCCCCACATGATCCAGGTGAGGCTGAAGCGCGAAAGACGCGAGGCGCTTTCGTCACCGTCCACGCGCCAGATCAAAGAAGGAGGAGCTGGACCTGCTAAACTGGTTGTAACCCATATGGGGAAGCCAATTCAGGACACCGACCCGGCTGACGCTTCGATCGGGAATTGACCACCTCGCCATCGCTTTACGAACAATCGGGAGACCGCCATGTCAGATGAGAGCAGTAAAAAGGGACTGAGCCGGCGCGACATGCTCGGGACCACCGCGGCAGTCGGCGCGGCTGGAGCGGCGGGTGTCGCGGGGGGTATGGTGCTGTCGCCGTCTGGCGCGATCATCTCCGCAGAAGCGCAGACACGGCCCGCCGGCCCGGTGACACGGCCGGCCGTAGCCAACAAATACGAGGTGAAACCCGGCGAGCTCGACGAGTATTACGTATTCTTCTCGAGCGGGCAGAGCGGCGAGGTCCGTATCATCGGCTGCCCCTCGATGCGCGAATTGATGCGCATCCCGGTCTTCAACCGCGATAGCGCCACCGGCTGGGGCCAGACCAATGAGAGCCTGAGGATACTGACCGAAAGTCTCACGCCCGAGGCTCGCGATTTTCTCAAGGACAAGGGCGGAACCTATCTCAATGGCGACCTGCACCATCCGCATTTGTCATTCACCGATGGCACCTACGATGGACGCTATCTCTACGCCAACGACAAGGCGAATACGCGCGTCTGCCGCATTCGCCTGGACGTCATGAAGTGCGACAAGATCATCCAGCTGCCGAACCAGCACACTGTTCACGGACTGCGGGTGCAGAAGTATCCTCGAACCGGTTACGTCTTCTGCAATGGTGAGGATCGCGTGCCGGTGCCAAATGATGGAAGAGATCTTAATGATCCGAAAAAATACGTAGCAATCTTCAGTGCGGTCGATGGAGACACGATGAAGGTTGCATGGCAGGTCAAGGTCGATGGTAATCTCGACAATGTCGATTGTGATTACCAGGGAAAGTATGCTTGGGCCACTTGCTACAATTCCGAAGAGGGCGTCACCCTCGCCGAGATGATGGCGAAGGAACAGGACTGGATCGTCGTCTTCAATCTCAAGCGCATCGAGGAAGCCGTCAAGAACGGCGAGTTCGAGACCTTGGGCGGCGTTCCTGTGCTGGACGGGCGTTCTGGCTCGAAATTCACGCGCTACATCCCGATTCCCAACAGCCCTCACGGCATCAATACCGCCCCCGACGGCATCCATTTCGTGGCCAATGGCAAGCTATCGCCCACTGTCACGGTCTTCGACGCCCGCAAGCTCGACGATCTTTTCGACGACAAGATCAAGCCTCGTGATGTCGTCGTCGCCGAACCGGAAGTCGGCCTGGGGCCGTTGCATACCGCCTATGACGGCAAGGGAAATGCCTACACGACGCTCTTCCTGGACAGCCAGGTGGTCAAATGGAACATCGATCTGGCGAAGCGGGCCTTCAAGGGCGAGAAGGTCAACCCCATCATCCAGAAGCTGGATGTGCACTATCAGCCTGGGCACAACCACACCTCGATGGGGCAGACCAAGGAGGCGGACGGCAAGTGGCTGATCTCGCTCAACAAATTCTCGAAGGATCGGTTCCTGAACGTCGGCCCCCTCAAACCCGAGAACGATCAGTTGATCGACATCTCGGGCGACCGGATGCTGCTGGTTCACGATGGTCCGAGTTTCGCCGAGCCGCACGACGCCACTATCGTTCACCGTTCCAAGATAAATCCGCTGCATATCTGGAAGCGCGATGACCCGTTCTTTGCGCATGCCGTGCAGCAGGCCAAGGCTGACGGTGTCACGCTCGAGCAGGATTCGCAGGTCATCCGCGACGGCAACAAGGTGCGCGTCTACATGACCTCCGCGGCACCAGCCTTCGGCCTGGAAGAGTTCACCGTCAAGCAAGGCGACGAGGTCACCGTCGTCGTCACCAATATCGACGAGGTCGAGGACCTGACCCACGGCTTCTGCATCACGAACTACGGCATCAACATGGAGGTCGCGCCCCAGGCGACGGCGTCCGTGACCTTCATCGCCTCCAAGCCTGGCGTCTATTGGTATTACTGCTCGTGGTTCTGCCATGCCATGCACATGGAGATGAAGGGCCGAATGCTCGTCGAGCCGCAAGCGACGTGAGCATGCGGCCGCACCGCACCGTTGTGCGTCTCGGGCTGGCGGCGACCTTCGCCGCCAGCCCCTACCTGCCTGCATGGGCGGAACGCATCGTCGTGGCGTCGGGGAGCGAAGACCTCCAATCCATCCTCGAACGGGCTTCCGACGGCGACATCGTCTCGTTGCAGAGCGGCGACCACCGTGGCCCTGTCCGGCTCAACAAGAGACTGGTCCTGGAAGGCGCGCCCGGAGCGGTCCTGACAGGACCTGGTAGCGGAAGCGTGGTGACGATTTCAGCGCCGCAGGCCGTGGTGCGAGGCCTCACCATTCGCGGTTCCGGCACCAACGGCGAGACGCTGGATTCGGGTGTTTTCGTCGAGAAGACTGCAAGCCGCGCGCTTGTCGTGGGCAACCGGATCGAGGGCAATCTCTACGGCATCTATCTGCACGGAGCGGAAGGCGCGATCGCGCTCGGCAACACGATCGTCGGCATCAAGGAAGGCCGTGTCAACGAGGCCGGGAACGGAATCTCGGTCTGGAACGCAACGGGCGCCAAGGTGCTCGACAACGATGTCTCCTTCGGCCGGGACGGGATCTTCTCGATTGCCAGCAAGCACAACGTGTTCAACGGCAACCGTTTCCGCGAGCTGCGCTTCGCGATCCACTACATGTACACCAACGACAGCGAGATCGCGGACAACATCTCGACCGGGAACACGGTCGGGTTCGCCATCATGTTTTCGCATCGGCTGAAGGTCAGCAGGAATATTTCCGACGGCGACCGCGACCACGGCTTCCTGTTCAACTACGCCAACGGGTCACAGATATTCGGGAATGCCGTCTTCGGCCGTTTGCAGCCGCCCGAGCGCTGGATGACATCGGGCATGCGCACAGGGGAGGCCCGTGAACATGGGCTTCCGGACGCGGGCGACATCGAAAGCGCCCGGGCGACGGGCTGGCGCAGCGGCCCCGGGAAATGCGTCTTCATCTATAATGCCAACCGAAACCGGTTTCGCGACAACTGGTTCGAGGGCTGCGAAATCGGCATTCACTTCACGGCCGGGTCGGAAGGCAACGAGATCGCCGGCAATGCCTTCGTGAAAAATCAAAACCAGGTGAAATATGTCGGTACGCGCTATCTCGACTGGTCGAAGGGCGGCCGCGGCAATTTCTGGAGCGACAACCCGACCTTCGACCTCAATGGCGACGGGCTCGGCGACAGCGCCTATCGGCCGAACGACCTGATGGACAAGGTGCTCTGGACCGTGCCACAGGCGAAGGTGCTCGCCAATTCACCTGCGGTCCAGGTGATCCGCTGGGCTCAGTCGCAGTTCCCGGCACTGCTTCCTGGCGGCGTGGTCGACAGTCATCCATTGATGCTGCCGCCGGCCCGCCCCAAAATCGCCGAGAGGAACCGGCCGTGACCAGCACCGTCGAAATTGGCGATGTCACGAAGAACTTCGGCAGGGTCGAGGCTGTCCGCGACGTGTCCTTTGAGCTGCGGGAGGGCACGACGATCGCACTCGTCGGCCACAATGGCGCCGGCAAGACCACGTTGCTGAAGCTGATGCTCGGCCTGATCCGTCCATCGAGCGGGAGCATCAAGGTGCTGGGCGAAGACCCGGCCGCGGGTCAGTTCGCGGCGCGCCGCTTTCTGGGCTATCTGCCGGAGAATGTTTCGTTCAATTCGGCGCTGACCGGCCGGGAGACCCTCGCCTTCTATGCTCGGCTGAAGCGTGAGGGCGGCGGCGTCGTCGCGCCGCTGCTGGAGCGTGTCGGTCTCGGCCCTGCCGCCGACCGCCGGATCGGTACCTATTCCAAGGGAATGCGGCAGAGGCTCGGGCTGGCACAGGCGCTTCTCGGCAAGCCCCGCATCCTGCTCCTCGACGAGCCGACGAGTGGCCTCGATCCGGCGCTCCGCCAGAGCTTCTACGAAATCATCGAAGAACTGCGCCGACAGGGGGCCACGGTGCTGCTGTCGTCACATGCGCTGACCGAACTTGAAGAACGAGCTGGCCGGGTGGTGATCATGAACCGAGGGCGCAAGGTTGCCGACGGCAGCCTCGACGAGTTGCGCCACATCGCCCGCTTGCCGACGCGCATTCGTCTGAAGGTCGCAGCATCGGGCTTTGCGGATGCCCGGAATCGATTTGCATCGCTTGGCGAATGGCGCGCGATCAACGGTCATTTGCTCGAAATCGATGCAGCCCCCGACCAGAAGATCGAGGTGCTGCGGCACGCCACCGCCGTTGACGCCCCCGTCGAGGATATCGATGTGACCCCGCCGACCCTCGACGAACTTTACACCCATTTTCTTCGCACGCAGGAGGTGCCGCGGTGAGGACCGTCCTGATCGTCGCGGGCAAGGAAATCCAAGAGAGTCTGCGCAATCGCTGGGTCCTTGCCACGACCCTCCTGTTGGCTGCCCTTGCCCTGACGCTCACCTTTCTCGGAAGCGCGCCGACCGGGAATGTCGGCGTGCGGGCGCTCGACGTCGTGATTGTCAGCCTCTCCAGCCTGACAATCTTCCTGTTGCCCTTGATTGCCCTATTGATCTCGCATGATGCCATTGTGGGGGAGATGGAACGCGGCACCATGTTGCTGCTGTTGAGCTATCCGGTGGCACGTTGGCAGGTGGTGCTCGGCAAATTCGTCGGCCACCTGGCGATTCTGGCCTTCGCAACCTTTGTCGGCTACGGCGCGGCCGCGGCCGCGCTCGTCGCGACCGGAGCGGCCATCGATCCACAGAGCTGGCGCGCCTTTGGCTGGATGGTTGGTTCTTCGATCCTGCTGGGTGCCGCATTCATCGCCATCGGCTATCTGGTTAGTACGCTTGTCCGCGAGCGCGGCACTGCCGCCGGCATCGCCGTCGGCGTATGGCTCCTATTCGTGTTGATCTACGACATGGCCCTGCTCGGAGTCCTGGTCGTCGATCAGGGGCAAACGGTTTCAGGCGTCGCCCTCAACACGCTGCTGCTGCTCAATCCGACCGACGCTTACCGGCTCTTCAATCTCACCAGCTCGGGCAATGTCAGCTCCTTTTCCGGGATGGCCGGGCTAGCGCAAACCGCAAATCTCAATCCGTTGGTTCTCCTGGCTGCGCTCGGGGCCTGGGCGCTCCTGCCGCTCACGTTCGCGGCGGTCGCCTTCTCGAGGAGGGAACTATGAGGATCCTGACCCTGTCCACCCTTCTGGTCGCGGGTCTCGCCCTGGTCGCGTGCAAGGACGAGAAGGCTGCCGAAGCTCTGCCGCCGCCGCATGAACTGACACAACGAGCGATGGGGCATTACTGCGGAATGAACGTGCTGGAGCATCCCGGCCCGAAGGGGCAGATCCTGCTCGCCAGCCGGCTCCAGCCCGTCTGGTTCTCGTCGGCTCGCGATGCGCTTTCCTTCACAATGTTACCGGAGGAGGCCAAGGATATCCAAGCCATCTATGTTTCGGACATGGGGAAAGCCACGAGCTGGGACGAACCAGGGGCAACCAACTGGGTCGAGGCGCGGAAGGCGTCGTTCGTCATTGGAAGTCGGGCCAAGGGCGGGATGGGGGCCGACGAGGCCGTGCCGTTTTCGGAGAGGCAGGCTGCCGAAAAATTCGCGTCCGAGAATGGCGGACGTGTCGTCGCGTATGCCGAAATGCCGCAGGACTATATCCTCGGCAGCAGCGCCGCTGAACCTACGACCGAAGGGGAGCACCAATCCAGCGGAGACGAGCCTCGTGACAATGCGCCCGTCCCCCCAGGGGGCGGCCCTATCAGGTAGGAGCTTGCAATGTTTTCGATCCCATCCCGCAGGCGCTTCATTGGAATTTCGGCCGCTGCGGCCGGCCTGAGCCTTCTTCCGCTGGGCAAGAGGGCCAAGGCCGGAGGCGAACTCGTGATCTGGCAGGGTCAGGCCATGGGAGCCGTCGCGACGTTGCAGATCCATCATCACGATCGTGCTGCGGCCCAACGGCTGATTGCCCGTGCACTTTCGGAAGTGCGTCGGCTCGAACGGGTGTTCAGCCTCTACAGAGACGATTCCGCCCTGTCTGTGCTCAATCGCGAGGGCTTCCTTCTGGCGCCGCCACCCGAACTCGTGACGGTCTTGAACGATTGCCGGCGTTATTTTGAGCTTACGCGAGGCCGCTTTGACCCGAGCGTGCAGGCGCTATGGACGCTCTACCGCGACCATTTCTCGAGAACGGATGCCGACCCGCAGGGGCCGCCCGCACAGGCATTGTCCGCCGCGCTCGCCCGCGTCGGCTTTGATGGAGTGGCCTTCAACAAGGACCGAATTGCCCTGCTCCGCTCCGGGATGGCACTCACCTTGAACGGAATCGCCCAGGGCTTCGCTACCGATCGGATCGTCAACCTGCTGCGTAGCGAGGGGATTGCGAGCAGCCTTGTCGACATGGGTGAAAGCCGCGCGCTCGGCAAGCGTCCTGACGGTTCGGCTTGGCAGTTCGGCATTGCCGATCCGGACCGACCGGAGCGGATCGGCGCGACGCTGGAGGCGATTGATCAAGCCGTCGCGACATCCGGAGCGTATGGTTTCCGGTTCGATTCCCCGGGACGCTTCAATCATCTCTTCGACCCGCGGACTGGCGAGTGCGCTCACCTCCACCGCTCCGTTACGGTGGTCATGCCAACTGCAACTGCGGCGGATGCGCTATCAACCGCCTTCAGCTTGATGGCTCCCGAGGACATTGCGCTGGCACTTGGCCAGCTCGGAGAAGGAGAGGTGCGATCGATTACGGCATCAGGGGAACACCTCGCGCTTCGCGCGTGATTTCGATAGCGAGCGTCGCGATCAGCGTCTAGTTTCGACTTCAAAGAACGCAAGGCAGCGGCGGAACATAGGTCAATAATTGGCCTTCAAATTCAGAACATTGGCAAGGAGGTTATGATGCGCTTGTTCGTACTTGTTTCTGGTATTCTGGCCTTAAGTCCAGCCCTTGCGCACGCCCAAGACGCAGCTGCGGGGGAAAAGGTTTTTGCTCCCTGCAAGGCCTGTCACCAGATCGGCGCGAACGCTAAGAATGTCGTTGGTCCAGTGATGAATGGCATCATCGGGCGCAAGGCAGGCACAGTTGAGGGCTACAGTTATTCGGCTGCTAACAAGAATTCCGGTCTGACTTGGGATGAGGCTACCTTCGCGGAGTATATCAAAGACCCGAAGGCCAAGATTCCAGGAACGAAAATGCTCTACGTCGGCCTCAAGGACGAGCAGAAGATTAAGGATCTGATTGCCTTTCTCAAACAGTTTGATTCTTCCGGAAAAAAGACGGCAGAGATGAAAGGGCCGACGCAAATCGCATCCAGATAATCGCTGAGCCCGGCGCCTCGCGGCTGGACACTCGCAAGAACCTCCCTTGATTGGTGATTTCGTGTTTAACTGGCCTGCCGCGATTTGGGGAGAGAGGCATGAAGCAGAGATCGCTTTTCGGGCTTTCGGAGCCTCTGGAGCGGCTGAGCCAGATTACCCGCCTGGGGGTGGTATTATCTCTTGACCGTGCCCGATGACTTCTCTCGGCTCACCGTCGCCTGGAATCTTTTTCCAGGATGCGCGCCGATGACGTTGCCGCCAAGCTCGATCTGGCGCTAGTGGCAGCGGTGCGCGACCAGATCACGGTCGCGCACCGGCCAAGGCTGTTGAGCGACAACGGCTCGTCCTACATCTCGGCTGACCTCTCCGCCTGGCTCGACGGCAAGGGCATGGAGCACGTTCGCGGCGCGCCCTACCATCCCCAGACGCAAGGCAAGATCGAGCGCTGGCACCAGACCCTCAAGAACCGCATCCTGCTCGAGAATTACTATCTGCCTGGCGATCTCGAAAGGCAGATTGCGGCCTTCGTCGAGCACGACAACCATGCGCGCTACCACGAGAGCCTCGGCAACCTGACGCCCGCCGATGTCTACCTCGGCCGCGAGCAGGCCATCCTCACCAATCGCGAAAGGATCAAGCCCCAGACCATCCAGCAAAGACGCTTACAGCATCACCTGCAGGCCGCATAGCCTCAAACCCAGATGAGCCAGAACCTCCGTTCCTGAGACGCCGAAACGGTCTCAAATCATCTGATGACGGACAGTAATTCAGTGCTTAGGTAGCCCTACTGGAGGTTCGAGTCAGCGGGGTAAAACGATCACGCGGCCAATTGATGCGACCGTTTGCGTCATCGCGCCTAGTTGGAAAATCCAGCATTTGCCTACAGCATTGACACCTGAATTTTACAGTCCCACTTCAATTAAGTATCTTAAATTCCTAAACTTTGGTCCAGACTACGAATCTGAGGGTCAGAGGTTCGAATCCTTTCGGGCGCGCCACGCTCCGCCGATTGCCCTCTACGGTGCGCTATGGCCGCCGATCACCGCCGATTACCCTATCGGCAGAAGATTACATCAAAGCCGCCGATAGCCCGCTACGGTACGACAACAGTGGCCGCGTCGTCACAAGTCTGGTCAGGTCGCGGTCGTCAGATTCACCCGCCGCGACAAGGCTTCAGCGCTTTCTTTTCGCTCGGAATAGCGATCCGTCAGGTAGGACGACACGTCGCGCGTCAGCAGCGTGAACTTGACCAGTTCCTCCATCACATCGACCACCCGATCATAGTAGGGCGACAGCTTCATCCGGCCCGCCTCGTCGAACTCCTGAAAGGCTTTGGCGACGGAGGACTGGTTGGGGATCGTGACCATCCGCATCCAGCGGCCGAGCACACGCATCTGGTTGAGGGCGTTGAAGCTCTGCGAGCCGCCGGAGACCTGCATGACGGCGAGAGTCCGGCCCTGCGTCGGCCTTACCGCGCCAACCGAAAGGGGAATCCAGTCGATCTGCGCCTTCATCACCGCGCTCATCGCACCGTGACGCTCGGGGCTGGTCCAGACCTGTCCCTCCGACCAGAGCGAGAGTTCGCGCAGTTCCTGCACCTTGGGATGATTGACGTCAGCTCCGTCCGGCAACGGCAAGCCGGACGGATCGAAGATACGTGTTTCCGCCCCAAAATGTTTCAGCAGACGCTCAGCCTCGAATGTCAGGAAACGGCTGTAGGATCGTTCACGCAGGGAGCCGTAAAGCAGCAGGATACGCGGCGGGTGGGTCGAGGGTGTCGCATCGCGCAGCCTGCCAATGCCCGGAGTATCAACGCAACCGGCATCTAGATTGGGAAGATCGTCCGACATCAACGCTGCTCTTCCGCCAGCTTTGAAACTTTGCCGCCGCGCTCATACCAGCCTTTGGAGCGGTTCACGATCCAGACGACCGAGAGCATCACCGGCACTTCGATCAGCACGCCGACGACCGTGGCGAGCGCCGCGCCCGAGTGAAAGCCGAACAGGCTGATGGCGGCAGCAACCGCTAGCTCGAAGAAGTTCGACGCACCGATCAGCGCCGAGGGACCGGCGACGCAATGCTGCTCGCCGGCCATCCGGTTGAGCAGATAGGCAAGCCCTGAGTTGAAATAGACCTGAATCAGGATCGGCACGGCCAGCAGGCCGATGATCGCCGGCTGCGCGATGATCTGTTCGCCCTGAAAGCCGAACAACAGCACCAGCGTCGTCAGCAACGCAACGAGAGAGGCTGGACCGAGCCTCGCAAGAAGTCTGTCGAGTGCAGCCTGCCCACCGAGTGCCAGAAGCTGGCGACGAATGAGCTGCGCGATAATGACGGGGATGACGATATAGAGCACGACAGACAGGACCAGCGTGCCCCATGGCACGGTAATGGCTGACAGGCCCAGCAGCAGGGCGACAATGGGCGCAAAAGCGACAACCATAATGGCGTCGTTGAGCGCGACCTGGCTCAACGTGAAATGCGGCTCGCCCTTGGTGAGGTTCGACCAGACGAATACCATGGCCGTGCAAGGTGCTGCGGCAAGTATGATGAGGCCGGCAATATAGCTGTCGATCTGATCGGCCGGCAGATAAGGCCGGAACAGCCAGCCAATGAACAGCCAGCCCAGCAGCGCCATAGAGAATGGCTTCACTGCCCAGTTGATGAACAGCGTCACGCCGATGCCGCGCCAGTGGCGGCCGACCTCGCCCAGCGCCGCGAAGTCGATCTTGAGCAGCATGGGGATGACCATCAGCCAGATCAGTACAGCGACCGGCAGGTTGACGCTGGCGATCTCTGCCGATCCAATTATCTGAAACACACCCGGCAGCAGATGGCCGAGCGCGATGCCGGCGACGATGCACAGCGCGACCCACAGGGTGAGATAGCGTTCGAAGGTGGGCATGGAATTCCCTCAGGCCGTAGCCACGCGCCGGCCGTGCTCGTCGATCACGCGCTCGCCGTCTTCCTTGACGAATTCGCCGCGTTGCGCGGGCAGCAGATCGAGCACTTCCTCGGACGGTCGGCAGAGCCGGACGCCCATCGGACTGACGACGATGGGCCGGTTGATCAGGATGGGATGCGCCATCATTGCGTCGAGCACCTGCTCGTAGCTCAGCGCTGGGTCGCCTAGGCCCAACTCGGCATAGGGCGTGCCCTTTTCCCGAAGCAGGTCGCGCACCGATATGCCCATGCGCGCGATGAGCTGGGTCAGCATTTCCCGAGACGGCGGCATCTTGAGATATTCGATGACATGTGGCTCGACGCCGGCATTGCGGATCATCGCCAGCGTGTTGCGCGAGGTGCCACAATCCGGGTTGTGATAGATAATGACGTCCATGGTCCGCCTCACGCCGCGCTGTTGCGTGGAGACGACGCGCCATCGGATTGGCCGATCTCGGTTAGCTTTGTGCGCAGCGACGCCTTGTCGAGACTGGCGACTGGCAAGGACGTGAAGGCTGAGATGCGGTTCTTCATGTAGCGGAAGGCCGCAACGAAAGCGGCTTCCTTCTGTATATCCGACCCCTCGACGGCCGCCGGGTCTTCGATACCCCAATGCGCGGTCATGGGCTGTCCGGGCCAGACCGGGCAGGCTTCGCCAGCGGCGTTGTCGCAGACGGTAAAGACGAAATCCATGACGGGCGCGTCGGGGCAGGCAAACTCCTCCCAGCTCTTGGAGCGGAAGCCCTCAGAGGGGTAGTCAAAGCTCTGCAACACTTTCACCGCGAAGGGATTGACCGCGCCCTTGGGCTGCGACGGTCGTGTCCCCGGTCGTGGTGTAGCTGACGGCAGGAACCGTCGAGCGCCGGCGTTGGCCGGGCTGGTCAGGCGGCCACGGCGGGCAGGCTGACGAGCGGATCATCGCTGATCGGGGCGATGCTTTCCAGCGTGATGTAGCGAGCCCGCTGGACGGCCCATTCATCATTCTGTTCGAGCAGGATGGCGCCGACGAGCCGGGTGATGGCGGCCTCGTTGGGGAAGATGCCGACGACCTCGGTCCGACGCTTGATCTCGCCGTTGAGACGCTCCAGCGGGTTCGTCGAATGGAGCTTGGCGCGATGCTGCGCCGGGAAGGTCATGTCGGCGAGCACCTCGGTCTCGGCTTTGTCCATCAGGGCCGCGAGCTTCGGAACGGTCGGCCTGAGCTGGTCGGCGACCTTGCGCCATTGTTGGCTGGCAGCGACCGCATCGTTCTGGGCGAAGGCGGTGGCGATGAAGGCCGAGACGACCCGCCGCCCCGAGCGGCCGGCATGGGCGAGCGCATTGCGCATGAAGTGAACCCGGCAACGCTGCCAGGTTGCGGTGAGGACCTTCGAGACGGCGGCCTTGATGCCCTCATGGCTGTCGGAGACGACGAGCTTGACGCCGCGCAGACCGCGCCGCGCCAGCTTGCGCAGGAACGCGGCCCAGAAGGTCTCGGCCTCGGACGGGCCGATATCCATCCCCAGCACCTCGCGCCGGCCGTCGCTGTTGACGCCGACCGCCACGATCACCGCGACCGAGACGATCCGGCCAGCCTGGCGCACCTTCACATAGGTGGCGTCGATCCAGAGATAGGGCCAGTCGCCCTCGATCGGCCGGTCGAGGAAGGCCTGCACCCGCTCGTCGATCTCCTCGCAAAGCCGCGAGACCTGGCTCTTCGAGATGCCGCTCATCCCCATCGCCTTGACCAGGTCGTCGACCGAGCGGGTCGAGATCCCCTGGATGTAGGCCTCCTGGATCACCGCGGTGAGCGCCTTCTCCGCCATGCGACGCGGCTCGAGGAAGCCCGGAAAGTAGGAGCCCTTGCGCAGCTTGGGGATGCGCAGCTCGACCGTGCCGGCGCGCGTCTCCCAGTCACGCTCGCGATAGCCGTTGCGCTGGGCCAGCCGATCCGGGCTCTTCTCGCCGAAACCGGCGCCCGTCAGGCTGCCGACCTCCAGCTCCATCAGGCGCTGGGCGGCAAAGCCGATCATCTCGCGCAGAAAATCCGTGTCGGGGCTCTTCTCCAGCAGCCCGCGCAGGCTCATCATCTCGTCGGTCATCGGGGATCTCTCGGTTCGGGGTTGGCATTCGCAACCCAAACCTAACCGGCAATCGCCGATGACCGCCCGTCAGCTACACCATCACTAGGGACGCGACCCCGATCCCGGTGGCGGCGAGCTTCGCCGAGCTGAACGTGATGCTGGCAGAGCGCTGCCGCCGGCGGCAGGACGAGCGGGCTGGTCGGCATGCGCAGACGATCGGCGAACGGCTCCTGGCCGATCTTGAAGCCCTGCGCTCCTTGCCGGCAGTGCCGCTGGAGCCGTGCGAGAAGCGCGGCGGGCGTGTCTCGTCGACGGCACTGGTCCGTTATCGCTCCAACGACTACTCGGTGCCGACGGCCTATGGCTTCCAGGATGTGGTGGTGAAGGGCTTCGTCGAAGAGGTCGTGATCCTGTGCCGGGGCGAGGAGATCGCCCGGCACCCGCGCAGCTACGGGACCGGCGTGTTCGTCGCCGATCCGCTGCATTATCTGGCGCTGATCGAGGTGAAGCCGAACGCGCTCGACCAGGCGGCGGCGTTGCAGGGTTGGGATCTGCCCGAGAGCTTCCAGCATCTGCGCCATCTGCTGGAGGCCCGGATGGGCAATCGCGGCAAGCGCGAGTTCATCCAGGTATTGCGGCTGATGGAGGCTCTGCCGCGCGAGGTCGTGAGCTTCGCCGTCGGCGAGGCGATCCGGCTTGGTGCGATCGGCTTCGATGCGGTGAAGCTGATCGCCCTGGCGCGCCTGGAGCGGCGCCCGGCTCGCCTCGACCTGGCGGCCTATCCGCATCTGCCGAAGACCATGGTGAAGACGACCTCGGCCGCCGACTATGCGGTGCTTCTGCCGGGAACGGCGGCATGACGGGCGCGGCGAAGGAGTCGATGCCGGCGGGGACCACCGCGGGAACGCCGCAGATCCTGCTGGCGCACCACCTCAAGCATCTGAAGCTGCCGACCGTGCTGCGCGAATACGACAAGGTGGCGCGGGAATGCGCCCGGGACGGCGTCGATCATCCCCGCTATCTGCTGCGGCTGGTCGAACTCGAACTGATCGACCGGGAACGGCGCATGGTCGAGCGGCGGATCCGGGCGGCGCGCTTCCCGGCGGTGAAGAGCTTCGACACCTTCGACTTCACCGCGATCCCGAGCCTCAACAAGATGCTCGTGCTGGAGCTGGCGCGCTGCGGCTACATCCTGCGCCGGGAGAACATCATCGCGCTCGGCAACAGCGGCACGGGCAAGACCCATGTCGCTCTCGCGCTCGGGCTGGCCGCTTGCCAGAAGGGCTTCTCTGTCGCCTTCGCGACGGCGGCTTCCCTGGTCAATCAGCTCCTCGAGGCCCGCGACGAGAAGCGCCTGCTCCGGCTCCAGCGCGAGTTGCAGGCGGTCAAGCTGCTGATCGTCGACGAGCTTGGTTATGTGCCGCTGTCGCCGACCGGCGCCGAGCTTCTGTTCGAGGTCTTCTCGCAGCGCTACGAGCGCGGCTCGACCATCGTCACCTCGAACCTGCCCTTCGAGGACTGGACCTCGGTCCTCGGGTCCGAGCGCCTGACCGGTGCGCTTCTCGACCGGCTGACCCACCACGTCAGCATCCTGGCCATGAACGGCTACAGCTACCGCCTCAGGCAATCCGCCGGCCGTCGCCGTGCCACCGCCGCGGCGGAGGAAAACCAGGCCACAGTAGACGAAGCCGATCCCGAAACCGGCGAGATCATCGCCTGAGCAATCCCGGCAGCGCGATATGGCGAGGGCCCCGATCGGGGCCCTCGCCATATCCGCCGCTCGCCAACGCCAGTGGCCTGCTTTTACTCCGCCACGATGGCCTGGAATCCGACCGCCGTTGACAGGGAGCCCTGATGATCGAGGATGGACTTCAGGTTCCGCTCCAGCTGGGCCTGGGCGCGCCTCTTTGCGGCAGTGGCGTCGACGAGAACAAACACGCGCTATCCCCCTCAGATTACAGGTCAACGAACTATAGAGCAGGCCAAGGAACGGGAAATGGTCGATTTGGCCCAATCCACGACTACTCGGCGGGCTTGCTCTGGTCAGACTGTGCTGATCCTCTGCCGCACGCCGGCGAACACACCGAGGAAGAAGGCGAAGAAATAGAGCCGCGCCACTAAGTTGAGCGTGTCGAGCAGATCCGAGTTCTCGGCGTTCGGATAAATGACGCCAACGGAAACGTCATCATCCTCAGCCGTGCGCCCGAATAGCTTCCCGATGAGCAGGCCGGCCCGGACTGTCGAGTGGATGACGTTCCGATAGACGACCGTCGTGGCCTGCTCGGGGACGAGGTTATAGCCGGGCAGCTTTGCCGGATGGACGATGGCGCTGAACGCGAATGTGGACCAATAAAGTGCCCACCCCAGGTACATGATCGACAGGATCGCGCCGCCGCCGAATAGGGCGAGATTCGTGGCCCTGCTTTCATCCGGTGGCGTGCGTTCGAAAGTCGTCTTTGCGGTCTTGTAAACGAAGAACAGCGGTGCCGCGGCTAGAAAGACGGCGAGGCCAACTATCACGACGTGGGAAGCGCGACTTTTCGTAGCGCGCCAGGCGCTGTGGCCGGCACCTGCCCCGTAGCCCACGAGGAATGAGCGGGTAAGCCACTGTCCTTCCTTCGCCATCGCCCCCCCCAACCAGTCCCACATATCGCTAGACTAGAGTAGTGAAGCTCAGTGTCAGGAGGTGTCAGTAGGTGGCAGTTGGGCCATGTCGCTGGATTCGACAGAAGCCGAAGTTCGGCCTTTGAACAGGAACGCTCCGAAGCGGACGTTCCGGACGTCAGCCATGCGGCAGGTTGGGTTGCTCGATTACCGAATTGCATAGATTGCCCTGAAGCAGACGTTCCTAGCGTCAGCTATGGGCCAGGTACGGCCATAGCCGAGTTGCGAACTCGTCTCATTCCGAAGCTAACCCGTCTCTGACCCCCGGCCGCTGGAATGGACGGAAAATCCGAAATGGCGCGTCAGAGACACGCGCCAGGCTGGCCGAGAGTTCGGCGCGTGAGCGCCGGCTGATCATCGCGTTCTATCGGTCGCGAGATTCGTAAGTGACAACGAAGGCGCGGGTTTTCCGCGCAATTGGAAATTCGCCGGCTATCCGGAGAACGGCTGGTGCTGCGAGAGAGGATTGAACTCTCGACCTCTCCATTACCAATGGAGTGCTCTACCACTGAGCTACCGCAGCAAATCCGCCGGCCGGACAGCGCCGGTCCGATGCGGCGCCCTGATGCCATAAGCGCAGGGCGGACGCAACCCGCTCTCTCAATCCGGCAGCAATAAGCGCGGGTCGATCCGGAAGAGCCGGCCATCGCCGATGAGATGGGCGCTGAAACCTTCGCGGAACAGCGGCCGGAAGGCCGCCTCGCGCAGGTTGAGCCCGCCGGCATAAGCGCCCATCGCCGGCATCACGCAGCGGCGCGCGGACAGGGCAAAGCAGCGCCGCCTGACCGCCCGTCCGCGCAGCCTCACCTTCGCCGCCGGATGCAGATGGCCGGCGATCTCATGGCCGCTGCACGGGGTCGGCTCGTGGCGCAGCGTCACGCCGGAAAGCGCGATCGCGGCGGCGCTGTCGCCGCCCATGGCGGCGCCGATGGCGGGGTCGTGGTTGCCGGTGATCCAGAGCCAGTCGCGGCCTCGCTGCAAGTGTCTCAGCATCGCGCGCGTCTCGGGCGCCAGCCTGGTTTCCGCCTTGCGGTCGTGGAAGGAATCGCCGAGCGCGATCACGCGTGCCGGCTGGCGGCGCCCGATCGCATGGCCGAGCGCGGCGAGCGTCGCGGCCGAATCATAGGGCGGCAGCATCACCCCGCGCGCCGCGAAGGCCGAGCCTTTCTCCAGATGCAGGTCCGCGACGACGAGCGTGCGCTCCTCAGGCAGCCAGAGCGCGCCCGAGAGATCGGGCACGAGCACGAGCCGGCCCAGCATGAAGGCTTCGCCGGTGCTCAAGGGTTGCGTCACGCCATCGCCTCTTGCGTCAGCATCGCCTCCGCCTCCGCCAGGATCTCGTCAGCCGCCTCGCCATAGACCGCCTCGCGCCCGATCTCGAGCATCACCGAGACGCCGAGCGGCGAAACGTGAGCGAGCGGCTGATGCACGATTCGCCCGCTGATCCGTGTCAGCATCTCGCCGAGCCGGCGAATGTCGAGCAGGCCGGTCGCCGCATCCGCCCGCGCCGCCTTGAGCAGGATATGGTCGGGCTCGTGCCGGCGCAGCACGTCGTAGACGAGATCGGTCGAGATCGTCACCTGCCGGCCGCTTTTCTCCTGGCCCGGATAGCGGCGCTCGATCAGCCCGCCGATGATGGCGCAGGAGCGGAAGGTGCGCTTCATCAGCGCCGATTCCGCCATCCACGCCTCGAGATCGTCGCCGAGCATGTCCTCGGCGAACAATTCGTCGAGATCGAGCGCGCCGCGCGCGATGGCTGCCGTGAGGTCGCCCAGCGTCCAGCAGGCGAGGCCGTAATCGTTGCAGACGAAGCCGAGCGGGCGCATCCGGGCGCGCTCCAGCCTTCGCGTCAGCAGCATGCCGAGCGTCTGGTGGGCGAGGCGGCCCTCGAAGGGATAGGCGACGAGATAGAAGCGCCCGCCGCGCGGAAAGGTCTCGACCAGGAGCTCGCCGGGCTTGGGCAGCCGCGATTTCCGCTGCTGCGCATCAAGCCAGGCCGAAACCTCCTCCGGCAGCGTGTTCCACATCGCCGGCGAAGCCAGCATGGCGCGCACGCGCTCGGCGAGGAAGGTCGAGAGCGGGAACTTGCCGCCGTCATAGGAGGGGATCTTCGGGTCCGTGCCGGGCGCGGCGCGCGAGCAGACAGCCTCGTTCTCGACGATCCCCTCGAAGCGCAGGACCTCGCCGGCGAAGACGAAGGTATCGCCCGGCACCAGGGTCTCTGCGAAATACTCCTCGACCTCGCCGAGCACGCGCCCGCCGCGGCTGATCATGCCGGCAACCTTTGGCGTTGAAGAGCTGCCGGGCCTTCCGGCCCGCGCCCGGCCGAGCCGGACCTTCAGCATCGTCGCCTCGACGATGGTGCCGACATTCATGCGGTATTGCTGGATGACGCGGGCGTTGCTGGCGCGCCAGAGGCCGGCCTTATCCTGCCTGAGCTTGGCGAAGCGCTCATAGCTCTTCAGCGCATAGCCGCCGGTCGCGACGAAAGCGACGACCGCGTCGAAATCGGCGCGGGCGAGATCGGCGTAAGGCGCGGCGCCGCGGACCTCCCGATAGAGCGCATCGGCCTCGAAACCGTCCGAGCAGGCGACGCCGAGCACATGCTGGGCGAGCACGTCGAGCGCGCCGATGCGGGGTGTGGGCGTATCCTGCGCCGCCTCGTGCACGGCTTCGAGCGCGGCCCGGCACTCCAGCAATTCGAAGCGGTTCGAGGGCACCAGCAGCGCCTCGGAAGGCTCGTCCATGCGGTGGTTGGAGCGGCCGATGCGCTGGATCAGGCGGCTCGCCCCCTTCGGCGCGCCGAGATTGACGACGAGATCGACATCGCCCCAGTCGATGCCGAGATCGAGCGTCGCGGTGCAGACCACCGCCTTGAGGCGCCCCTGCGCCATCGCCGCCTCGACCTTGCGGCGCTGCTGGGCATCGAGCGAGCCGTGATGCAGCGCGATCGGCAGGCTGTCCTCGTTGAGGTTCCACAGCGCCTGGAAGGCGAATTCCGCCTGCATGCGCGTGTTGACGAAGACGAGGGTGAGCTTGTGCGCGCGGATCGCCTCATAAACCTCGGTCACCGCATGCAGCGTGGTGTGGCCGGCGATCGGCAGGTTGCGCTGCGTATCGAGGATGGCGATCCGCGGCTTCGCCCCGCCTGCGACGATGACGAGCCCGGCCGGCGTCCCGGCGCCGCCGAGATAGCGCTGGAGGTCGGCCGGCTCGCGCACCGTAGCCGACAGGCCGACCGCCGAGACCTGCGGCGCCAGCGTCTTCAGCCGGGCGAGGTCGAGCGCCAGCAGGTCGCCGCGCTTGGAGGTGACGAGCGCGTGCAGCTCGTCGAGCACGATGCGCCTGAGGTTCGCGAAGAACGGCGCCGCGTCGCGATGCGAGACCAGGAGCGCGAGCTGCTCCGGGGTGGTCAGCAGGATATCGGGGGGCCTGGCGATCTGGCGCGTGCGCTTGGCGGCGGAGGTGTCGCCGGTGCGGGTCTCGATCGTGACCGGCAATCCCATCTCGCGCACCGGCGCTTCGAGATTGCGGGCGATGTCGACGGCGAGCGCCTTCAGCGGCGAGATATAGAGCGTGTGCAGCCCGTCATGCCGACCCTCGCGCTCGCTGAGCTCGACCAGCGAGGGCAGGAAGCCGGCGAGCGTCTTGCCCGCTCCCGTGGGGGCGACGAGCAAGGTCGAGCGCCCGGCGCGAGCCTCGTCCAGAAGCGCGAGCTGATGCGGCCGCACGCTCCAGCCGCGCCCTGCGAACCAGGCAGCGAAAGCGGGCGGAAGCGGGGAGGGGGCGGCCATGCCGGCGCAGGATAGGGGTTGAGGAGGGAGAACGAAAGGAGAATAACCTCCCTCACCGCTTCTGCGCCACCACCAAGAGCCCCGGCACGGGCGCGCCGCGATCCTGCCGCACGCTGGCGGGCTCGACGCATAGGGGAGTGAGCCCGGCATCCGTGAGCCGCTCCCGCAACCAGGCCTCCGCATGTGCGAAACGCCGATCCCCACCGACCACCACGCCTTCGCCGTCATGGCTCTGCACCGTGAAGGCGAAGAGGCCGCCGGGCTCGAGCACGCGCGCGCTCTGGGCGAAGCAGGGGGCGAGATCGCCGAGATAGACGAAGACATCGGCCGCGATCACGAGGTCGGCGGAATGGTCGGGACGGCTGGCCAGGAAGTCCGTCAATCCCGCGACGGAGAGCTTGTCGTAGAGCGGCGTTCCGTCGGGAGCCATCTTGTTGCGCGCCCGCTCGATCATGCGCGGCGAGAGATCGCAGCCGGCGATGAAGCCGCTTTGCTCGTGGATCGCCTCGCCCATCAGCCCGGTGCCGCAGCCGAGATCGTAGACAATGTCGAACCGGAAGGGGCGGCCGGCGTTGCTGCAGCAGCGGATGAGCGCGGCCTTCAGCAGGTCGGGCGCGTTGTAGTGCAGGGTTTGGGTCAGATGGCTGTCGAAGCGGTCGGCATAGGCGTCGAACAGCGCGCCGGAGAAATGCTCCAAGGTCGCCTGCTCGGCCGGCAGCGCGCCGATGCGGGCGAGGTCGAGTCGCGCGCCGAAAGGATCGTCGGGGTCGAGATCGAGGCATTGCCGCCAGGCGGTGGCCGCCTCTTCCTGATGGCCGAGCGCCTCCTGGGCGAGGCCATAGAGATGCCAGCCGGCGGCGAAATGATAGGCTTCAGCCAGCGTCTGGTCGAGGATGTCGACCGCCGCCCGCGCGTCCCCGTCCTTCAGCGCGGCCTCGGCCCAGCCATAGCGGCGGTCGAGCACGGGGTCGCCGGACGAGGCGAAATGCGTGGTCGAGCCCGGATCGGTCATGGTGACCGATGTAACCGAGGAGGGTGATGCTGGCCAGACGAAGCGCCCGCTGGCGCCCCTCCGAATTGCTGCTGCCGACGCCGGCCGGGCTCTATTGCCCGCCGGCCGACGCCTATATCGACCCGGTCCGCCCGGTGGCGCGGGCGCTGATCACCCATGGCCATTCCGACCATGCGCGGGCCGGCCACGGCGCCGTGCTGGCGACGCGCGAGACGCTGGCCATCATGGCGCTGCGCTATGGCGAGAGCTTCGCCGGTTCTCGGCAGGTGGCGGTGCCGGGCGAGGCGATCCGCGTCAGTGAGGTCGATTTCACCTTCGTGCCGGCCGGCCATGTCCTCGGCTCGGCCCAGATCGTGGTCGAGAGCCGGTCCTTACGCATCGCCGCCTCGGGCGACTACAAGCGCGAGCGCGACCCGACCTGCGCGCCCTTCGAGCCCGTGGCCTGCGACGTCTTCATCACCGAGGCGACTTTTGGCCTGCCGGTCTTCCGCCATCCGCCGGCTGCGGGGGAGGTGGCCAAGCTCCTGGAATCGGTCCGGCTCTTTCCGGAGCGGACGCATATCGTCGGCGCCTATTCGCTCGGCAAGGCGCAGCGCGTCATGGCCCTGATCCGCGAGGCTGGCTATGGGCAGCCGCTCTACATCCACGGCGCCGTCGAGAGGATCACGGCATTCTATGAGGCTGAGGGTATTCCGCTCGGCGAGATCCGCCCGGTCGCCGGGGAGGATCGCAAGGCGCTCGGCGGCGCGATCGTCATCTGCCCGCCGAGCGCGACGCAGGATCTGTGGGCGCGCCGCTTCCCCGATCCGGTCACTGCCTTCGCCTCGGGCTGGATGCGCATCCGCGCGCGGGCCCGCCAGAAGGGCGTCGAGCTGCCGCTCGTCATCTCCGACCACGCCGATTGGGACGATCTCACCGCCACGATCCGCGAGACCGGGGCCGGCGAGATCTGGGTCACGCATGGCGAGGCCGAGGCGCTCGTCCACTGGTGCGGCACGGCCGGCCTGAAGGCAAAGCCCCTGCAACTCGTCGGCTATGGCGACGAAGGCGAGGCCGAGACGGAAGGGGAGGCGGCCGATGCTGCCGTCTAGGCAATGTGGGCGATTGCTGGATTGCTCTCGATTCGAACCGTCATTCCGGGGCGCGCCGCAGGCGCGAACCCGGAACCCACGACCGGGTGAAACCTTCGATGCCCGGTTGTCAGCGGCTCACCCGGTCGTGGGTTCCGGGCTCTTCGCTCCGCGAAGCCCCGGAATGACAGCACCGGGAGCCTGCTCAGCGCGAGGCCGCCACCACCGGCCGGACCGGGGCGGCCATGCCGACCATCGCATTCGCCATGTCGCGGGCGAGGCAGTCATAGCCGGCATCGCTCATGTGGAAGCCGTCGTTCCAGAGCGCGGCCTTGAACGCCTCGGCATCGGCCCGGTGCCATTCGCGCATCGCGGCATAGCGGGCGAAGACCGGCACGGCCTCGCGCCTCGCGATCTCACCGACCGCCTCGACATAGCGGCCATAGCGCTCGGGATCGCGCACGGAGGGGAAGAATTGCGGATCGAGGATGGCGAGCGCGGGGCCCGCCGCGCGCACCAGCGCGATGCCCTCGGCGACCATGCCCCGGAAGGCGTCGAGATCGCCGCCCCTGACGGCGTCGTTGGTGCCGACCTGCCAGATCACGAGGTCGTAGGCTTGCGCCTTCAGCGCGGCCCTGAGCCGGGCGAGGGTCTGCGGCGCGGTCTCGCCGCCGATGCCGGCATTGACGATCGTGACCGGGGACAGCGGCCACGCCTTGGCGAGCAGCGCCTGCAGGCGGGCGGGATAGGTCTTGTCGCGGGCGCTCGCGCCGACGCCCTCCGTCGAGGAGGAGCCGATGGCGAGGATGGCGAGCGGCTGGCCCTGCGCGACCCTGGCCGAGAGCGGCGCGAGCGCCGTGTTCGCCTGCACGATCGGGCTCTCGCGGCAGGAGAAGCCCGCGGCTTCGGCGGGTGCTGCGGCCGAAAGCGTCGCGGCGACGACAGGCAAGGCGAGGAACCGCATCGCGGCGCGCATCGACGGCTTTCTCCGGGCTACCCTGCCGCCGTTAAGGTTCGCTTCATGAACGGTAGCTGAACGATGAACCGCTTCGCCCGGCTGCTCGACCGCCTCGCCTATGAACCGCGCCGCAACGCCAAGCTCGCGCTGATCGCGGATTACCTGCGTACGACGCCCGATCCCGATCGCGGCTATGCGCTGGCGGCGATGACGGGCGGGCTCTCATTCCGCCACGCCAAGGCCGGGCTCGTCCGCGCGCTGATCGCGGAGCGGACCGACCCGGTGCTGTTCGCGCTCTCCTACGACTATGTCGGCGATCTTTCCGAGACGGTCGCGCTGCTATGGCCGGCGCGGCACGGAACGAACGCGGTGCCGCATCTGCCGGAGGTGGTCGAGAGCCTGCGCGAGGCCGGCAAGACCGATCTGCCGCGCCTCGTCGCCGCCTGGCTCGACGCGCTCGACGAGACCGGCCGCTGGGCGCTGCTGAAGCTCATCACCGGCTCACTTCGCATCGGCGTCTCGGCCCGCCTCGCCAAGACGGCGGCCGCGAGCCTCGGCGGCGTGCCAGCCGACGAGGTCGAGCAGGTCTGGCATGGGCTGAAGCCGCCCTATGCCGAGCTCTTTGCCTGGCTGGAGGGCAGGGGCGAGCGGCCGGAAGCGCGCGATCCGGCGCCGTTTCGCCCGGTGATGCTCTCGCATCCGGTCGAGGACGGCGATTTCGACAGGCTCGATCCGGCCGAATTCTGTGCCGAGTGGAAATGGGACGGCATCCGCGTCCAGGCGGCGAGCTGCGCCAAGGCCGACGGCACGCGCGTGACGCGGCTGTTTTCGCGCACCGGCGAGGACATCGCCGGGGCCTTCCCCGATCTCGTCGAGGCGTTGACCGAGGACGGGGCGCTCGACGGCGAATTGCTGGTGATGCGCGAGAGCGCCGTGCAGAGCTTCAACACGCTGCAGCAGCGCCTCAACCGCAAGAGCGTCACCGCGAGGATGCTCGGCGAATTTCCGGCCCATATCCGCGTCTACGACCTTCTCGTCGATGGGCAGGAGGACATCCGGCACCTGCCCTTCGCGGCGCGGCGCGCGCGGCTTGAGGCTTTCCTTTCGCGCCTCGCCGGCATCCGCTTCGACCTGTCGCCGCTGATCCCCTTCGGCTCCTGGGACGAGCTGAGGGCGGCTCGCGCCGACCCCGCCTCGGCCGGGGCGGGCGCCGATGCGGAGGCCGTCGAGGGCTGCATGATCAAGCGCCGCGATTCGCCCTATCTGCCCGGCCGCCCCAAGGGCCATTGGTGGAAATGGAAGCGCGACGCCCGCCTCGTCGACTGCGTGCTGATGTATGCCCAGCGCGGGCACGGCAAGCGTTCCTCCTTCTATTCGGACTACACTTTCGGCGTCTGGCGCGCGGGCGAGGCGGGCGGAGAGGAGCTGGTTCCGGTCGGCAAGGCCTATTTCGGCTTCACCGACGAGGAACTCGTCGTACTCGACCGCTATGTCCGCAAGAACACGGTGAACCGCTTCGGCCCGGTGCGCGAGGTCGTCCACGAGGCGGGGGCCGGCCTCGTCTTCGAGGTCGCCTTCGAGGGCCTGCAGCGCTCGACCCGGCATAAATCCGGTCTCGCCATGCGTTTTCCCCGGATCAGCCGCATCCGCTGGGACAAGCCGCCGCGCGAGGCCGACCATATCGAGGTGTTGGAGGCGATGCTGCCGGCCGCCGGTTGATCCGTAGCGGGTTGCGGCTCTGCGTTGGCTATGCTTGTGATCGGCTCCCCGTCTGGGGCAAAATAAAAGTTGCATAAGGGGAGGGATGGCGATGACCAGGCAGCCTTCGACGCGAATCGTCATCGCGGACGACCATCCGCTGTTTCGCGGCGCCTTGCGCCAGGCCGTCTCGTACGCCATCGGCGGGGCCGAGGTCAGCGAGGTCGGCTCGTTGGAGGCCCTGACCGAGGCGCTGGCCGGCGGCGGCGACGCCGATCTCGTCCTGCTCGACCTGACCATGCCGGGCGTGCAGGGTTTTTCGGGCCTGCTCTTCCTGCGGGCCGACCATCCGGAGATCCCGGTCATCGTCGTCTCGGCCAATGACGATCCGGCGGTGATTCGCCGCTGCATCGAGTTCGGCGCGCTCGGCTTCCTGCCCAAGACCGCCGATCTCGCCCAGATGGGCGAGGCGATCCGCGCCGTGCTCGACGGCGGCGTCTGGACCCCGCCCGGCGTCGATCTGTCCGCACCCGTGGATGCCGAGGTCGCCGACATGGTGCGCCGCCTCTCGACGCTGACGCCCCAGCAGGTCAGGGTGCTGATGATGCTGTCGGAGGGGCTGCTCAACAAGCAGATCGCCTATGAGCTCGGCGTCTCCGAGGCGACGGTGAAGGCCCATGTCTCGGCGATCCTGACCAAGCTCGACGTCGACAGCCGTACGCAAGCCGTGATCGCCGCCTCGAAGATCGCCGGCACCGCCTGGGCCACGGCGGGCGCGTCGGCCACGGGCTGAGCCGCGTTCAGCCCCGGTTCAAGCGCGGCGGGTTTCAGGTTAAGACAGCGCGGAAGCGCCCCGAGCCACATGGGGCGCAACAGGATGACGATTGCTTCCATGGAACGGTTTCTCGGCGGCTCGCCGCTCAGCGTCCTCGTCCGTCTCGTCTTCATCTCGCTGCTCGTCGGCGCGGCGATGGCCTTCCTCGGCCTCTCGCCGCAGAACCTCTACGAGGCGGCGGCGCGTTTCATCCGCTCGATCACCGGGCTCGGCTTCGACGCCGTGCGCGAGGTTGGGCAATGGCTCGTCGCCGGCGCCGTGATCGTCGTGCCGCTCTGGCTGCTGATGCGGCTCTTCGCGGCGCGTAAATAAACCTTACAGCCCCTCGCCGCGGGCGATCCCCGCGGCGTCGCGCCCGATCAGGGCGGTGAGCCGCGTCAGACCGGCGCGGCGCGCCCGCCTGGCGAGCCCGGCCTTGATCTCCTTCGCCAGGCCCGGCCCCTTGAACACCATCGCCGAGTAGAACTGCACCAGCGTCGCGCCGGCGCGGATCTTGGCGAAGGCCGTCTCGGCCGAATCGACGCCGCCGACGCCGATCAGCGGGAACTGCCCTTCGACGCGCAGGAAGGCTTCGGCCAGGATGCGGGTCGAGGCGGTGAAGAGCGGCTTGCCGGAGAGTCCGCCGGTCTCGGCCTTGTGGGCGCTCTTGAGGCTTTCCGGGCGCGTGACCGTGGTGTTGGAGACGATCAGTCCGTCGATGCCGCGCCGGCGCGCCACCGCGATCATGCCGTCGAGCTCCGGCATGGTCAGGTCCGGCGCGATCTTGACGAGGACGGGCGTGCGCTTGTCCGCGGACTCGTCGCGCGCGGCGAGCGTGCGCGCCACGAGGTCGTCGAGCGCTGCCTCGGCCTGGAGGTCGCGCAGGCCCGGCGTGTTCGGCGAGGAGACGTTGATCGTCAGGAAATCGGCGAGGGGCGCGAGGCGGCGCGCCAGCACCGCGTAATCGGCGGCGCGATCGGCGGAGTCCTTGTTGGCGCCGAGATTGACGCCGACGATGCCGCCGCGGCCCTGCCTGGCTTCGAGCCGCCTCGCCACGGCCTCCATGCCCTCGCTGTTGAGGCCGTAGCGGTTGATCACGGCCTCGTCCTCGGTCAGCCGGAAGACGCGCGGGCGCGCATTTCCGGGCTGCGGCAGCGGGGTGACGCCGCCGACCTCGACGAAGCCGAAGCCCAGCCCCAGCGCGCCGTCGACCGCCTGCGCATGCTTGTCGAAGCCGGCCGCGAGCCCGACCGGGTTGGGGAAGGTGAGCCCGAACGCCTCGGTCGCGAGCACCGGGTCGTCGGCGCCGGGCTTCAGCGCGGGTGCGGCGGCGAGCGCCGCGACCGTCAGGCGATGCGCCGTCTCCG
The DNA here is from genome assembly GCF_023953965.1 of Bosea sp. (in: a-proteobacteria). Classification (NCBI taxonomy): domain Bacteria; kingdom Pseudomonadati; phylum Pseudomonadota; class Alphaproteobacteria; order Hyphomicrobiales; family Alloboseaceae; genus Allobosea; species Allobosea sp. The sequence goes on from NZ_JAMLIX010000001.1 coordinate 2,638,386, forward strand.
CGTCCATGCGATGGATCAGCGGCCGGGCGAGACCGAACAGGGTGCCGATCATGCCAGCGCCTCCGCGACGGCGTGGCTGCCATCGGCCTTGCGCGGCAGGGGCGCGATCCAGCGTGCCGCCTGCGGGTCGAGCGCGGCGTAGAGATGCGGGAACAGGGCGCCACCGCGCGAGGGCTCGTAGCGGAGCGCTGGGCCCAGGCGCTCCGCCTCCACGGCGACGACGAGGAGCCCGTCCTGGCCGGCGAAATGCTTCGCCGCGGTCTCGGCAAGCTGGGCGGCGGTGGAGAAATGGATGTAGCCGTCGGCGAGGTCGACCGGGGCGCCGTCGAAGCGGCCCCGGGCTTCCGCCTCGCGCCAGAGCGGGGCGGGGCATATCTTGTAGATCAGGGGCAACGGAAGCCTCGCGCAGATGTCCGGCACCGGCTTAAACGCTGGCAGGAGGATTCCGCAAGCCATTGCTGAATCGCGGCGAGATTCGGATTGAAATCTTATTTAATAGGGGATATTTCCTATCGCTAATCCCCGCCGAACGGCAAGAGCCAAGCGAGGCCTCAGCGATGCTGTCACATGACCAGATCTGGGGGGCGATCGATGCGCTCGCCCAGCGTTACGGGTTCACCGCCTCGGGGCTGGCGCGCAAGGCCGGGCTCGACGCCACGACCTTCAACCGCTCCAAGCGCGTCGCCCCCGACGGGCGCGAGCGCTGGCCCTCGACGGAGTCGATCGCCAAGATCCTGGCGGCGACCGGCGCCTCCTTCGACGAGTTCATGAGCGTGGTCCTGCGCCGCGAGCAGGCCCCGGCGCGTACCATCCCGCTGATCGGCTTCGCCCAGGCCGGCTCGGGCGGCTTCTTCGACGATGGCGGCTTTCCGGTCGGCACGGGCTGGGAGGAGGTCGCCTTTCCCGGCGTCGCCGAGGAGAAGGCCTATGCGCTCGAGATCTCCGGCGATTCGATGCTGCCGCTCTATCGTGACGGCGACACCATCATCGTCTCGCCGACCGCGACGGTCAGGCGCGGTGACCGCGTCGTGGTCAAGACGGTGGAGGGCGAGGTGCTGGCCAAGCAGCTCAGGCGCCAGACCGCGCGGACGGTCGAACTCGCCTCGCTCAACCCGGAGCATCCCGACCGCGTGCTGAACCTCGCCGAGATCGCCTTCATGGCGCGGGTGATCTGGGCGAGCCAGTAGGTGCGCCGGCGCGCCGCGTTATCCGTTGTCATTGCTTCGCTGCGCTCGCAATGACGGAAGACGGGGTGCGGTCAATGCCCGTGGCGCGCCGCGCCGGCAGCGTCACCGAAAAGACCGCGCCGGTGGCGGAGGGTTCGAGCGCGATCGCGCCGCCATGGAGCCGGACGAGCTCGGCTGCGACCGCAAGGCCAAGCCCGGTCCCGCCCGGCGTCACCGAGCCGCGAAAGGCCTGGAACAGATTGGCCCGCGCCCGCTCGGGCACGCCCGGCCCGTTGTCGATGACGCGCAGCGCGACCGAGCCGTTCTCGATCCCCGCCGTCACCGTCAGCACCGGCTCGCTGCCGGCTTCCGCGCCGGCCCGCGTCAGCGCCTGGATCGCGTTGCGCATCAGGTTCGTCAGAACGCGGGCCATCTGGTCGGGGTCGCAAGGGAGCACCAGTTCGGCGGGGACCCGGTTCTCGAAGCGCGGCTTCTTGCCCTCGCCGAGGCCGAGCATCTCCGCCTGCTCGGCGACGAGGAGGCGCAGCGGCACGTCGCGGAGGGAAGGCGTCGCCTCGGCGGCGCGGCCATAGGCGAGGGTGGCCTCGCAGAAAGCGATGGCGCGCCCCAGCGTCGCGATCAGGCGCGGCGCGAAGCGGCGGATCTTGGCGTCGCGGGTCTCGATGAGCTGGTCGGACATGAGCTGCGCCGCCGCCAGCATGTTGCGCAGATCGTGGTTGATCTTCGAGACGGCGAGGCCGAGCTCGGCGAGGTGCTTCTTGGTGCGCAACTCGTCGGCGAGCGTCGCCTGCATGCGGGCGAGCGCGCGCTCGGCCTCGCCGATCTCGTCGGCGCTGAGCGAGGGCTCGATGATCCGCCGCGGATTTTCGGGCTCCGCCTCGAACGCCGTGACGTTCGCAGCCAGACGCCGGATCGGCCAGACGATCAACGCGTTGAGCGCGATATAGACGGCAAGCGCCGTCAGCCCGGTCATCAAGAGCGAGATCAGCAGCAGGTTTCCGGAGAATGTCAGCATCGCCTGGCGCAGCGGCGCCTCGTCGATGACGATCTCGACGAAATCGGCGCCGCCGACCGCCTCGCCGACGACGCGGATCGGCATGGTCGCTGGCGCGACGAGCACGGCGAGCGCTTCCTCGATCGCGCCGATCCAGCCGAGGCTGCGCAGGTCGACCGAGCGCGAGACCTCCGGCGGCGGCATCGAATCGAGGCTGAGCAAGCGCCGCGCGCCGCCGACGCGCGCCGCGATGGCGCGGGCTCCCACCCCCATCAGCAGGCGATTCTCGCTGCCTTCGGGCAGGCCGTCCTCCGGCGCACCTTCCAGCACCAGCGCCGCGACCTGCGCGGCGGCGATCCGGTCATGCAGCCAGTTGCGCCGGAAATTCGCGATGGAGGGCAGATAGATCAGCACCTCCGCCAGCATGACGAAAAGCACGGTGACGAACAGGAGCTTGGCCGAAAGGCCGAGGCGCGGCCGGTTGATCGACAGGGCTTGCTTGGGCGGATGCATCGCCTGTGATCCTAAAGCATTTTCGCGGGAAGTAGAGACCGATGCGCATCGGGAAAATGCGGTGGAATAACGAGTTAGGATCGTTCCTGATCAGCGCTGCCCCTCGTCATTCCGGGGCGCGCCTTCAGGCGCGAACCCGGAGCCCACGACCGGGTGAGGCATCCGATGCCGCGTTGCGGGCTGCTCGCTCACCCGGTCGTGGGTTCCGGGTTCTTCGCTGATGCGAAGCCCCGGAATGACGAGGGTGTGGCGAGCGTCAGCCGTGCCTAGCCGAAGCGCCGCAGGAAGCCGATCAGGCGGCGCAAGGCCGGCCGCGTCGTCAGCGGCGCGTGGAAGGAAAGCGCGGCGCTCCGCGAGGCGTCGCTGCGGCCCATCGCGGGCAGCGGCAGGCCGGCGACCGCGCCGATGCCGAGGCCTGCCCGCATCGCGACGCACCACGGCGCGATCAGCTCGCCGGCCTCGTCGCCAACGATGACGGCGCCGAGGATGCGGCCCTTGCGGTCGGTGATCGCCTTGACGAAGCCCTCGGTCTCGCCAGAAGCCTGCGCGGCCGCATTCTCCGAAAACGGCCAGCGCAGCACCCGGATCGTCCCGGCCCGGGCGCGGGCCTCTTCCTCCGTCAGCCCGATCGCGGCGATCTCGGGCCTGCTCCAGACGATGCGGGGTTCGCTTACCGGGTCGATCCGGACCGGCTGGCGGAACAGGAGCGTGCGCAGCAGGAGCCCGACATGATCGTCGCCCGCCCGGGCGGGCGCCGCCGCCGCCGCCCCGCCCGCGCAGGCTCCGAGCGCATGGACGCGGCGATTGCTCGTCCGCAGGCCCTTGTCGACGCTCACGCCGGAGGCATCATGGCGGATCCCGCCGAGATCGAGGTCAAGCCCGCCGATCGCGGGCTGAAGCGGGCCGCAGGCGAGAAGATGCGAGCCCTCGACCGTCGCTTCGCCCGCAGGCCCGGCGAGGACGAGGCGCAACCCGGAGCGGCTGCGCTCGGCCCGCAGCGGCGCGCGGCCTTCGTGGATATCGAGCCCCTCGCGCGTGAGCCGGCGCCGCAGGAGCGCCACGGCCTCCGCGTCGTGATCCGGCAGCAGCCCCTCCGGAGCGATCAGCGTCGTAGCGCAGCCGAACCGGTTGAGCGCCTGCGCCAGGGCGGCGCCCGTGCCGCCGCCGCCGAGGACGATCGGCCGCTCGGGCAGCCGTGTCAGGCCGGCGAGGGCGGCCTCGTCGAGGACGGGCAGCGTGTCGAGCCCCGGTATCGCGAGCGGGGCGGGGCGTGCGCCGGTGGCGATCACGAAGCGGCGCGCCTTGATCTGAAGCCTCTCGACGGTGACCGTGCTGCGGCTGGTGAAGCGGGCCTGCCCCCGGACGATGCGGATGCCCAGGGCCGTCAGGCGCTCGGCCGTGTGGTTGGCCCGCTCGGTGGCGAGCGCGCGCTGGATATGGTCGTGGATCCGGACCGGGTCCGGCCCGGCCCCAGCCGCGGCCGCGACGAGGGCGCGCGCCGCCAGCGGCCCCGGGCTGCCGCCGATCGTGCCCCGCTCGACCAGGACGACGGGGACGCCGAAGGCCGAGGCGGCGATCGCCAGGGCGATGCCGTCTCGGCCCGCGCCGATGATGCAGATATCGGGTGTCAGCGCGGCTGGTTTCGCCGCCTCGGCCATGCCGTCACTCACCGGATTTCCCGTCGCTCCCGTCGCTTGCGGCGCCGGCCCGCTCAGGCCACGCCGCGCTTCTGGCTCCTGGCCTCGATGCTGGCGAGCGGCTCGGGGCGGCCGAACAGGAAGCCCTGGGCGCGATGGGCGCCGAGGAACTGGACGGCGATGCGCTGCTGATCGGTCTCGATGCCCTCGACCACGACATTGACCTGGAGCCGCAGCCCGAGCTGGCAGACCGCCTCGATCACGGCCTTGGAAGCCTCGCTGGTATGGACCTTGCGCGCAAAACTCTGGTCGATCTTCACCTGCGCGAAGGGGTAGGTCGAGAGATAGGCGAGCGAGGAATAGCCGGTGCCGAAATCGTCGAGCGCGAAGGTCACGCCAAGCGCGCGCAGCTCGTCGAGCACCGACAGCGCCAGCTTGTCGTCCTCGATCAGGAGCGATTCGGTGACCTCGAGCATCAGCCGCCGGGGCTCGAGATGCGCGGCGAGCAGGGCCCCCTTGACCGTCTCGATCAGCCGGCGCGGCTCGCGGAACTGCAGCGGCGAGACGTTGACCGAGACGCCGATGCCCGGCTCCCAGCCGGCGGCGTCCCGGCAGGCCTGGCGGATCGCCCAGTCGCCCATGCCGGCGATCAGGCCGGATTTCTCGGCGATCGGGATGAAGACGCCCGGCGGCACCAGGCCGCGGGTGGGATGGCGCCAGCGCATCAGCGCCTCGCGCGAGACGATCTTCTGGGTCTTCAGATCGACGATCGGCTGGTAGTGGAGCTCGAGCTCGCCCTTGCCGTAGGCTTGGCGCAGGTCGTTCTCGATCTCGTGCCGCTCCAGCATCTCCTCGGCCATGGACGGGTTGAAGAACATCAGCGTGTTCCGGCCGGCGGCCTTGGCCTTGTACAGCGCCGTATCGGCATGGCGCAGCAGGTCGGCCGGGTTTTCGCCGTCCAGCGGCGCCATCGCGATGCCGACGCTCGCCGTCACATAGACGGTCTTGCCGTCGACGTCGAAGACGCGCGCCATGACGTCGATCATGCGCTGGGCGATCGCGGTGACGGCGGAATGATCGCAAGCCGGCAGGATCAGCAGGAACTCGTCGCCGCCGAAGCGGGCGAGCGTGTCGTCGCCGCGGCTCGCCCGGCGCAGGCGGCTGGCGGTTTCCTTCAGCACATGGTCGCCGACATCGTGGCCGAGGCTGTCGTTGACCTGCTTGAAGCCGTCGAGGTCGAGATAGAGCAGCGCGAAGCCCTCACCCGTGCGCGCGTGCCTGGCGAAGGCGTCGGCGATCTGCGTGTTGTATTCGAAGCGGTTCGCAAGCCCGGTCAATTCGTCGAACCGCGCCATCTGCTCGATGCGGGCCTCCGCCGCCTTGCGCTCGGTGGCGTCCTCGGTGAGCATCAGGATGCCGCCCTCGGCGGCGGGCGCGAAGGTGACGACCAGCACGTGCCCGTTGCGCGTCGCGAGCTCCCGGCTCACGGCCTGCTGGGTCGCCTGGACGTCGGTCAGTGCCGCGCGCAGGTCGCCGAGCTGGTCCTGGGCGATCACCTGGCGCTCGATCAGGAAACGCGCGATCGCCGTCAGCGGCGTGCCGGGGAGCGTCAGCGTTTCCGGCAGACCGTAGAGGGTGCCGTGGGGCGCATTGCTGACCGCCAGCTTGAGGTTGCGGTCGAACATCGCCAGCCCGCCGATCATCGTGTTGAGGGCGGCGTCCAGCGTCAGGTTCTGCGAATGCAGGGCGGAGGCGAGCGCCTTCGACTGCTTGTTGGCGTCGCTCAGCGCCAGCAGGTTGCGATGCAGCGAGTTGGTGATCGCGATATTGGCCGCGACATAGAGAATGGCGAAGTAGCCGATGTAGTTGTAATAGGGGTTGTGGGCCTCGATCAGCCCGAACGCCATCGGGATACAGAAGGTCAAGAGCTGCACCGCGACGAATTTCGGGCGGCCGGCATTGCGCGCGACATAGCCCGAGGCCAGCGCGATGGTCGAGGCGACCGAGGTGATGTGCGCGGCAGGGTCGTCGGTGTGGGCCAGCGCGACATAGCAGTTGTAGCCCAGCGCGGCGCTGAACGCCGTGGCGCCGAGGAAATAGTCGCGGTCCCAGCGGCGGGTCTGCGCATAGTCGTCATCGGCGTGGTTGCGCCGGCGATAGGTGATCACGGTCATGATGCGCAGGACGACGATCAGCGTCACCAGCACCGTGAGGCTCATGAAGATGCCCATGCCGGTGGAAACCCAGCACAGGAACGGTGTCAGGATACCGGCGATGCAGCCGGGAACGATCGAGGCCGGCGAGGAGAACAGCGAGCCGACCAGCAGCGTGTAGCCGGTCAGGTCGACCTCCCCACCCTGCCTGCGGCCGCCCGCCGCCATGAACCGCTTCAGCGCAACTGCCATCCGCTCTTTGCCTTTGCCGCCGTACGCGGGGCGATGCGCGAGGTCCGGATTCTGCGCATCATGCCGGTGCTTTGTACGAGAGCAGAGGTAAATGCTTCGTATGGCTTCCCATAATCGCCTCCCGCCGCTCAGGCCGGGGCGGGGTGGCGCTGATAGACGCGTGCCAGCATCCGGTCCTGCGTCTGCGCGATGCGCTGCAGCTTCGAGATCGCGCTCGGGCTGAGGCGCAGCATGCAATCCGTCCAGATCTGGCCGAGATGGCTGAGCTCCTCGCGCAGATCGCCGGAGCGGCGGTTGAAGGCCGCGAAGAGGGCGGTCTTGGCCGCGTGGATCGGCAGCGCCTCCGTGCAGTACTTGCGGATCCAGCTTTCTCCCGTGCCAGCCGGCACCACTGCCTCCAGGCCCCCGGCCGCCATGAACGCCTCTGCGCTCATCTCCTCGCCCGAGAGCAGCATCCGTTCGGCGGCGCGCTGGCCCATGCGCCGCGACAGGATCGCCACCGCCGTGATCGGGAAGTGGTTGAACTTGATCTCCGGATAGACGAACGAAGCCTGCTCCTCGGCGATCATGACGTTGCAGGAGCGCGGCGCGTCGATGCCGCCGCCGATCGCCTTGGCATGGATCGTCGCGAGCGTGATGACGAGGCCGTCGAGGCCGCCGGCGTTCCAGATCGCCCCCTCCGCCGAGAGCCTGGCATATTCGGTGAGCGCGGCCCGGTCGTTCTTGGCCAGGCAGTCGAGATAGAAGTCGAGATCGCCGCCCAGCGTGAAGAAGGGGCCTGAGCCGCGGAAGGCGAGGAAGCGCACCGGGGCGCGCTGGTAGCGGTCGCGCGCGCCCCACAGCGCGACGATCGTGCTCTGGATCTTCACCAGGCTGTCGAGCAGCTGCAGCGTGAAGACGGGCTTCAGCTCCGGCCGGATCGTGACCCACAGCGTCCGGATCTCGGGCTCATAGGCGAGCTCGACCTCCGGCAGGAATCCCGCCTTGTCGCGGATCGCCTCGACCACCTCGCAGTGCTCGAGCGAGGTCGGCGCGAAGCTTCCTTCTTCAATCTTCGAGAACTGCAACATGGCGCTCTCCACTCAACCCCCGAGAAACCCCCGATGCCGACAGCCTAAGCGAGCTTAACAAATTGTAAACGAAACAAGCTGGAAATGGTTAATATAATTAAGGTTTTTGGTTTACCAAGCGTCAGGTCGGCAAGGTCGGCGCCGCGCCATCGGGCGCGAAGCGGCGATCCGGCGCCTTGTGCGGGCATCGGATTTGTCCGAAAAGCGGATTCCCCTTTCCGGTCCGATGCTCTAACGATACCGCCGCGAATTCGCCGTGTTCCCGCGTACAACACCGATGTCGAGCTGATGCCGTGACCCGCCAGACAGCCGAGGACGAGAAGCAGGCGCGCCTTGCCGCGGCGCTTCGCGAGAACCTGAAGCGCCGCAAGGCCCAGGCTCGCGCCCGTCGCTCGCAGGAAGCGCAAACGCGTGAGCCGGCCGCGCCCGCTCAGGCCGAATCTTCCCGGACCTGAATTTCCTCAATTCCCATGCGGCGGCCTTGCCCGGCCGGCCGAGCAGGACCCGACGATGGACAAGATCCGCATTACCGGCGGCCAGCGCCTTCATGGCGCCATTCCGATTTCCGGCGCGAAGAACGCCGCCCTGCCGCTGATGATCGCGAGCCTGCTGACGGACGAGACGCTGACGCTGACCAATGTGCCGCGGCTCTCGGACGTGACCGCGCTCTCGCGCATCCTCTCCAACCAGGGCGTCGACCGCACCGTCGCCGGCAAGCGCATCGGCCAGTCGGCCGAGACCGGCCAGACCATCGCGCTGACCGCGCGCCAGATCGTCGATACCTGCGCGCCCTACGAGCTCGTCTCGACCATGCGGGCGAGCTTCTGGGTGATCGCGCCGATCCTCGCCCGGATGGGCGAGGCCAAGGTCTCGCTGCCGGGCGGCTGCGCCATCGGCACGCGCCCGGTCGACCTCCTGCTGATGGCGCTGGAGAAGCTCGGCGCCGAGATCGTGATCGAGAACGGCTATGCGCTGGCGCGGGCGCCCAAGGGCCTGCAGGGCGGCGAGATCGTCTTCCCGAAGGTTACCGTCGGCGGCACCCATACCGCGCTGATGGCCGCGGTGCTCGCCCGCGGCACAACGGTGATCGAGAACGCGGCGCGCGAGCCGGAGGTCACCGACCTCGCCGCCTGCCTCGTCAAGATGGGCGCCAGGATCGAGGGGGCCGGCACCTCGCGCATCGTCGTCACGGGCGTCGCGCGGCTGGGCGGCGCGCATCACGCCGTGCTGCCCGACCGGATCGAGGCCGGCACCTATGCGATGGCGGTCGCGATGACCGGCGGCGACGTCGTCCTGGAAGGCGCCCGGCCCGAGCTGCTGCAGGCGGCGCTCGACGCGCTGGGCAAGGCCGGCGTCGAGATCGACGCGACGAACGAGGGCATCCGCGTGCGCCGCAACGGCCATGGGATCGAGGCGGTCGATGTCGACACCGACCCCTTCCCCGGCTTCCCGACCGATCTCCAGGCGCAGTTCATGGCGCTGATGACCAAGGCGAAGGGCACCTCGCGCATCCGCGAGACCATCTTCGAGAACCGCTTCATGCATGTGCAGGAGCTCGTCCGGCTCGGCGCGAAGATCCGGCTCGACGGCGACGTCGCCCATGTCGAGGGCGTCGAGAAGCTGACCGGCGCGCCGGTGATGGCGACGGACCTGCGCGCCTCGGTCTCGCTGGTCATCGGAGGCCTCGCCGCCGAGGGCGACACCACCATCAACCGCGTCTACCATCTCGATCGCGGTTTCGAGGCGCTGGAAGCCAAGCTCACCCGCTGCGGCGCCATGGTGGAGCGCATCAGCGGTTGATTTTCTCAAGGCGGGTCGGCAGAACAAGACCATGCCAGACGCTGCCGCCGATCCGCTGAAGCTCCTCGCGCTCGATGCCGACGATCTCGCGATCGTCTCGGCCCATCTTCAGGATGCGGTGCTGAAGGCGGCCGATCTCGTCTATCTGCCGCGCGAGCAGCGCTTCGCGCTGGCGCTGCGCCGCTTCGACTGGGAGGGCGCGCAGCATGGCGAGTGCCGGCGCCGCCTGACGGCGCTGCATTTCGACCGCGTCCGGGCGGTGCGCAGCGCGAGACTCGACAAGAACGATCCCGACAAGGTCCTCAACCTGCTCGCCATCACCTTCGATCTGAGCGAGGAGCCGGCCGGGGACGTGACGCTGCATTTCTCGGAAGGCGCGGCGATCCGCCTTTCGGTCGAATGCGTCGAGGCGCAGATGAAGGATCTCGGCCCGGTCTGGGAAGCGGCGGCGACGCCCGGCCATCCCGACGGCGCCTGAGCCGTCCTTTCCCGACGATACTCCGAGGACCCCCATGCCGATCAGGCTCGACGACAGGGATGCCGGCTTCGCCGACGGCTTTTCGGCGCTGCTTTCCGCCAAGCGCGAGGTCTCCGAGGAGGTCGACCGCGTCGTGGCCGAGATCATCGCCGATGTCCGCGAGAGGGGCGATGCGGCGCTGATCGCCTATACCGCCCGCTTCGACGCCCTCGACCTGACGCCCGCAACCCTGCGCGTCCCGGAGGCCGAGATCGACGCTGCCGTCGCCGCCTGCTCGCCCGAGCTCCTGGCGGCGCTGGAAACCGCGCGCGCGCGCATCGAGACCTATCACCGCCGCCAGAAGCCGGCCGATTCCTGGGTCGAGGATGCGGCCGGCGTCGGCAGCGGCTGGCGCTGGGGGGCGATCGAGGCGGTCGGTCTCTATGTGCCGGGCGGGACGGCGAGCTATCCCTCCTCGGTGCTGATGAACGCCATTCCGGCGAAGGTCGCCGGCGTGCCGCGCATCGTCATGGTCGCGCCGACGCCGCGCGGCGAGACCAACCCGCTCGTGCTCGCCGCCGCCCGCCTTGCCGGCGTCGACGAGGTCTACCGCATCGGTGGCGCGCAGGCCGTCGCTGCGCTGGCCTACGGTACGGCGACGATCGCGCCGGTCGCCAAGATCGTCGGCCCGGGCAATGCCTATGTCGCCGCCGCCAAGCGCCGCGTCTTCGGCCGGGTCGGCATCGACATGATCGCCGGCCCCTCCGAGGTGCTGGTGATCGCCGACCGCAGCGCCAACCCCGACTGGATCGCCGCCGACCTCCTGGCGCAGGCCGAGCACGACGCCTCGGCCCAGGCGATCCTGATGACCGACGATGCCACGCTCGCGGCCGAGGTCGAGAAGGCGGTGGCGGCCCAGCTCGCGACGCTGCCGCGGGCCGAGATCGCCGGCCAAAGCTGGCGCGATTTCGGCGCGATCCTCATCGTCGCCGATCTCGAAGCCGCCGTGCCGCTGGTCGACCGCCTCGCGCCCGAGCATCTCGAGATCATGACCGTCGATCCGCAGCGCCTGGCCGGGCTCATCCGCAATGCCGGCGCGATCTTCCTCGGAGGTCATACGCCCGAGGCGATCGGCGACTATGTCGGCGGGCCGAACCACGTCCTGCCCACCGCCCGCTCCGCCCGTTTCTCCTCCGGGCTCGGCGTCGGCGACTTCATGAAGCGCACCTCGCTCTTGAGATGCGGGCCGGAGGGCCTGCGCGCGCTCGCCCCCGCCGCCACGCGATTGGCGCAAGCGGAGGGCTTGCAGGCGCACGCGCGATCCGTGACGATCAGGCTCAACTGAGCGCCGCATATCGCGGCGCCATGGCCGGAGGAGCGATGTCCGACGCCTCGATGCCCACCAAGCAGCGCCTGGTCGGCCTGACCCTCGACGAGAATTCCCTCGGCCGGGGGGCGCCCGATCAGGAGCACGAGCGCGCCGTCGCCATCTACGATCTGATCGAGCGCAACAGCTTCGTCGTGCCCGAGCACGACGGCGGCCCCTATTGCATCCATCTCGCCATGGTCGAGCGGCGTCTCGTCTTCGAGATCCGGGAGGCCGATGGGGCGCCTGTCGTCACGCATCATCTCTCGCTCAGCCCGTTCCGGCGCATCATCAAGGATTACGAGCTCGTCTGCGACAGCTACTACGCGGCGATCCGCACCGCGACCGCGGCGCAGATCGAGGCGATCGACATGGGCCGGCGCGGCCTGCACGACGAGGCCGCCGGCATCCTGGCGGAGCGGCTGGCCAACAAGGTCGAGGTCGATTTCGATACGGCGCGCCGCCTCTTCACGCTGATCTACGCGCTGCACTGGAAGGGCTGACGCGCTTGGAGCCCGCGAGCAAGGTCCAGAGCGTGCTGTTCATGTGCGCGATGAACGCCGTGCGCTCGCCGATGGCGGAGGCGCTGGCCAAGCACTTCTTCGGCAAGTCGATCTATGTCCAGTCGGCCGGAGCGCGAAAAGGCGAGGCCGACGGCTTCGTGCTGACGGTGCTCGACGAGATCGGCATCGATCTCAGCCGCCACAAGCCGAAATCGATCGAGGAACTGGAGGAGTGGGAGGGGCTCAATTTCGATCTGATCGTCACGCTCTCGCCGGAAGCCCACCACAAGGCGCTGGAGCTGACACGCACCCATGCCGCCGCGGTGGAATACTGGCCGACCGCCGATCCCACGGCGTTCCAGGGCTCGCGCGAGCAGAAGCTCGACGCCTATCGCGACGTCCGCGATGCCCTGACCCGGCGGATCAAGCAGCGGCTGCGGAGCTAGTTTTCGCCGCGCTGGATGATTGCCCGCCGCTCAATGACAGGTTGCGGAAGCGAGGCCAGCCGGCTCAGGCTGTCATAGACCGAGCCGCTCATGTCGTAGGCGACCGCGACCTCGAAGCCCAGCATCAGCGGGCCGGTCTGGCTGGTGCGGATCCTGAGCTTGGCCGGGTCGATGAAGGCGTAGGAGCCGGCATGGGCGGTGATGAAATCGCGGGCGATCCGCGAGCGTTCGCCGTCGTTCAGGCCCGCGATGGACGAGCGCGCCGCTTCGGAGGCGATCTGCTGGATGCTGTGGTAGACGCCCAGGACGTAGCCGTATCCCATGATGCCGACGAGGAGCAGCAGCAGGATCGGCGCGGTGAAGGCGAACTCGATGGCGGTCATTCCGTCCTGGTTGCGGGAGAGGCGGGACAGCGCGGGCAGCATGACCGTTCCTCAGTGAACGAGCGCAACTTAAGGTTGTAAATTGCACCTGTTGACGAAAGGTAAATGCATCCCCGGCCCGCCGGAGCCTGCTGCGTTCAGGTGAAGATGCGGGGCGTCCCGGCCGATCCTACCAGGGGCGGCCGGGGCCGACCGGCCCGATGCCGAGGAAAGTGCCGAGGCTCGCCGCGATGTCGGCGAAGCTTTCGCGCCGGCCGAGCGGCGCTGATCCGATGCCGGGCCCGAAGGCGAGGATCGGCACATGCTCGCGCGTATGGTCGGTGCCGGGCCAGCTCGGATCGTTGCCGTGATCGGCGGTGATGACGGCGATGTCGCCGACTTTAAGCGCGGCTTCGAGATGCGGCAGCCGGCGGTCGAAGGCTTCGAGCGCCGCCGCATAGCCCGGGATGTCGCGCCGGTGGCCGAACTCGGTGTCGAAATCGACGAGGTTGACGAAGCAGAAGCCGCCGTCGGGCAGGCCGTCCCAGGCTTCCAGCGCCGCATCGACCATCGCCGCATTGCCGAAGGGCTTGATCTCGGTGCCGGTCGAGCGGTGGGCGAAGATGTCGCCGATCTTGCCGATGGTGACGATTGCGCGGCCCTGCGCGGTCAGCCGGTCGAGGATGGTCTCCTGCGGCGGCGGTATGGCGAAGTCCTTGCGGTTGCCGGTGCGGGTGAAGCCTTCCTCGGCCGAGCCGATGAAAGGGCGCGCGATGACGCGGCCGATATGCAGGGGATCGACCAGCCCGCGCACCGTCTTGCAGAGGGCATAGAGCCGGTCGAGCCCGAAATGCTCCTCATGCGCCGCGATCTGGAGCACGGAATCGACCGAGGTGTAGCAGATCGGCTTGCCTGTCCGGATATGCTCGGCCCCGAGCTCCGCGACGATCACGGTGCCCGGGGCATGCCGGTTGCCGAGGATGCCGGGCAGGGCGCCTTGCTTGACGATGCCGGCGACGAGCTCCGGCGGGAAGGAGTTCTCGGTTGCGGTGAAATAGCCGCGCTGGAAGGAGACGGGGCAGCCGGCGATCTCCCAATGGCCCGAGGGCGTATCCTTGCCCTGGCTCACCTCGACGCCATAGCCCCAGCGGCCCTCAGGGCTCGCCGGCTTGGCGATGCCGGCGAGCGGGCGCCCGGTCGAGGCTTCGCAGGCCTGGGCGAGGCCGAGCCGGACGAGGTTCGGCAGCCGCAATGGCCCGCCGCGCAGGCCCGCGCGGTCGCCCCGGCCGTCGGCGCAGGCTTCCGCGATATGGCCGAGCGTGTCGGAGCCGGCATCGCCATAGGCGCCCGCATCGGCCGCGCCGCCGCAGCCGACCGAATCCAGCACGATCAGGAGGGCGCGTGCCATGCTTCAATCCTTCACCGCGGCGGAGCCGGCGGTTTCGAGGTTGAGCGCGGCGGCGAGCAGGGCCTGTGTATAGGCTTCGCGCGGCTTCGCGAAGATCGCCTCCGCCGGGCCTTCCTCGACCACCTTGCCGTTCTGCATCACCACCACCCGGTGCGACAGGGCCCGGACGACCTTGAGGTCGTGGCTGATGAAGAGATAGCCCAGCTTGCGCCTGGTTTGCAGGCCGCGCAACAAGTCGACGATCTGCGCCTGCACCGACATGTCGAGCGCCGAGGTCGGCTCGTCGAGCACGACGAAGCGCGGGTCGAGCGCCATGGCGCGCGCGATCGCGATGCGCTGGCGCTGGCCGCCCGAGAATTCGTGCGGATAGCGGTCCATCGCCGCAGGATCCAGCCCGACATCGACGAGCGCCTGGGCGACGGTCTCGCGGCTTTGCCGGTCGTTCAGGCCGGGCTTCTGGATGGCGAGCCCTTCCGCCACGATCTCGGCCACCGACATGCGCGGCGAGAGCGAGCCGTAAGGGTCCTGGAAGACGACCTGGAGGTCCTTGCGCTTCGGCCTGAGCTGCTTGCTCGACAGCCCGTCGATGCGATCGCCGAGGAAGACGACCGGCCCTTCCGAGGCGATCAGCCTGAGGATCGCTAGGCCGAGCGTGGTCTTGCCCGAGCCGGATTCGCCGACGACGCCCAGCGTCTCGCCCTCGCGGACCGTGACCGAGATGCCGTCGACCGCCTTCACATGGCCGCTGACGCGGCGCAGCAGGCCGGACTTGATCGGGAACCAGACCTTGACCGGGCCGGCCTCGAGCAGCGTCGCCGCGTCGGCCGGGACGGGGGCGGGGCGACCCTTCGGCTCGGCCGCGAGCAGGCGCCTGGTGTAGTCGTGGCGCGGGTTGCCGAAGATCTCGGCCACGGGGCCGTGCTCGACGATCCTGCCCTTCAGCATGACGCAGACCCGGTCGGCGATGCGCCTCACGATGCCGAGATCATGGGTGATGAACAGCATCGCCATGCCGAGCCGGCCTTGCAGCTCCTTGAGCAGCTTCAGGATCTGGGCCTGCACGGTGACGTCGAGCGCCGTCGTCGGCTCGTCGGCGATGAGCAGTTCGGGCTCGTTGGCGAGCGCCATCGCGATCATCACGCGCTGGCGCTGGCCGCCCGAGAGCTGGTGCGGATAGGCGTCGAGCCGGCTTGCCGCATCGCGGATGCCGACGAGGTCGAGCAGTTCCAGCGTGCGGGCGCGCGCCTTCTCGCCGCTGAGGCCCTTGTGCAGTTCGAGGATCTCGCCGATCTGCCGCTCGATCGTGTGCAGCGGGTTGAGCGAGGTCATCGGCTCCTGGAAGACCATGGTGATGTCGTTGCCGCGCACCTTGCGCATCGCGTCCTCGTCGGCCGCGATCAGGTCCTGCCCGTCGAAGATCACCTTGCCGGAGGGGTGGCGCGCCGCCGGATAGTTCAGGAGCTTGAGGATCGACAGCGCCGAGACCGACTTGCCGGAGCCGGATTCCCCGACGAGCGCCAAGGTCTCGCCGCGATTGATCGAGAACGAGACATGGTCGACCGCGAGCGTCTCGCTGCCGCCCTGGCGGAAGGCGACGGAAAGGTCCTCGACGGAGAGAAGCGGGCCGCTCATGCGAAGGTCTTTCGCGGGTCGAAGGCGTCGCGCACCGCCTCGCCGATGAAGATCAAGAGCGACAGCATCAGCGCGATCACGATGAAGCCGGACAAGCCCAGCCAGGGCGCCTGGAGGTTCGACTTGCCCTGCGCCAGCAATTCGCCGAGCGACGGCGAGCCCGGCGGCAGGCCGAAGCCGAGGAAGTCGAGCGAGGTCAGCGTCGTGATCGAGCCGTTCAGGATGAAGGGCAGGAAGGTCAGCGTCGCGACCATGGCGTTGGGCAGGAGGTGGCGGATCATGATCGTGCGGTTGGAGAGGCCGAGCGCGCGGGCCGCGCGGACATATTCGAAGTTGCGCGCCCTGAGGAATTCGGCGCGCACGACGCCGACCAGCGCCACCCAGGAGAACAGCAAGAGGATGCCGAGCAGCACGAAGAAGCCCGGCGTGATGATCGCCGCGACGATGATCAGCAGGTAGAGCGCCGGGATCGAGGTCCAGATCTCGATCAGCCGCTGGAAGACGAGGTCGGTCCAGCCGCCGAAATAGCCCTGGATGGCGCCGGCCGCGATGCCGACCACCGAGGAGAAGGCGCACAGGATCAGCCCGAACAGCACCGAGATGCGGAAGCCGTAGATCAGCCGCGCGACGACGTCGCGGCCCTGGTCGTCGGTGCCGAGCCAGTTCCATTCGAGGTCGCGGCAGGTCGATCCGCCGGTGCGCTCGGCGATCGGCCGGCATTGCTCGTCCGTGAGCAGCCAGGTCGGCGGGGCGGGAGCGGGCACAGGCAGGTCGAGGTTGTGCGTATTGTAGCCGTAGCGGATCGGCGGCCAGATCGCGAAGCCGTTGGCCGCGATCTCGTTGGCGATGACGGGATCGCGGTAATCGGTGGTGGCGAGGAAGCCGCCGAACTTCTCCTCCGGATAGTTCACCGCGACGGGAATGAGCCACTCGCCCTTGTAGTGGACGAGAAGCGGCCGGTCGTTGGCGATGAACTCGGCGAAGAGCGAGACGAGGAACAGCGCCAGGAACAGCCAGAGCGACCACCAGCCGCGCCGGTTCGCCTTGAAGTTGTCGAGCCGGCGCCGGTTGATCGGCTTGAGCTTCAGCCAGCCCTGCTGCGGCTGCGCCGGGGCGAGGGGGATGTCGATTAGCGTGTCGGCCATGCTCACGCCTCCCGGCTCTCGAAATCGATGCGGGGGTCGACCCAGCTATAGGTCAGGTCGGTGATCAGGTGCACGACGAGGCCGATCAGCGAGAAGATGTAGAGATTGGCGAAGACGACCGGATAGTCGCGGTTGACGATCGCCTCGAAGGAGAGAAGCCCCAGCCCGTCGAGCGAGAAGATCGTCTCGATCAAAAGCGAGCCGGCGAAGAGCGCGTTGACGAAGGCGCCGGGGAAGCCGGCGATGACGATCAGCATCGCGTTGCGGAAGACATGGCCGTAGAGCACGCGCCGCTCGCTCAGGCCCTTCATCCGGGCGGTCAGCACGTATTGCTTGCGGATCTCGTCGAGGAAGGAGTTCTTGGTCAAAAGCGTCGAGGTGGCGAAGGCGCCGAGCGCCATCGCCAGGACCGGCAGCGTGATGTGCCAGAGATAGTCCCTGGCCTTGCCGATCAGGCTGAGCTGCGCCCAATTGTCGGAGGTCAGGCCGCGCAGCGGGAAGATCTGCCAGAACGAGCCGCCGGCGAAGAGCACGATCAGGAGGATCGCGAACAGGAAGCTCGGTATGGCGTAGCCGAGGATGACGACGGCGCTCGTCCAGGTGTCGAAGCGCGAGCCCTCCTTCATCGCCTTGCGGATGCCGAGCGGGATCGAGATCGCATAGGAGATCAGCGTCATCCACAGGCCGAGCGTGATCGAGACCGGCAGCTTCTCCCTGATCAGCTGGAGCACCGGCGCGTCGCGGAAATAGCTGCGGCCGAAATCGAAGCGGGCATAGTCGCCGAGCATCTTCAGGAAGCGCTCATGCGCCGGCTTGTCGAAGCCGAACTGCTTTTCCAGCTCCTTGATGAAGGCGGGGTCGAGCCCCTGCGCGCCGCGATAGGCCGAAGCGTCGCCCTGCGCGCCGGCATCGCCCATCTGCCCGCCACTGACGCGGTCCATCGCGCTGCTGTTGGGGTTCTGGAGCTGCGAGATCACGCGCTCGACCGGGCCGCCCGGCGCGAACTGCACGATGACGAAGGAGACCAGCAGGATGCCGAACAGCGTCGGCACCATCAGCGCCAGGCGCCGGGCGATGTAGCTCAGCATGCTCCGCTCACGCCTTTCCGATCCGCTTGGCCTTCTCGGCGTCGTACCACCAGATCCCCGGCGCGCCGGAGCCGTATTTCGGCTTGGTCTCTGGCCGGTCGTACATGTCCCAATAGGCGATCCATTCGCCCGGGTTCCACCACATCGGGATCCAGTAGCGGCCGGCGCGTAAAAGCCGGTCGAGGCATTTCGCGGCGACGACCACCTCGGCGTAGCTGTCCGCCTGGCCGATCCGCTGGATCATCGCATCGATGGCGGGGTCCGAAACGCCTCCGGCATTGAGCGAACCGCGCGTCTTCGCGGCCTCCGAGCCGTAGACGATGCGCAGGGTGTCGCTGGGGATCGCGCTGCCGCCGAGCGCGCGGCTGATCACGTCGAACTCGAAATCGTCGACCCGGCGCTGATATTGCGAATCGTCGACGATGCGCGAGGTGGCGCGGATGCCCAGCCGCTTGAGATTGGCCTGGAACGGCTGCGTATGAGGCTGGAGCACGGTTTGCGAGTCGAGGAACTCGATCTCGAAGGGTTGGCCGTCGGGCAGCTTCAGGTTGCTGCCGTCGCGCTTGCAGCCGGCGGCCCGCAGCATCTCGTCGGCGCGCTGCAACAGGTTGCGGTCGCTGCCGGAGCCGTTCGAGACGGGCGGCAGCCAGGGCTCGCCGAAGACCTCGTCGGGAACCTTGCCCCGGAACGGCTCGAGCAGGGCCAATTCCGCTTCCGAGGGTTTCCCGGCCGCCTTGGAGTCGGAATTCTCGAAATAGGAGGTCATGCGGCTATAGAGGCCGAACATGATGTTGCGGTTGGTCCATTCGAAATCGAAAGCCAGCCCCAGCGCTTCGCGAATGCGCGGATCGGAGAATTTCTTCCGCCTGAGATTGAAGATCCACCCCTGCGAGCCGACCGGCGCGGTGCGCTTGAAGGTCTCCTTCCTGACCTTGCCTTCATGCACGGCGGGGAAGTCATAGGCCGTCGCCCAGAATTTCGAGGTGAACTCCTCGTTGAAGGTGATCGATCCGCTCTTGAAGGCCTCGAACGCCACCTGGCGGTCGCGGAAATATTCCCAGCGCACCCGGTCGAAATTATTGAGGCCGACATTCACCGGCAGGTCTTTCGCCCAATAATCGGGCACGCGCTCGAATTCGATGAAGCGGCCCTGCTCGAAGCGGCCGACCTTGTAGGCGCCGGAGCCCAGCGGCGGCTCCAGCGTCGAGGCCTCGAAATTGCGGGTCGACCAGAATTTTTCGGAGAAGACCGGCAATCCCGCGACGACGAGGTGCAGATCGCGGCTGCGCCGGGGCGACAACGTCACCACGACGATGTCCTCGCCCTCGGCGACGGACGAGACGAGCTCGCTCAGCATCATGCGATAGGAGGGATGGCCCTTCGTCTTCAGGATGTTCATCGAGAAGGCGACGTCGGCTGCGGTGACGCGCGAGCCGTCATGGAAGCGGGCCTCGGGCCTCAGCCGGAAACGATAGCTCAGCCTGTCGGGCGAGGCCGCGACGCTTTTCGCCAGGAGCCCGTAGAGCGCGCCGGGCTCGTCGCCCGAGCCGGACATCAGGCTGTCGAAGCAGGCGTCCATCCCGGCGGCGCCGCTGCCCTGCAGCACGAAGATGTTCAGGGTGTCGAAGCTGTCGGCGCCCTGGTTGCCGGAGCGGCTCTTGATCTGGACGGTCAAGCTCCCGCCCTTGGGAGCCTTGGGGTTCACATAGGGAAAATGCGGGAAGTCCGGGGGCAGGGCGAGCTCGCCGAAGGTCGAGAGCCCGTGCGCTTCCCTTTCCTGCGCCAGCCCCGTTCCGGCCGGGCCGGGCAGGATGCCCGCGACCGCGGCGGTGCCTGCCGCTTCCAGAAATCCGCGGCGTGTGATGCGCCTGCGCATGGTTTCGCGTCTCCGTCCGATTCGCCGCCGTCCTGTCTCGCCCGCGCGGCGGGTGACCGTAATGCGGATTGTGCGGGCATGCGCAAGGCGCAGGCAAGGCGCGATGAGAAAAAGCCGGGCAGGGCCCGGCTTTGTGATCGTCGATTCGTCGGTGGCCGGCCTGTCGTCAGGGCTTCGGCAGCGGCTGCGGCGAATCCGCCAGCGAGTTCAGATAGGCGATGACGTCGGCGCGGGTCTCGGGCTTGGCGATGCCGGCGAAGGCCATGGCGGTGCCGGGCACGTAAGCCTTCGGGCTCTTCAGGAAGTGGTCGAGCGCGTCGGCGTCCCAGGTCTTGTCGGTGCGGCCCTTCATCGCGGCCGAATAGCCGAAGCCGTCGACCGCGCCCTCGTTGCGGCCGAAGACGCCGAAGAGATGCGGGCCGACCTTGTTGGCCCCGCCCTTGTCGAAGGTGTGGCAGGCCTTGCAGGCGGCGGTGGCCTTCTCGCCCTTGGCGACGTCGGCCTTGGCGAGGCGCACCGCGATCGGCTCCTCCGCGGCGGGCGCGGCGGCGGTGCCGCCGCCGGCGGACGCTTCCTCGCTCGGCAGATCGAAGCCCGGCACCACCGGCTTCTTCGGCGCGAAGACGATGCCCGCCGTCATGTTGAGGCCCATCACGACGAGCAGCGTGGAGAGAACCGCGCCGGCGATCTTGTTGGCTTCGATGTTCATCCTGTCCGACCCTGCTGCCCTCCGCGGCGAAAGGCGCGGGAGACGAGATAGCGCTTGGCCGGAGTCTCGAAAGGCTCCAGCCTACGCCGTTGCTTAACCGCTTTGCGCGCTTCATTGCAACTCGTATAAGCGCGCACCGTTTGAGACTTTTTGCCGCCACGGGTTTCCGCGGCGGCGCCCAGCCGGGAACGCTGCAGAAAATGGCCCTTCCGCTGATCCTGATCCCGGCCCGCATGCAGGCGACGCGCCTGCCCGGCAAGCCGCTGGCCGACATCCATGGCGAGCCGATGATCGTGCATGTCTGGCGCCGCGCCGTCGAATCCGGGGCGGGCGACGTCGCCGTGGCGACGGACTCAGCCGAGATCGCGGCGGCGATCGCGGCGGCCGGCGGCAAGGCGGTGATGACCGGCGCCCACCACCAGACCGGCTCCGACCGGATCAAGGAAGCCGCCGATATCCTCGATCCGCAGCGGCATTACGACATCATCGTCAATGTGCAGGGCGATTTCCCGACGCTCGCGCCCTCGGCCATCGCCGCGGCGGTGAAGCCGCTCGCCGATCCGGCCGTGGACATCGCGACGCTCGCCGGCGTGATCACCGAGGAGGAGGAGAAGACGGCGCCGAGCGTCGTCAAGCTCGTCGGCAGCGAGATCGCTCCGGGCCATCTGCGCGCGCTCTACTTCACCCGCGCCAGGGCGCCGGCGGGCGAGGGGCCGCTCTACCACCATGTCGGCCTCTACGCCTATCGCCGCGCCGCGCTCGACCGTTTCGTCGGCCTGCCGCAATCGCCGCTGGAGCTGCGCGAGAGCCTCGAGCAGCTTCGCGCGCTCGAGGACGGCATGCGCATCGACGCCATGGTCATCGACCAAGTGCCGCGCGGCGTCGACACCCCCCCCGATCTCGATCGCGCCCGCGCGATCCTGAAATCCAGCTAGGGCAATTCCGCGTTTCCCTGAACCGCGGAATTGCCCTAGATTCTTGTCTTGCCGCATTTTCTTCACGCGAACCGGTGCCCACTTCGTTCGAAAATGCTCTTGAGGAGCCTGAAGTCGTCCCATGTCCGTCGTCGTGTCTTATCAGGGTGAGCCCGGAGCCTTCTCCTCGCAGGCCGCCATCCAGGTCTTTCCGGACTGCGAGCTTCTGCCCTGCGCCACCTTCGAGGACGCGCTCTCCGCCGTCAGCGACGGCAAGGCGCGCTACGGCATGATCCCGATCGACAACTCGATCGCCGGCCGTGTCGCCGATATCCACCATCTCCTGCCGCGTTCGGGGCTGCATATCGTCGGCGAGCACTTCCTGCCGATCCGCTTCCACCTGATGGCAGGCAAGGGCGCGACGCTGGCGACGATCCAGACGGTCCAGAGCCATATCCACGCGCTCGGCCAGTGCCGCAAGATCATCCGCAAGCTCGGCCTCAGGGCCGAGGTCGCGGCCGACACCGCCGGCTCCGCCCGCCAGGTCGCCGAGGCGGCCGATCCGACGCGGGCGGCCATCGCGCCGCGCATCGCGGCGGAGGTCTACGGCCTCGACATCCTGATGGAGGACATCGAGGACGAGAAGCACAACACCACGCGCTTCGTCGTGCTGTCGAAATATCCCGAATATGCCCGCCAGGGCGCTGGCAAGACGGTCACCACCCTGATGTTCCGCGTCCGCAACATCCCGGCCGCGCTCTACAAGGCGATGGGCGGCTTCGCCACCAACGGCATCAACATGACCAAGCTCGAAAGCTACATGGTCGACGGGCTGTTCTCGGCGACGATGTTCTATGCCGATGTCGAGGGCCATCCCGACGATCCCGGGCTCAGGCGCGCGCTCGACGAACTCTCCTATTTCTCCAAGGAGACGAAGATCATGGGCGTCTATCCCGCCAGCGACTTCCGCTCGACGATCGAGGAAGCGGGGGAGTAACGGCTCGATTGAGCGCTCAGGCCCTCTCGCCGTCGAGCGCCCAGGCCCTGACCAGCGTGTTGGCGATGGCGATGTGCTGCGGGCAGCCGAGCCCGTCGGGATGGCGGCCTTCCAGCATCTGGAGGACCTCCTCGCGCGTGAACCAGCGCCCGGCTTCCAGCTCCGTCATGTCGAGCGTTATCTCTTCGCCCAGTGCCTCGGCGATGCAGCCGATCATGATCGAGGAGGGGAAGGGCCAGGGCTGCGAGGCGAGGTAGCGCACGGTGCCGACCCTGAGGCCGGCCTCCTCCCAGCTCTCGCGCCTGACCGCGTCCTCGAGCGTCTCGCCCGGTTCGACGAAGCCGGCGATGCAGGAATACATGCCAGGCGCGAAACGGGCCTGCCGTGCCAGCAGGCAGGCGTCGCCATGCGTCACCAGCATGATCACGACCGGGTCGGTGCGCGGGAAATGCAGCGCGCCGCAGGCGGTGCATTCGCGCCGCCAGCCCGAGGCGCCGGCGACGGTCGCCCCGCCGCACTGAGCGCAGAGGCGGTGCCGCGCGTGCCAGTCGAGCACGGCCTTGGCCTCGCCGAGCGGCCCGATTTCCTCCTCCGGCACGATGCGCTTCAGCGCGACCGAGCGCAGATCGGTCAGGAACAGCTCCGGGCGCTCCTTCAGCGGGTCGATCAGCGCCTTGTCGATGAGGCGGGCGAAGCGCGGCGTCCCGTCCTCGGCGAGCCCCATGAAGATCTCTTCGGCGGCCGGGCCGAGCATCTCGGTCTCGCCATGACTGAACCAGACGGTGAGCGCCTCGCCGTCGAGGCGCTTGAGGATCGGCGTCTCGCCGGCGACGGCGGCGATGCGCGTATCCGAGCGGTGGCGCAGCGCCGTCACCGCATCGGGCTTGTTGCGCAGGTCCTCGCGCCGGTCGAGCCGGTTGATCGCGAAGCCGGTCAGGGAGGAGCGTTCGCGGCGGGGCGGGGAAGCGTCGTTCATGCCCCGGGTCTAGACCCGCGACGCCATGTCGCGCAAGCGCGCCTCACGCGGACCCCCGGCCGCGCAGAAGCTGGACGATGGCGGAGAAATCGCTGCCGCCTTCGCCCCAGGCGTTATGCAGCCCGAAGAGCTGGGCCGCGGCCGCGCCGAGCGGGGTCGCGGCGCCCACCGCCTGCGCCGCCTCCTGCGCGAGCTTCAGGTCCTTCAGCATCAGCGCCGAGGCGAAGCCCGGCCTGTAGTCGTGGTTGGCGGGCGAGGTCGGGACCGGCCCCGGCACCGGGCAATAGGTCGTCAGCGACCAGCACTGGCCCGAGGAGGTCGCGGCGACGTCGAACAGGGCCTGATGCGACAGGCCGAGCTTCTCGGCGAGCACGAAGGCCTCGCAGACGCCGATCATCGAGATGCCGAGGATCATGTTGTTGCAGATCTTCGCCGCCTGGCCGTTGCCGGGGCCGCCGCAATGCACGATTCTGCGCCCCATCCGGGCGAGGACAGGCTCGCCGCGGGCGAAGGCATCCTCGCTGCCGCCGACCATGAAGGTCAGCGTCGCGCCCCTGGCGCCGCCGGTGCCGCCCGAGACGGGGGCGTCGAGCGCTTCGCAGCCGTGTTCGGCTGCGAGCCCATGGGCCTTGCGGGCGCTCTCGACGTCTATGGTCGAGGAATCGATCATGAGCGTGCCGGGCTTCACCGCCGGCAGGATATCGGCCCAGACCGAGAGCACATGCTTGCCGGCCGGCAGCATCGTCACGACGATCTCGGCATCGGCGACGGCCTGCCTCGCCGAGGCGGCGATGCCGACGCCGGTCTCGGCGGCGGCATCCATCGATGCCTGCGCCAGATCGAAGGCCGTGATGCCATGCCCGGCCTTGACGAGGTTGCCGGCCATCGGGCCGCCCATGTGGCCGAGGCCGATGAAGGCGATGCTGGTCATGCTGCGTCTCTCCGTTCCCACGCGCCTCAATTCCCCTTCGCCCGCCCCACCAGCCCGCGCGCGACGATCATCCGCATCACCTCGTTGGTGCCTTCGAGGATCTGGTGGACGCGCAGGTCCCGGACGATCTTCTCGATGCCGTAATCGGCGAGATAGCCGTAGCCGCCATGGATCTGCAGGGCGTGGTTGGCGACCGTGAAGCCGGTATCGGTCGCGACGCGCTTGGCCATGGCGCAGAGCTTCGTCGCGTCCTCAGCCTTGGCGTCGAGGGCTGCGGCGGCGCGCCACAACAGGCTGCGCGCCGCCTCGAGCTCGGTCGCCATGTCGGCGAGCTTGAACTGCAGGGCCTGGAAATCGGCGATCGGTGAGCCGAAAGCCTTGCGCTCCCCGGCATAGGCGATGGCCTTGTCGAGCGCGCTCTGCGCCCCGCCGAGCGAGCAGGCGCCGATATTGAGCCGGCCGCCATCGAGCCCGGCCATGGCGATCTTGAAGCCGATGCCCTCCGGGCCTAGGCGGTTGGCCACCGGCACACGGCAGTTCTCGAAGATCACGGCCCGCGTCGGCTGGGCGTTCCAGCCCATCTTCTTCTCGTTGGCGCCGAAGGAGAGGCCGGGCGTGTCCTTCTCGACCACGATCGTCGAGATGCCGGCAGGACCGGCCTCGCCGGTGCGCGCCATCACGACGTAGATGTCGGAGACGCCGGCGCCGGAGATGAACTGCTTTACCCCGTCGAGGACGTAATGGTCGCCGTCCAGGACCGCCCTCGTCTTCAGCGCGGCGGCGTCGGAGCCGGAGCCCGGCTCGGTCAGGCAATAGCTCGCCAGATGTTCCATGCTGGTGAGCTTCGGCAGGAAGCGCCGGCGCTGCTCGTCGCTGCCGTAGCGGTCGATCATCCAGCCGCACATGTTCTGGATCGAGATGAAGGCCGCGACCGTCGGGCAGCCGGTCGAGAGCGCCTCGAAGATCAGCGCCGCGTCGAGGCGGGTCAGGTCCGAGCCGCCGACATCGTCGCGGACATAGATGCCGCCCATGCCCAGCGCCGCGGCGGCCCGCATCTCCGCGACCGGGAAATGCTTCTCCTCGTCCCAGCGCGCGGCATGGGGCGCGAGCGTCGCGGTGGCGAAGTCCTGCGCCATCGCGCGGATGGCGATCTGATCCTCGGTCAGGGAAAACAGGCTCACGGTCGGCGCTCCTGCTGGCTGGAGGTAGCGGGCCGCGGCTTCACGCCCGGCGGGCGCCGCGGCTGCGGGTAAGCCCCGTCATAGGATCCGACGCGCCCGCGATGCGGCGAGCGGGCCGAGTCGAGCGCGACGAAATCCTCAGGTCTCGGCGGCTCTCCGGCCTCGCCGACGAAGACGCGCGGTCCCTTGTCGGTGACGACCACGTCGCCATAGGCGAGATCGCCGTTCAGGAAAGTCTCGACCGTCACGGGCGCGCGAGGGGGTGGCGGCAGGCTCGCCGCATGCTCGCGCCTGAGCCGGCTTTCCTCGATCGCCTGCCGGACGAGGCTGCGGCTGCGTTCGCGCGCGGCCTCGATCCGCTGCCGCCAGAGCTCCTGGCAGTAGGCGCGTTGCGCTTCGTCGAGGAGAAACGCGCCGGGTTCGCAGAGCGCATCGCCGGCGGTGGGGGTGGCGTCCGGCGCGGGGCCGGCCGCCCGGGCCGGCAGCGTGCCGCAGAGGAGGGCGAGCGATGCGATGATGCGCAGCGATCGCTCCATGGCCTCCTCCGTCGGTGGTGCCTCAGCTCATCGTCGGGATGACGAAGCTCGCACCGTCCTTGATACCGCTCGGCCAGCGCGCCGTCACCGTCTTGGTCTTGGTGTAGAAGCGGATCGAGTCCGGCCCGTGCTGGTTGAGGTCGCCGAAGGCGGAGCGCTTCCAGCCGCCGAAGGTGTAATAGGCCAGCGGCACCGGGATCGGCAGGTTGATGCCGACCATGCCGACCTGGACCTTCGAGGCGAAGTCGCGCGCCGCGTCGCCGTCGCGGGTGAAGATCGCGGTGCCGTTGCCGTATTCGTGGTCGTTGGTGAGCTTCAGCGCCTCGTCATAGCTCTCGGCGCGCAGCACCGAGAGGACCGGGCCGAAGATCTCCTCCTTGTAGATGCGCATGTCCTTGGTGACGTTGTCGAACAGGCAGCCGCCGACATAGAAGCCGTTCTCGTAGCCCTGCATCCTGAAGTCGCGGCCGTCGACCAGGAGCTTGGCGCCTTCCTTGACGCCGATATCGACGTAAGCCTTGATCTTCTCCATCGCCGCCCTGGTCACGACCGGGCCGTAATCGGCGCTCGCGTCGGTCGAGGGGCCGATCTTGAGGCTCTCGACGCGCGGGATCAGGCGCCTGACCAGTTCGTCGGCGGTCGCCTTGCCGACCGGGACCGCGACCGAGATCGCCATGCAACGCTCGCCGGCCGAGCCGTAGCCGGCGCCGATCAGCGCATCGACCGTCTGGTCCATGTCGGCGTCGGGCATGATGATCATGTGGTTCTTGGCGCCGCCGAAGCACTGCACGCGCTTTCCGGCGGCGCAGCCGCGCGCATAGATGTATTCCGCGATCGGGGTCGAGCCGACGAAGCCGACCGCCTTGATCTCGGGATGGTCGAGGATGGCGTCGACCGCCTCCTTGTCGCCGTTGACCACGTTGAGGATGCCGGGATGCCCGCCCGCCTCGACGAAGAGCTCGGCCAGCCGCATCGGCACGCCGGGATCGCGCTCGGACGGCTTCAGGATGAAGGCGTTGCCGCAGGCGATGGCCGGGCCGAGCTTCCACAGCGGGATCATCGCCGGGAAGTTGAAGGGCGTGATGCCCGCCACCACGCCGAGCGGCTGGCGCATCGAATAGATGTCGATGCCGGGGCCGGCGCCGTCGGTGAACTCGCCCTTCATCAGGCCGGGGATGCCGAGCGAATATTCCAGCACCTCGACGCCGCGCTGGATGTCGCCCTTCGCGTCGGGGATGGTCTTGCCGTGCTCGCGGGCGAGCAGATCGGCGAGCGCGTCGTTGTTCTGGGCGATCAGGTCGAGGAACCGCATCAGCACGCGGGCGCGGCGCTGCGGGTTGACCGCCGCCCATTTCGGCTGCGCCTCGGCGGCGTCGCGCACCGCGGCGTCGAGCTCGGCCGGGGAGGCGAGCGCCACCTTGCCGATGACCGAGCCGTCCATCGGCTGGTAGATATCGGCCGTGCGGCCCGAGGTGCCCGCGACCTGCTTGCCGCCGATGAAATGTCCGACCTGACGCATGGCGCCCTCCCTGCGAAGCGATGATGTGGTGATCTCGCCTCTCCCTATCATTCTCGTTTGCGCACGGCTATAGCGATGCTAAACCGTTTGTTGTGCGCAAACACAAATACGGAGAGAGCGTTGGAGCGCTTCGACTGGGACGATCTGCGCTTTTTCCTCGCCGTGGCGCGCTCGGGCCGGCTGACGGCGGCGGCGCGCCGGCTCGGCGCCGACCATGCCACGGTCTCGCGCCGCGTCACCGCGCTGGAGGAGGCGCTGAAGGCCAAGCTGTTCGAGCGCCGCCCGCAGGGCTACACGCTGACGGCGCATGGCGAGCGCCTGCTCGCCAAGGCCGAGACGATGGAGACCGAGGCGCTGGCGATCCAGAGCGATATCGGCGGCGCGGACATGGCGTTGTCGGGCATCGTCAGGATCGGCGCGCCGGACGGTTTCGGCACCTCGTTCCTGGCGCCGCGGCTGGCGCTGTTCGCGAAGGCCTATCCGGGGCTGGAGATCCAGCTCATCGCGATGCCGCGCCTGCTGTCGCTGTCGAAGCGCGAGGCCGATGTCGCGATCACGCTCGCTCCGCCCAAGGAGGGCAAGGTTGTCGCCCGCAAGCTCTGCGACTATCGGCTGGGCCTCTACGCCGCGCCGGGCTATCTTGCCGCGATGGCGCCGGTGACGAAACCGGAGGACCTCTTCCAGCACCGCATCATCGGCTATATCGACGACCTGATCTTCTCGCCCGAGCTCGACTATCTCGACGAGGTCGCCAAGGGCCTGCGCGCCCATGTCCAGAGCTCGAGCGTGATCGCCCAGATGAACGCGGTCGCGGCCGGCGCCGGCATAGGCGTGATCCATCACTTCATGGCGGAAGGGAATCCGCGCCTCGTCCCCGTCCTGCCCGAGACGGTCACGATCGCGCGTTCCTTCTGGCTGCTCGTCCATGCCGATCTGAAGGATGTCGCGCGGGTCAGGGCGATCGCCGATTTCATCGTCCGTGAAGCCAGGGCCGCGCGCGCCCTCATGATGGGCGAGCACAGGCCCGAACCGCGCATCGCCGCGCAATAGCGAGCGCGGGGTGGGACGGCCCGCCGCATGGCGGAGCTGCTTTATCGCTCTCGCCATGGCGGCGAACAGACGCCACATTATGTGAACATGACAAGAAGACTGATCCGAGGATGATGTGATGACCGCTTCCAAGCTCGAACAGCTCCGCCAGATGACGACCGTCGTCGCCGACACCGGCGACATCGAGGCCGTGCGCCGGCTGAAGCCGGTCGACTGCACCACCAACCCGACGCTGATCCTGAAGGCGGTCGAGACGCCGGCCTATGCCCATCTCGTCGAGGAGGCGATCGGCTGGGGCAGGAAGCAGGGCGGCGGCAACAAGGCGGTCCATGCCGTCTGCGATCGCCTCGCGGTGAGCTTCGGCGCGGAGCTCGCCGGCATCGTGCCCGGCCGCGTCTCGACCGAGGTCGACGCCGATCTCTCCTTCGATACGCAAGCGACCATCGAAAAGGCGCGCGCCGTCATCGCGGCCTACAAGGAGCGCGGCGTCGGGCGCGAGCGCATCCTGATCAAGATCGCCTCGACCTGGGAGGGCCTGCAGGCAGCGAAGGTCCTGCAGGGCGAGGGCATCGACTGCAACCTGACGCTGCTCTTCGCCCTGCCGCAGGCGGTCGCGGCGGCGGAGGCCGGCGCCTTCCTGATCTCGCCCTTCGTCGGGCGCATCCTCGACTGGCACGTCAAGGCCGGCGGCGGCCCCTATACGCCCGAGACCGATCCCGGCGTCGTCTCGGTCAAGACCATCCATGCCTATTACAAGACCCACGGCATCAAGACGGTGGTGATGGGCGCCTCCTTCCGCAACACCGGCGAGATCGAGGCGCTGGCCGGCTGCGATCGCCTGACCATCGGGCCGGGCCTGCTCGACGAGCTCGCCGCGGCGAACGGCGAGCTGCCGCGCCGGCTCAAGCCGGACGCGCCGGGCGAGGCGCCGGCCCGGCTCACCTTCGACGAGAAGGCTTTCCGCTTCGCGATGAACGAGGATGCGATGGCGACCGAGAAACTCGCCGAAGGCATCCGTGGCTTCGTCAAGGATCTGCGCGGCCTGCGCAAGCTCGTCGCCGGCAAGCTCGGCTGAGCCGGCGCCGCTTTTGGCGGAAACGCGCCCCGGAATGACGATGGCTGCGCCCTTACTCAGCCGCTTCCGCCGTCACCGCCTTGGCCGGCGCCGCCTCGGTCCCGAAGCGGGCGCGCCCGCCGGCGGCGGCGCTCTGCAATTGCTGCTTCCAGCCCTTGCCGTCACCGCCGCCCAGCGCGACGAAATCGGCCGGGCCGATCGCATCGGCGTCGCGGCCCCGATAGACCAGCACGCCGCCGGCGGTGACGACGATGTCGCCGCGCCGGAGCGTCGGATCCTTGAGATACCAGTGCCGGTCGGTCTGCGGATCGAGCTGAACGACGGGCGGGGCGGGCTTCGCGGAAACCTCCGGCGCGCGCGGGCGGGGTGCGCGGATGCGCGGAGCCTCGTCGAATTCGTAGATCGGGGAGGCGCGTAGCCGCGGCCCGCCGCCGAACAGGGCACGCGCCAGATCGTCGAACAGGCCGGCGGCTTCGGCCCCCGGTGCGGCGGCGAAGGCAAACGCCGCCGCGAGTCCCCATCGCGCCATCCTGTTGCCCGCCATCGCCTTGCCCTCCGCTGTCGCCATACCAACGACGAATGGTCGCGAAAGGTTCGGCCCGGGTTCACGGGCGAGGTTAAGATTCTCGCTCCGGCCGCTTACGCCTTGCCCTGCGCCGCGAAGGCCTCCGCCCGAATCGTCGAGAGCGATTTCGCCGGGGTGATCGCCTCGGGATCGAGCAGGCAGTGGATGATCGCTGGCTTGCCGCTCTTCACCGCGCGCTCGAAGGCCGGGGCGAACTCCGCCGTCGTCTCGACGCGCTCGCCATGGCCGCCGAAGGCGCGGGCATAAGCCGCGAAATCCGGGTTCTTCAGTGTCGTCGCCGAGACGCGGCCGGGATATTCGCGCTCCTGATGCATGCGGATCGTGCCGTACATGCCGTTGTCGACCAGGACGATGATGACGGGCAGGTCGTACTGCACCGCCGTCGCGAAATCCTGGCCGTTCATCAGGAAGCAGCCGTCGCCGGCGAAGGCGACCACGGTCCGCTCCGGGAAGATCCGCTTGGCGCCGATCGCCGCCGGCACGCCATAGCCCATCGAGCCGGAGGTCGGGGCGAGCTGCGTCGCGAATTTGTTGAAGCGGTGGAAGCGGTGCAGCCAGGTCGCGTAGTTGCCGGCGCCGTTGCACAGGATGGCGTCGTCGGGCAGCCGGCTGCGCAGCCAGCGCACCACCTCGCCGGGGTGGAAGGCGCCCGGCACCGGTGCCGGCTGCTCGCTCCAGGCGATATAGGCTTCGTGTGCCTCAGCCGCCGCCCCGGCCCAGGCGAGGGGCTTTTGCGGCTCGATCGTCTGAAGCGCGGCGCAGAAGCCGGCCGGCGAGGCGTTGATCGCGAGCGTCGGGCGATAGACCCGGCCGAGCTCCTCCGGATCGGGATGGACATGCACCAGCGGCCGGCCCGGATCGGGGATGCCGAACAGGGTGTAGGACTGGCTCGGCATCTCCGAGAGCCGCCCGCCGACGAGCAGGACGAGGTCGCTCTCCTTGATCCGCGCCAGGAGCTTCGGGTTGACGCCGATGCCGAGGTCGCCGGCGAAATTGGGATGGTCGGCCGGGAACAGCATCTGGCGGCGGAAGGAGACCGCGACGGGTAAATCGAAGCGCTCGGCGAAAGCCTGGAACTGCGCGATCGTCTCGGGGCTCCAGCGCGAGCCGCCGAGGATCGCGACCGGCGATTTCGCCGTGGCGAGGCGCCGGGCGAGGTCCTGCATCTGCGCGGGCGAGGGGTGCTGCTCGGTGACCTGGTAGGGCTGCGCATCCGCGACGTCGGCGATCTCGGTCAGCACGTCCTCTGGCAGCGCGATCACCACCGGGCCCGGCCGGCCCGAGGTCGCGACATGGAAGGCGCGGCTGATGATCTCCGGGATGCGCGCGGCATCGTCGATCTCGGTCGCCCATTTCGTCATGGTGCCGAAGACGGCGCGGTAGTCCAGCTCCTGGAAGGCCTCGCGCTCGCGCATGCCGCGCTCGATCTGGCCGACGAAGAGGATCAGCGGGGTCGAGTCCTGGTCGGCGATATGGATGCCGGGCGAGGCGTTGGTGGCGCCGGGGCCGCGCGTGACGAAGCAGATGCCGGGCCTGGCCGTGAGCTTGCCGGCGGCTTCCGCCATCATGCAGGCGCCGCCCTCGGCCCGGCAGATCGTGACCTTCATATTGGCGTCGTGCAGCGCGTCGAGCACGGCGAGATAGCTCTCGCCCGGCACGCAGAAGGCGTCGGTCACGCCATGGAGGATGAGCTGGTCGACGAGGATCTGCCCGCCGGTGCGATTAGCCATGCTGCGGCCCTCCCCAGGCCGGGTCGTTCAAAATCTCGTCGGCGTGCTCGCCGAGCCGCGGGCTCGGCCGCCCGGCGACCTGCCTGACGCCGTCCATCACGATCGGCGAGGCGACGGTCGGGATCGAGCCCGCCTTCGCCGCCGCGTTCGGCAGGTCGACCCGGACGCCGCGCGCGACGATCTGCGGATCGGCGAAGACCTCGCCGATGTCGTTGATCGGCCCGGCCGGCACGCCGACCCTCTCGAGCCCGGCCAATAGCCCGGCCTTGCTCTGGCGCCGGCAGAGCGCGTGCAGCCGCGCCGTCAGCGCGACGCGGTTCTTCACCCGCGACTTGTTGTCGAGATAGTCCGGCTCTTCGGCCAGCGCCGGCTCGCCAAGGACCTCGCAGAGCTTGCGCCACTGCCCGTCATTGCCGGTCGCGATGATGATGTGGCCGTCCGCGACGGGGAAGACGTCGTAGGGCACGATGTTGGGATGGGCGTTGCCGAGCCGTGGCGGCGGCTTGCCGCCGACGAGATAGTTCATCGCCTGGTTGCCGAGCACCGCGACCTGCGCATCGAGCAAGGCGAGATCGAGCGCAGCCCCTTCGCCGGTTATGTCGCGCTGGCGCAGCGCCGAGAGGATGCCGACCGTGGCGTAGAGCCCGGTATAGATGTCGGCGACGGCATAGCCCGCCTTCATCGGCTGGCCGGCGGGCTCGCCGGTGATCGACATCGCCCCGCCCATGCCCTGGACGAGGAAATCGTAGCCGGCGCGCGGCGCATAGGGGCCGTCCTGCCCGAAGCCGGTGACCGAGCAATAGATGAGCCGCGGGAAATCACGCCGCAGCGAGGCGGCGTCGAGCCCGTATTTCTCCAGGCCGCCGACCTTGAAGTTCTCGATCACCACATCGGCATGGGCGGCAAGCCGCCGGACCAGCGCCTGCCCCTCGGCCGTGCGGAAATCGGCCGTGATCGAGCGCTTGCCGCGATTGGCGGCGTGGAAATAGGCGGCGGAGAGATGTTCCTCGCCCGCGCCCTCGACGAAGGGCGGCCCCCATTTGCGGGTGTCGTCGCCGTCGGGCGCCTCGACCTTGACGACATCGGCGCCGAGATCGGCAAGGAGCTGGCCGATCCAGGGACCTGCAAGGATGCGCGCCAGTTCGAGGACGCGCAGACCGGTGAGGGGCGGGCTCGCCATGGTGGCGGTCAGGCTCAGAAGAACGCCTGCAGGCCGGTGATCGCCCGGCCCAGAATCAGAGCGTGGACGTCGTGCGTGCCCTCATAGGTGTTCACCGTCTCGAGATTCGCCGCGTGGCGCATCACCTGATACTCGATCTGGATGCCGTTGCCGCCATGCATGTCGCGGGCCTGGCGGGCGATGTCGAGCGCCTTGCCGCAATTGTTGCGCTTGACGAGCGAGATCATCTCCGGGGCCATCCGGCCGGCATCCATCAGGCGCCCGACGCGCAAGGACCCCTGCAGGCCGAGCGTGATCTCGGTCAGCATGTCGGCGAGCTTCTTCTGGTAGAGCTGGGTCTGGGCGAGCGGCCTGTCGAACTGCCTGCGGTCGAGCCCGTATTGGCGGGCGCGGTGGAAGCAGTCCTCGGCGGCGCCCATCACGCCCCAGGAGATGCCGTAGCGGGCGCGGTTGAGGCAGCCGAACGGACCTTTGAGCCCCGAGACGTTCGGCAGCATGTTGTCTTCCGGCACGACGACGCCGTCCATGACGACCTCGCCGGTGATCGAGGCGCGGAGCGAAAGCTTGCCGCCGATCTTCGGCGCCGAGAGGCCCTTCATGCCCTTTTCGAGGATGAAGCCGCGGATCTGGTTGTCGTGCGCGGCCGATTTCGCCCAGACGACGAAGACATCGGCGATCGGCGAGTTCGAGATCCACATCTTCGAGCCGGTCAGCCTGTAGCCGTCGGCGACCTTCTCGGCGCGCGTCTTCATGCCGCCGGGATCGGAGCCGGCATCGGGCTCGGTCAGGCCGAAGCAGCCGACATATTCGCCGGTGGCGAGCTTCGGCAGGTATGTCAGGCGCTGCTCCTCGCTGCCATAGGCGTGGATCGGATACATCACCAGCGAGGACTGCACGCTCATCATCGAGCGGTAGCCCGAATCGACGCGCTCGACCTCCCGCGCCACGAGGCCGTAGGAGACGTAGTTGGCGCCGGCGCAGCCGTATTTCTCGGGAACCGTCACGCCGAGCAGGCCGAGCGAGCCCATCTCGGTGAAGATCGCCCGGTCGGTCTTCTCGTCGAGATAGGCGTCGTGGATGCGGGGCGCGAGCTTCTCCTGCGCATAGGCGCGGGCTGTGTCGCGGATCAGCCGCTCGTCCTCGCCGAGCTGCTCGTCGAGCAGGAAGGCGTCGTCCCAGTTGAGCTGCGCGAGCTTGTGGCTGCCGGCCATCTACGTCGTCTCCCTTGAATTCATTGCGACATCATCCCGGCCGCGCGTTTCTCTGCGGTCGGGATGACGCTGACGCTACCGATCATGCATCCACGTCGAAGCTGACGCCCTGCGCCAGCGGCAAGGTGGTGCCGTAGTTCAGCGTGTTGGTGGCGCGGCGCATATAGCCCTTCCAGGCGTCGGAGCCGGCCTCGCGGCCGCCGCCGGTCTCCTTCTCGCCGCCGAAGGCCCCGCCGATCTCGGCGCCCGAGGGGCCGATATTGACGTTGGCGATGCCGCAATCCGAACCCTCGTCGGAGACGAAGAGCTCGGCCTCGCGCATGTTCAGCGTGAAGATCGAGGAGGAGAGCCCGGCGCCGACCGCGTTCTGCATCGCGATCGCCTCGTCGATCGACCTGTACTTCATCACGTAGAGGATCGGGGCGAAGGTCTCGCGCTCGACCGGGCCGCACTGGCGGGGCATCTCGACCAGCGCCGGACGGACATAGAAGCCGCCCGCGCCGACATCGACCTTCTCGCCGCCATGGACCTTGCCGCCCTCGGCCCTCGCCTCGGAGAGCGCCTTCTGCATGCCCTGCCAGGCGGCCTCGTCGATGAGCGGGCCGACCAGCACCCCGGCCTCGCGCGGATCGCCGATCGTCACGCTGGCATAGACCTTGGCGAGCTTCGGCACGAGCTTGTCGTAGATGTCCTCGTGCACGATCAGGCGGCGCAGGGTGGTGCAGCGCTGGCCGGCGGTGCCGATCGCCGCGAAGGCGATGCCGCGCAGCGCGATGTCGAGATCGGCGGAAGGGGCGACGATCGCGGCGTTGTTGCCGCCGAGCTCGAGGATGGCGCGGGCGAAGCGGGCGGCGAGCTTCTGGCCGACTTCCCTGCCCATGCGGGTCGAGCCGGTGGCCGAGACGACCGGCACGCGATGGTCCGACACCAGGATGTCGCCGATCTCGCGGGCGCCGATCAGCACCTCCAAAAGACCAGCCGGCGCCTCCGGGCCGAAGCGCTTCATCGTCTTCTCGACGATGGCCTGCACGGCGAGCGCGGTGAGCGGGCTCTTCTCGGAGGGCTTCCAGACGACGCTGTCGCCGCAGACGAAGGCGAGCGCCGCGTTCCACGACCAGACCGCCACGGGGAAGTTGAAGGCCGAGATCACGCCGCAGACGCCGAGCGGATGCCAGGTCTCCATCATGCGGTGGTTCGGGCGCTCGGTCGCGATGGTGAGCCCGTAGAGCTGGCGCGAGAGACCGACCGCGAAGTCGCAGATGTCGATCATCTCCTGGACCTCGCCGAGGCCCTCGGAGGTGATCTTGCCGGCTTCCAGCGTCACCAGCAGGCCGAGATCGGCTTTTGCCGCGCGCAGCTCCTCGCCGAGCAGGCGCACGAACTCGCCCCGGCGCGGCGCCGGCACCTTGCGCCAGGCGAGGAAGGCGCCTTGCGCGCGGCCGATCGCCGCCTCCGCCTCGGCCGGGCTCGTCTCGCGCAGCGTCACGATCGTCTCGCCGGTGATCGGCGAGCGCGCCGTGAGGCCGGCAGCGGCGTAGGACGCTTCCGAAACGCCGAGGCGCTTCAGCAGGGAAAGCGTGTCTTTGGGGAGGGACGTGGCCATCTTTGCCTTCCAGCGGTCGCAGGGCGCATGACACAACGGCGCGGGAACGGAGGCCGCCGCGCTCGAAGCCGGCAGAATGCCCTCTTTCCTCGCTCCGGGGCAATCGATATGTTCTCACTACTTGGTGAGTTTCAATCATGGATGATGCGCTCGTTCCCGGTCGCCTCTCGGTGCCCTCGCTCTCCGCGCTCGCCGCCTTCGAGGCGGCGGCGCGGCATGGCAGTTTTACCCGCGCCGCCGAGGAGCTCAACCTGACGCAAGGGGCGGTGAGCCGCCAGGTCGCGCATCTGGAGAAGGCGCTCGGCGTCGCGCTGTTCGAGCGCGTCAAGAAGCGCGTCATCCTGACGGCGGCCGGCGCAGCCTATGCCGCCGATATCCGCGACGGGCTCTCGCGGCTGGCGGCGGCGACCGTCTCCGCCATGGCCTTCCGGGGCGCGGCCGGCGTCCTCAATCTCGCCGTCCTGCCGACCTTCGGCACGCGCTGGCTGATCCCGCGCCTGCCGCGCTTCACCGAGGCCCATCCCGGCATCACCATCAACTTCACCACGCGGCTGGTGCCCTTCGATTTCGCCCGCGATCAGGTCGACGCGGCCGTGCATTTCGGCGCGGACAACTGGCCGGGCGCGCGGCTGCACCGGCTGATGGGCGAGGAGCTCGTGCCCGTCGCCGCTCCCGCCCTGCTGGCGCGCGCCGGCATCGCGGAGCCGGCCGACATGCTGCGCCTGCCGCTGCTCCAGCAATCGACGCGGCCGCGCGCCTGGGCGAACTGGCTGGAACAGCAGGGGCTCAAGCCGGAACGGGCGCTGATGGGGCCGCGCTTCGAGCAGTTCGCGATGATCGCGCAGGCGGCCGTGGCGGGCCTGGGGCTCGCCATCGTGCCGCGCTTCCTG
This sequence comes from Bosea sp. (in: a-proteobacteria), assembly GCF_023953965.1. Classification (NCBI taxonomy): domain Bacteria; kingdom Pseudomonadati; phylum Pseudomonadota; class Alphaproteobacteria; order Hyphomicrobiales; family Alloboseaceae; genus Allobosea; species Allobosea sp. The sequence goes on from NZ_JAMLIX010000001.1 coordinate 2,675,363, forward strand.
GTCGAGGACGAGCTGCGCTCCGGCACGCTCGTCGTCCCGATCGACCGGCCGGTCATGGCCAGGGACGGCTACTATCTCGTCTATCCCGAGGAGAAGGCCAATCTGCCGGCGGTCGTCGCCTTCCGCGACTGGCTCATCGGGGAATGCGCCCCGGCGGGCTGAGGGCCTCTCGACAAGCGCGCCACGCTCGGTCATTCATGCGCATAATTCACCAACCCGGCTTTCACCCGAAGCCGGATGCGCGAGGCCAGCCATGCCGCCCGTCTGCGAAAGCGCCGATGTCGTGATCTGCGGCGGGGCCGCGATCGGTTCCTCCGTCGCCTGTCATCTCGCCGCCGATCCCGGCTTCTCCGGCAGAGTCGTGGTGATCGAGAAGGACCCGACCTACCGCTTCTCGGCCTCGGCACTCTCTGCCGCCTCGATCCGCCAGCAATTCTCGAGCCCGGTGAACATCCGCATCTCGCTCCACGGCATCGCTTTCCTGCGCCATGTCGGGGAGCATCTTGCGGTCGACGGCGAGGTGCCGGCGATCGACCTGCACGAGGGCGGCTATCTCTATGTCGCGGGCGAGGCCGGCGCGCCCGTTCTCGCCGCCAACCAGAAGCTCCAGGCCACCGAGGGCGCCGACATCGCGCTCTGCGATCCCGCCGCGCTGAAGCGGCGTTTCCCCTGGCTCAATGTCGAGGACCTCGCCTGCGGCACGTTCGGCGTCAGCGGCGAAGGCTGGTTCGACGGCTGGGCTCTGCTCCAGGCTTTCCGCAGGAAGGCGCGCAGCCTCGGCGTCGCATACCGCCAGGGCGAGGTCGCGCGCTATCTCACCGAGGCCGGGCGCGTCACGGGCGTCGAGCTCGCCGACGGCAGCCGCATCGCCTGCGGGGCCGTGGTCAACGCCAGTGGCACGCATGGCGCCAGGCTCGCGGCGACGGCGGGCGTCGCGATCCCGGTCAGGTCGATGAAGCGCTACGTCTTCTCCTTCACCTGCAAGGACGATATCGAAGGCTGCCCGCTGCTGATCGATACGACCGGCGCCTGGTGCCGGCCGGAAGGCCAGCGCACGGCGGAAGGCCGGCTCTTCATCGGCAGCTGCTCGCCGCTGGCGCCGGAGCAGGACGTCGCATGGATCGAGACCGATCCGGCCGTCGAGGATGTCGACTGGGGTTTCTTCGAGGAGGTGGTGTGGCCCGCGCTCGCCCACCGCATCCCGGCCTTCGAGCGGATCAGGCCGGGCCGCGCCTGGGCCGGCCCCTACGACATGTGCGGGCTCGACCACAACGCCATCATCGGGCCCGCGGTCGGCCTGCCCAATCTCTATCTCGCCAACGGCTTCTCCGGCCATGGCCTGCAACAGGCGCCGGCGGTCGGGCGCGGGCTCGCCGAGCATATCGCCCATGGCGGCTATCGCACGCTCGACCTCGCCGATCTCGGCCATGAGCGCGTCGTCGCGGGCCGGCCGCTCGCGGAGGCCAACATCATCTGACGGGGGGCTTCAGAACGCCTCTTCCCAGTCCCGGCTCAGCCGCATCGCACAGTTGATCAGCCCGACATGCGAATAGGTCTGCGGGAAATTGCCCCAGAGCTCGCCGGTTTTGAGGTCGGCATCCTCGGAGAGCAGGCCGAAGCTGTTGCGCCGTTCCAGGATGCGGCCGAACAGCGCCTTCGCCTCCTCGTCGCGCCCGATCGCGTTCAGCGCCTCGACATACCAGAAGGCGCAGATCAGGAAGCCGGTGTGCATGTAGCCGAAATCGTCCTGCGTGGCGTAGCGCAGCAGCAGGTCGCCGCGCTTCAGATCGCGGCCGATCGCCTCGACGGTCGCGACGAAACGCGGGTCCTGCGGCTTGACGAAGCCGAGCTCGGCCAGAAGCAGCAGCGTCGCGTCGAGATCGGCGCCGCCGAAGGTCGAGACGAAATGCCCCTTCCGCTCGTTCCAGATCGCTTCCGTGATGATCTCCTTGAGCCGGCGGGCATGGCCCTTCCAGTAGTCCCTGCGGTCGGCGCGTCCGAGCGTGCCGGCGATGCGGGCGAGCCGGTCGGCCGCCGCCCAGCACATCACGCTGGAGAAGGAATGCACCGCTTCCTTCTCGCGCAGCTCCCAGGGGCCGGCATCGGGCTTGTCGAAGACGGCGACGGCGAGCTCGCCCATGCGTTCGAGCTGGCCAAACAGCGTGTCCTTGCCCGGCTGGATCAGCCGCCGGTCGAAGAAGGCATGCGTGGCCGCAAGCACGACCGCGCCATAGCCGTCGTTCTGGACCTGGATCGCCGCGCCGTTGCCGAAGCGCACCGGCTGGTGCCCGCGATAGCCCGAGAGGTTCTTCGCCTCGAACTCGGTCAGCGAGCCGCCGCGCGTGATCGGATAGAGCGGCGGAAGGTGTTCGGCGCCACTTTCGGAGAAGGTGTCGACGATGTTGGTGATGAAGCCGAGATAATCCTCCATCGTCCGCGTCGTGCCGAGCCGGTTCAGCGCGTGGACGACGAAATAGGCGTCGCGCAGCCAGCAATAGCGATAGTCCCAGTTGCGCTGGGTGCCGGGCGCCTCGGGGATCGAGGTGGTGAGCGCCGCGACGATCGCGCCGGTTTCCTCGAAGGCGCAGAGTTTCAGCGTGATCGCGGCGCGGATCACCTCCTGCTGGTACTCGAAGGGGATCGAGAGCGCGCGCACCCAGTCGCGCCAGTAATCGGTGGTCTTGTCGAGGAATTCGCGCGAGGTCGTCTCGATCTCGGCGCGCAGCGCCTCGTCGGAGCCGATGAAGAAGGAATAGACCTGATCGACGGCGAAGGGCGTGCCCTCGACGACATAGGAGAGCGGCGCGTTGGTCGTCAGCCTGATCGTCTGGTCGGCACCGACGAAGCGGACATGGTTCGAGCCGCGCGTGACCTCGTCGGGTTCTTCCCCGATGCCGAGGCAGGGCCTGACCATGACGCGGATGCGCGGCCGCCCGGAGACGCGCCTGACCCGCCGCACGAGCTGCGGCGGCCGGAAGAAGCGCTCGTAGCGGATGAAGCGCGGCGCGAAATCGAGGATCTCGATGGCGTTGCCCTGGTCGTCCGAAAGCACGGAGGAGAGGATCGCGGTGTTGTCGAGATAGCCCTGCTCGCAGCGCGTCATGCCGACGAGCTCGATGGCGAAGAAGCCCTTCTCGAGCTCGGCGTCGCCGTCGTCGGCCTGGTTGTCGATCAGCGAGCAGAAGACGGGGTCGCGGTCGAAGCGCGGGAAGCAGCCCCAGACGATGCGGGCGCGCCGGTCGATCAGCGCGGCGATCGAGCAGTTGCCGATCACGCCGAGATCGAGCGAGGCGGAGTGGTGCCCCGCGGCCGTGGTGGTGACGGTCATGGTCGGTCCTGCATGAAGCTGGAAGCGGTCAGGCCGCCGCTTTCGGCAGCGTCGAGAAGGATATGCCTGAGCACGGTCGGCGAGGCCAGCCGGCAGGCGGCGCGGCTTTCGCGGTCGCCGCCGATGCGCACCGACAGCCCGCCCATGGCGTTGACCGCCTGAAAGCCGTCCTCGTCGGTGATGTCGTCGCCGATGAAGACCGGCCGGCGGCCGGCATAGGCGGGCGACGCCATCAGCCGGGCGATGGCGCTGCCCTTGCTGGCTTCGGCCGGAACGAGCTCGGCGACGGATTTCCCCTCCTGCAGGCGCATCGCCGGCCCCATCCGCGCGGCGACGGCGCGCATCAGGGCGAGCGCCTCGCTTTCCAGCGCCGGCGCCAGCCGCCAGTGCAGCGCGATCGAGAGGCGCTTGTCCTCGACGATGATGCCGACATGGCTGTTGGCGAAGCGGACGAGGTCGCTGAGCGCCGCGCGCATGTCCGCGGGCGCCTCGGCCAGCGCGCGGATCTCGCCGTCGATGCGGATCTGGGCGCCGTGCAGCCCGGCGATGTCGAAGCGGTGCGGCGCCAGCACGGAATCGAGGAAGCCGATCGGGCGGCCGGAAACGAGCGCGAGCGCGCCGCCGAGCGAGGCGCGCAAGGCTGCGAGCGCCGGCGCCACCCGCCGGTCGAGATGCACGTCCTCCGGCGAGGGGGCGATCTCCACGAGCGTCCCGTCGAAATCAAGGAGCAGAGCGATCTCGCGGTTGGAGGGAGCGATCTCGTCAGCGGCTGCGGCAGTATCGGGTTCGATCAAGGTCGTCATCGTCTCGTATCTGGGCAGAGAAGGTGGCACGAGCGCGGCCATCCGGCAGTGGACATCCTTTTCATGTCTTATCGCCTGATCGCGCGCTCGTCGAAAACAAGGATCGAGGGGTTGCCTCGATCTGACGAAAGACTAACATGGCGCTCCCAATTTCACCGCACGGCTGCTGCAATGCTGCCATGTGCCCCATGTCCGCACCCTGGAAACATTACGCTTTTGGAAGCGTTCTGTTCCTGTCGCTTTCGGCGAAATGCGGGCGGCCCCCTGTCGGAGAATGCCTGCTCATGCGCCTCGTCGTCGTATCCAACCGCGTCACTATTCCCGACCGCCATGAAAAGGCGATGGCGGGCGGGCTCGCGGTTGCGCTGCGCGAGGCGCTGGAGCAGCGCGGCGGACTCTGGTTCGGCTGGAGCGGCGCCATCGGCGAGGTTTCGCCGACGCAGGTCCGCCAGGTCGAGCGCGGCAACGTCACCTACGCCGTCACCGACCTCAGCGAGGCGGAGCGGCAGAGCTATTATCTCGGCTTCTCGAACCGGGCGCTGTGGCCGCTGATGCATTACCGGCTCGGCCTGACCGAGTTCCAGCGCGGCGACTATATGGGCTATCTCGGCGTCAACCGCCGCTTCGCCCGGGCGCTCGCCGGCCTGATCCGGCCCGACGACCTGATCTGGATCCACGACTACCACCTGATTCCGCTGGCGGCGGAGCTGCGCCGGCGCGGCATCAGCAACCGGATCGGCTATTTCCACCACATTCCCTGGCCGGCGGCCGAGGTCGTCGGCGCCTTGCCCTTCAGCGCGACGCTGATCCGCACCATGGCCGCCCACGATCTCGTCGGAATGCAGACCGAGATCGACGCGCGCAACCTGGTCGACGGGCTCATCTCGCTTTGCGGGGCGCGCTCCGACGGCCGGCACGTGCGGCTCGGCGGCCGCAGGACGGCCGTGCAGAGCTTCCCGATCGGCATCGACGTCGAGGGCTTCCGGCGGCTGGCTGCCGCTTCGGTGCGAAAGGCTACGACGCCGCTGCGCGCCACGCGGGTCTCGCTCGGCGAGCGCAAGCTCGTCATCAGCGTCGACCGGCTCGATTATTCCAAGGGCATCGTGCCGCGGCTGGAGGCCTTCGGCCAGTTCCTGCGCAACCACCCGGAGGAACGCGGCCGGGTCAGCCTGCTGCAGGTCGCGCCGCCCTCGCGCAGTGACGTGCCGGAATATGCCGAGCTCGACCGCCAGTCCGACGAGGTCGCCGGCCGCCTCAACGCCCAGCTCGGCGAATTCGACTGGACGCCGATCCGCGTGGTCAAGAAGGCCTATTCGCGCAAGGCGCTGGCCGGCTTCTACCGCCGCGCCCAGGTCGGCCTCGTCACGCCGATGCGCGACGGCATGAACCTCGTCGCCAAGGAGTACATCGCGGCGCAGGATCCGGCCGATCCGGGCGTGCTCGTACTGTCGCGCTTCGCCGGCGCCGCCCAGCAGCTCGGCGAGGCGCTGATCGTCAACCCCTTCGATTCGCAGGAGGTGGCGGAGGCGATCCGCACCGCGCTCGCCATGCCGAAGACGGAGCGCATCCGCCGCTTCGAACAGCTTTACGCCATCATCTCGGCCACCGATATCGGCTGGTGGACGCGGCGCTATCTGGCGGCGCTGGCGGGGGAGGGCGCGACGCTGCCCACCGGCGAGGCGACGAGCGCGCCGCGGGCCGGCCCGCGGCGGATCGCGGCCGCGACGCGCCGCAAGCGCGATGCCGCAGAGCCGTCTTCCCTGACGATGATCCAGTCATGAACGCCGGTGCGGCCGGGGGCCGTTTCGGTGGCCCTTGCCGAATACGGTCTCCGGTCGCTTGAGCCGGATGCGATCAGTTCCGATCAACCTGATCGGTCAATCCGTCTTTCTGATGTTGTTGGAGCACACGTTATCCGATCAGATTGCATTGCAATCTGATCGGGGCGTGCTCTAGAAGGCAGCATGACCGGAGCAGGCGACTCAGGGTTTGGACAGGCATCGCGGCGTCGATGGCTGAGGAGGCGGGCGGAGGGCTGAGATCGATGCGAGGCGCTCTCGGAGGACCGGGCGTTCTGTTACGCCGTCTCCGCGAGGTCATGGCGGCATCGATCAGCCCGCAGGAGCGGCTCGATCGGCTCGTCGTCCTGATCGCCGGCAATCTCGTCGCCGAGGTCTGCTCCGTCTATGTCCTGCGCGAGGACGGCTCGCTCGAGCTCTACGCGACCGAAGGCTTGAACCGCGAAGCAGTCCACCTCACCACGCTCAGGGCGGGCGAAGGCCTTGTCGGCCTGATCGCGAGCGAGGCCGTGCCGCTGGCGCTCTCGGACGCACAGGCGCACCCCTCCTTCTCCTACCGGCCCGAGACGGGCGAGGAGATCTACCGCTCCTTCCTCGGCGTTCCGATCCTGCGGGGCGGTGCGGTGATGGGCGTGCTCGTCATCCAGAACCGCGCCTCGCGGCTCTATTCCGAGGACGAGGTCGAGACGCTGCAGACCACCGCCATGCTGATGGCGGAGATGATCGCGGCCGGCGGCCTGAAATCGCTGGCGGCGCCGGGCGCCTCGATCGGCCTCGACCGGCCGATCCACGGTGTCGGCGTGGCGCTGGCGGACGGGGTCGGCCTCGGGCACGCGGTGCTGCACGAGCCGCGCGTGGCGATCACCAACCTGATCGCCGAGAACCCGGCCGCCGAGGTCGGCCGGCTCGAGGCGGCGATCGGCGAGATGCGCGCCTCGATCGACGAGCTGGTCGAGCGCGGCGACGTCGCCCATACCGGCGAGCATCGCGACGTGCTCGAGACCTTCCGCATGTTCGCCCATGACCAGGGCTGGCTGCGCCGCATGCGCGAGGTCGTGCTGACCGGGCTGACCGCCGAGGCCGCCGTCGAGCGCGTGCAGTCCGACACCCGCGCCAAGATGCTGCGCCAGACCGATCCCTATCTGCGCGAGCGGCTGCACGATCTCGACGATCTCGCCAACCGGCTCCTGCGCACGCTGGTCGGCCGGGGCAACGGCGTCGCCCGCGAGAACCTGCCGGAGAACGCCATCCTCGTCGCCCGCTCGATGGGGCCGGCGGCGCTGCTCGACTACGACCGCGCCCGTCTGCGCGGGCTCGTGCTGGAGGAGGGCGGGCCGACCAGCCATATCGCCATCGTCGCCCGCGCGCTCGGCATCCCGGCCGTCGGCGAGGTGGTGAACGCGACCGCGCTGGTCGAGGCGGGCGACGCCATCATCGTCGACGGCCAGGCCGGCGAGGTCCAGATCCGCCCGCAGCCCGACGTCGAGAACGCCTACAAGGACAAGGCGCGGCTGCGCGCCCGCAAGCAGAAGCAGTACCAGAAGCTGAAGGAGCTGCCGGCGGTCACCCGCGACGGGGTCGCGATCACGCTCCAGATCAATGCCGGCCTGTTCGTCGACCTGCCGAATCTGGAGGCGACCGCCGCCTCCGGCATCGGGCTCTTCCGCACCGAGCTGCAGTTCATGGTGGCGCAGCACATGCCGACCACCGCCGAGCAGCAGGCGCTCTATGCCGCCGTGCTGGACGCGGCGGCCGAGCGGCCCGTCACCTTCCGCACGCTCGATATCGGCGGCGACAAGGTTTTGCCCTATATGGAGCGCGTCGAGGAGGAGAACCCGGCGCTGGGCTGGCGCGCGATCCGCATCGGCCTCGACAAGCCGCGGCTGCTGAGGGCGCAGGTGCGCGCCATGCTGCGCGCCGGCGCGGGCCGCGACCTCAAGATCATGCTGCCCATGGTCGCGACCACGGAGGAATTCCGCCGCGCCCGCATGATCATCCGCCGCGAGCAGGCGATGCTGGAGAAGCAGGGCGTGGCGGCCCCGCGCGAGCTTCGCGTCGGCGTCATGGTCGAGGTGCCCTCGCTCCTGTTCGAGCTGCCGGAGATCGCGCGCGAGGCGGATTTCCTGTCGATCGGCACCAATGACCTGATGCAGTTCCTCTTCGCCGCCGACCGCGAGAACAAGCGCGTCGCCGATCGCTTCGATCCGCTCGGCGTCGGCCCGCTCAGGGCGCTGCGCAGCATCGTTCAGGCTGCGGCCGAAACCGGCTGCCCCGTCACCGTCTGCGGCGAGATGGGCGGCAAGCCGCTGGAGACCATGGCCCTGATCGGGCTCGGCTATCGCGGCTTTTCGATGTCGGCCGCCTCGGTCGGGCCGGTCAAGGCGATGCTGCGCGCGCTCGACGCGGGCAGGCTCGGCGAGCGCATGGAGTGTATGCTCGCGGCGCCCGAGGGCGTCACCAATCTGCGCCCGCAGCTTTCCGCCTTCGCGGCGGAGTTCAAGGTCCCGGTCTAGCGAGGCTGCGTCCCGCTGCCGCCTGCCCCTTTCGTTTCACGAGTTCGTGCATGTCCCTCCAGCTTCCCCAGGATCGTCTCGACGGTATCGTGGCGCGCCACGCCGCCGCGACCGATGAGATCAACCACGCCACCGACGCGGTGCGTACCGTCGCGCTCGCCAGGGAGCTGGCAGAGCTCGATCCCGTGGTCGCGGCGATCGCCTCCTGGCGGAAGGCGCAAGCCGCGCTCGACGAGGCCGAGGCGCTGATCGCCGATCCCGCGACCGACGCCGAATTCCGCGATCTCGCCTATGAGGAGCGCGACGCCGCCCGCGCCGAGATCGAGGCGCGCGCCCGCGAGATCCTGCTCGCCCTGCTGCCGAAGGACGCCGCCGACGAGCGCGGCGTCATCCTCGAGATCAGGGCGGGCACGGGCGGCGACGAAGCCTCCCTCTTCGCCGGCGACCTCCTGCGCATGTACCAGCGCCACGCCGCCCAGAAGGGCTGGAGCGTCGAGATCCTCTCCGCGAGCGAGGGCACGGTCGGCGGTTACAAGGAGGTCGTCGCCGAGATCAACGGTCGCGGCGTCTATGCGCGGCTGAAGTTCGAATCCGGCGTCCACCGCGTCCAGCGCGTGCCGGACACCGAGGCCGGCGGGCGCATCCACACCTCGGCGGCGACGGTGGCGACGCTTCCGCTCGCGACCGAGGTCGACGTCGCCCTCGACGAGGCCGATATCCGCATCGACACGCTGCGCTCCGGCGGGGCCGGCGGCCAGCACGTCAACAAGACCGAATCGGCGGTGCGCCTGACCCATATCCCGACCGATACCGTCGTGCTGGTCCAGGACGAGCGCTCCCAGCACAAGAACAAGGCGCGCGCCTATGAGTTGTTGCGCGCCAAGCTCTACGACAGGGAGCGTCAGCGCATCGATGCCGAGCGCTCGGCCGACCGGCGCGCCCAGGTCGGCTCGGGCGACCGCTCGGAGCGCATCCGCACCTACAACTTCCCGCAGGGGCGCGTGACCGACCACCGCATCAACTTGACGCTCTACAAGCTCGACGAAATGATGCAGGGGCTCGTTCTCGACGAGATCGTCGACGCGCTGACGGCCGAGCATCAGGCGAAGCTCCTGGCGGCGGAAGGCATGACGTGAGGAGAGAGCGGTGAAACCAAAGCGCCCGCTCCGCGTTGAGGGTGCATCGATACCAGCGAAGTGGGACCTCTCTCATGATCAGGATGTTTTCGACGTTTGCCGTGGCCGGGCTGACGGCGCTGGCGATGGGCAACGTCTCGCAGGCTCAGGAGCGGACCGCCCGCAGGATCCTTTCGGGGCCGCCGGCCGCCATCCACGGCGCGATGACCGAGGCGCAGGCGCGCAAGTCCTGCCAGATGCAGATGAGGGGTGCGCGCGAAAGCAGGGCGTCGATCAACAGGAAGATGAGATTCTGCATCAACCAGAAGATGAACGGCAACTAAACCAGCTCCCCCTGCGGAAAGCTGGGCCCTCCGGGGAGAACGCCGTGCCGACTGTCCGCAATGTGCGGCGCCTTATCGCTCAGCGCTTCCTGCGCGCGGGGCTCGCAAGCCCCGGGCTCGATGCGCGCCTTCTGGCCGAAGGCAGCCTGGGGGTGGACAATCCCGATCCCGATACGATCCTGCCGGCCACGGCGCTTCTCCTGCTGGACGGTTTCGCGGCACGCCGGCTCGCGGGCGAGCCGGTCTGGCGGATCCTCGGCGAGCGCGAGTTCTGGGGGCTGCCCTTCCGCCTGTCGCCGGCGACGCTGGAGCCGCGCCCCGATAGCGAAACCCTGGTCGAGGCGGCGCTCGCCCAACTCGCCGGCCGCCGTGAAGAGGCGCTTTCGCTGCTCGATCTCGGCACCGGCACGGGCTGCCTGCTGATCGCGCTTCTGAGCGAACTGCCGCAGGCCAGCGGCCTCGGCATCGATCTCTCCGCCGAGGCCTGCGAGACCGCGGCTATGAATGCGGCGCTGAACGGCGTCGGCGACCGGGCCGCCTTCCGGCAGGGGGACTGGGCGCAGGGGCTCGCCGGCCGCTTCGACCTGATCGTCTCGAACCCGCCCTATATCCCTTCGGCGGAGATCGCGACGCTTTCCGTCGAGGTGCGCGAGCACGATCCGCGGCTCGCGCTCGATGGCGGCGACGACGGGCTTGCGCCCTACCGGCTTTTCGCCTCCTGCCTGCCGCGCCTCGTGGCACCCGGCGGCAGCATCGTTATCGAGATCGGCGCGGGGCAGGGTCCGGAGGTCACCGCGCTGATGCGCGGGGGAGGGCTTGAATTCCGTGGCAGCCGCAACGATCTGGGAGGACATGAGCGGGCATTGATCTTCGCGCCTGCTTGAAATGCACAGGCTTTTCGTCGATTTCGCTTGGAGGCGCGACTAAAAGCGGCTATGCAGCATCCAGCCGAAGCTGGTGGCGTCAGGGCCGGGCCTCTGGGCAGTTTCCGATCGTACAGGGATTTGCTCGAGTTCGGTATCGTTTGCGGGCGTTTTCGCAAAGCGGTGCAACTGACAAACCGGGTGGAGCCCCGAAGGCGCGTGGCGCCGATCGGCTCGTGGGGTTGGAGCCCCTTTGGAAAAGAGCGCGTGAAGACCAGGAACGGCGTATCGCCCCTTCGGGTCACCTCAGTCCGACACAGCGTCGCAACCCGCTGTGCATCGTCACGCGTATGACGGCACCACGGTTGCTTTGAACATAGAAGCGCGAGACAGACGCGAATGAGACCAGGTCAGAACCGGCGTATGCGCGGCCGCAATAATAACGGCAACAATAACAGTAACCGCAAATCTCCGAATCCGTTGCAGAGAAGCTACGAATCCAACGGACCGGACGTAAAGGTACGTGGTACGGCGCAGCACGTCGCCGAGAAGTATCTGCAGCTTGCGCGAGACGCCCAGTCCTCGGGCGACACCGTCGCTGCCGAGAGCTATTTCCAGCATGCGGAGCATTATTACCGCATCCTGCTCGCTGCCCAGGAACAGATGGGCCAGCAGTTCGGCCATTCCTTCCCGCCGAATCGCGCCTTCGTCGAGGACGCCGACGAGGGCGAGGAGGAGGGCGACGAGGAAGGCCAGTCCTTCCAGCCGGGCTCCGGTCCGGAGATGCGCTCCAACGTCTATGGCGCCGTCAACGGCTATAACGGCCATGGCAGCCAGCGTGCCGAGGGCGAGGGCGGCGAGGGCCAACCGCAGGGCGCCCCGCGCTTCGACCGCCAGAATCGCCGCGAGCGTTTCAATGGCGACCGCAACCCGGGCAATGAGCGCCGCTTCGACCGTCAGGATCGCGGCGAGCGCCGCTTCGACCGTAATCCCGAAGGCGGCCCGGGCCAGCCCGGCGGCCAAACCGCCCCCGGCGGCTATGCGCCGCGCCCCGACGCGCCGCGCTCCGACATCCCCGTCGGCGAGGAAGCGCCGGTGCAGGCCGCTCCCGAGCCGGTCCAGAGCGAACCGCGCCGGGCGGAGCCGGCCGAGCGTCCGCAGCGCGAGCGCCGTCCGCGCCGCGAGCGCGTGGTCGAGGCCGATGCGGGCGAGGATACGGCCGCCGCCCTGCCGTCCTTCGTGACCACCCCCGCGCGCGTGCCCGCGCCGGAGCCGGTCGCGGCCCCTGCGGCGGCCGCCCCCGCGGAACCGGCCGAGGCCCCGCCCAAGCGCACCCGCCGCCGCCGCTCGCCGCGCGAGGTCATGGACGCGCTGGGCTCGGAGACGGACAGCTCGGCCGAGTGAGCCCGTGTATCCGGGAGAGAATGCGAAAGGGGCTCGAAAGAGCCCCTTTTTCATGCGCGCTTTCAGGCGCTGTCGTGCTCCACGATCGTCAGCCCATCGCCTTCGCTGAGCGTCCCGCCGGCGAGGACGCGGCAATAGACGCCGCAATCGACATGGCCGTAATGGCGCATCAGCGCGTCGGGGATCTGCATGTCGCGCGCGCCGGTCTCAGGATCGACATTGGTCGCCGCGCAGCGCACGATCCGCTTGACGACCTGAAGCCGCAAGCCGTCCGCCCCGGCGATCTCGCGCCCGACGAGATCGTTCTCGACCCAGGGGCCAAGCTCGCCGACCATCAGATTGCCGCGAAAGCGCAGCGGGTCGATCGGCCGCCCGAGGCGTCCTTCGAGATCGGCGATGCTGGCGAGGTTGATGATCGAGACGAAGCCCATGAGCGAATCGGTGAAGCGGTAGGGCGGCAGCGCCGTCAGCAGCTTCGGCGGGCCGCGCAGCTCGTCTTGCATGAAGCCCTCGAAGAAACGGGTGATCGCGGCCCGGCCTTCCTCGGTCGCTGTCGCGGCGCGCAGCCGCTCCTCGCCGCCCTCATGGATGACGAGATCGCCGTTCGCGTCGTCGTAGCGCGTCTTCAGCCGGGCGAGCGCGGCGTTGCGCATCAGCATCAGGTATTTGATCTTGGGCTGGTGCACCGGGGCGGCCGGATCGAAGCCGGAGGGGCCGTTCTCGATGGCGAAGAGCCGGTCGCCGGGAAAGAAGCCGCCGGCCGTGAGCACGGCCCCGGTGACCCGCTCCGGCGAGAGCCCCTTCACGGGGTAACGATAGAGCGTCTCGATCTGCATGGTCTCACCGGCTGGCTGGCGTCGGCACCGACCATATCCGCATTCCGCCGCCGTTTCGATCATCCGGTGGCGTCGTCCTCGCCCTCGCCGACCGAGCGCAGGCAGCCCCAGCCGGCGAGCACGGCATCAGTCTCGTCCGCCACGAAGAAGCGGGCGGCGTCGCGGTCGTAGCCCTCGGCCAGCAGGCGCTCGTAATCGGTATGGACGTGCCGGACATGGCTGCCGAGCGCGAGCCACAGGGCGGTCGAGGGTGGCAGTTCCCGCATGTGGCGCTGCTGCGCCAGCGCCATCACCGCCTCGGCGTCGGAGAGCGGAATGCCGGGCACGAGCGCCCGCAGCGCCTTGCGAATCGCCTGCTGTCGCCTCGTTCCGGCCATGCCCGATCTCAGCCCGCCGCTTGCGCCAGGTCAATTCCGCGGCGCCCCCCTTCCGTTGCGCCGATGCCACACTATCTTGGAAGGCGAGGGGTGGCCCATCGTGGCGCCCCATCCTGACGAAAGGGCAGCGAAGCCCGTCGCCACGGGGCGGGTTTCGCGGGCGGAGTGATATGCATGAACATTGAGAAATATACCGATCGCGCGAAGGGTTTCCTCCAGGCGGCGCAGACGATCGCGCTGCGCGAGGGCAACCAGCAGTTCACCCCCGAGCATCTGCTGAAGGCGTTGCTCGACGACAACGAGGGCATGGCGGCCGGCCTTATCGATCGTGCCGGCGGCCAGTCGCGGCTTGCGCTGCAGCTGACCGACCAGGCGCTGGCGAAGCTGCCGAAGGTTTCGGGCGGCTCGGGCGGGCTCAACCTGACGCCGGGCCTCGCCCGCGTCTTCGACGTGGCCGAGAAGGCGGCGGAGAAGGCCGGCGATTCGTTCGTCACGGTCGAGCGGCTCCTGCTCGCGCTCGCGATCGAGAAGGACACCGAGGCCGGCAAGGCGCTGGCCAAGGCCGGCGTGACACCGCAGGCGCTCAACGCCGCGATCGAGGCGATCCGCAAGGGCCGCACCGCCGATTCCGCTTCGGCCGAGCAGGCCTACGACGCGCTGAAGAAATACGCCCGCGACCTCACCGCCGCGGCGCGCGAGGGCAAGCTCGACCCCGTGATCGGCCGCGACGAGGAGATCCGCCGCACGATTCAGGTCCTGTCGCGCCGGACCAAGAACAACCCCGTCCTGATCGGCGAGCCCGGCGTCGGCAAGACCGCCATCGCCGAGGGCCTCGCGCTGCGCATCGTCAACGGCGACGTGCCCGAGAGCCTGAAGGACAAGGAGCTCCTGGCCCTCGACATGGGCTCGCTGATCGCGGGGGCGAAATATCGCGGCGAGTTCGAGGAGCGGCTGAAGGCCGTGCTGACCGAGGTCTCGTCCTCGGATGGCGGCGTCATCCTGTTCATCGACGAGATGCACACCCTCGTCGGCGCCGGCAAGACCGACGGCGCGATGGATGCGTCGAACCTGCTGAAGCCGGCGCTGGCGCGTGGCGAGCTGCACTGCGTCGGCGCGACCACGCTCGACGAGTACCGCAAATATGTCGAGAAGGACGCGGCGCTGGCGCGGCGCTTCCAGCCCGTCTTCGTCGACGAGCCGACGGTCGAGGACACGATCTCGATCCTGCGCGGCCTGAAGGAGAAATACGAGCAGCATCACCGCGTCCGCATCACCGATTCGGCGCTGGTCTCGGCCGCGACCCTGTCGAACCGCTACATCACCGACCGCTTCCTGCCCGACAAGGCGATCGACCTCGTCGACGAAGCCTCGGCGCGGCTGCGCATGCAGGTCGATTCCAAGCCCGAGGAGCTCGATTCGATCGACCGCGAGATCGTCCGCCTCAAGATCGAGCAGGAGGCGCTGAAGAAGGAGAGCGATGCCGGCTCGAAGGAGCGGCTGAAGCGGCTCGAATCGGAGCTCGCCGACCTCGAGTCGCGCTCCGACGCCATCACCACCAAGTGGAAGGCCGAGAAGGACAAGCTCGGCCAGGCGGCGGAGATCAAGACCAAGCTCGACAACGCCAGGAACGAGCTCGCCCAGGCGCAGCGCAAGGGCGAGTACCAGCGGGCGGGCGAGCTCGCCTATGGCGAGATCCCCGGGCTCGAAAAGCAGCTCGCCGAGATCGAGGCGAAGGGCGACGATACCGGCATGGTCGAGGAGGCGGTGACGCCCGATCACGTGGCGGCGGTCGTCTCGCGCTGGACCGGCGTGCCCGTCGACAGGATGCTCGAAGGCGAGAAGGAGAAGCTCTTGCGGATGGAGGATGTCCTGGCCTCCCGCGTCGTCGGCCAGCGCGAGGCGGTGGAGGCGGTCTCGACCGCGGTCCGCCGGGCGCGAGCGGGCTTGCAGGATCCGAACCGGCCGATCGGCTCGTTCATGTTCCTCGGCCCCACCGGCGTCGGCAAGACCGAGCTGACCAAGGCTCTGGCCTCGTTCCTGTTCGACGACGACACCGCGCTCGTGCGCATCGACATGTCGGAATACATGGAGAAGCACTCGGTCGCCCGGCTGATCGGCGCGCCTCCCGGCTATGTCGGCTACGAGGAGGGCGGGGCGCTGACGGAGGCGGTGCGCCGCCGGCCCTATCAGGTCGTGCTCTTCGACGAGGTCGAGAAGGCCCATCCCGACGTGTTCAACGTCCTGCTGCAGGTGCTCGACGACGGGCGGCTCACCGACGGGCAGGGCCGCACGGTCGATTTCCGCAACGTGCTGATCATCATGACCTCGAACCTCGGTTCGGAGTTCCTGGTGAACCAGCCCGAGGGGCAGGACAGCGACGCGGTGCGCGACGAGGTCATGGGCGTGGTCCGCCACGCCTTCCGGCCGGAGTTCCTGAACCGGATCGACGACATCATCCTGTTCCACCGCCTCAGGCGCAAGGACATGGACGCGATCGTCGACATCCAGATGGCGCGGCTCCAGAAGCTGCTCACCGACCGCAAGATCACGCTCGAGCTCTCCAAGGAGGCGCGCGAGTGGCTGGCGGACAAGGGCTACGATCCGGCCTATGGCGCGCGCCCGCTGAAGCGCGTGATCCAGAAGTCGGTGCAGGACCCGCTGGCGGAGGCGATCCTCGCCGGCGAGATCGTCGACGGCGAGGATGTGCCGATCACGGTCGGGCCGGGTTCGCTGATGCTGGGCTCCGTCGCCGCGGTGAAGGAGAAGCGGCCGCCCGGCGTGGCGCTGAACTGACATTTTGAAGCGCCGCCTTCGGGCGGCGCTTTTTCGTCAGCCTCGTTTCAGCAGAAACACCGCCTGCGCGCCGAACAGGTTCCAGAACCACCAGGGCGCGTTGACGCGGACCTTGCCGCCGGCGGCGTCGAGCGCGACCGCCCGCTCCATCCGGGCGCCGATCAGGTCGCAGAGCGCGACGAAGTCGCGGATCGTGCAGAAATGGATGTTGGGCGTGTCCCACCATGTATAGGGCAGGGCGTCCGTCACCGGCATCCGCCCCTGGAAGAACACCTGCGAGCGCATCCGCCAATGCCCGAAATTCGGGAAGGAGACGATGGCGTGCCGGCCGATGCGCAGCATCTGCTCCAGCACGAGGCGGGGATTGCGCGTCGCCTGGATGGTCTGGGAGAGGATGACGTAGTCGAAGCTGTCGTCGGGGTAGTCGACGAGGTCGGTATCGGCGTCGCCCTGGATCACCGACAAACCCCGCGCCACGCAACCGGCGACGCCCTCGCGCGAAAGCTCGATGCCGCGCGCATCGACCCCGCGGGTTTCGGCCAGCAGCGCCAGCAGCGCCCCGTCACCGCAGCCGACATCGAGCACGCGCGTATCCGGCTGCACCATCTCGGCGACGAGCTTGAGGTCGATGCGGCTGGTCTGGGGATCGGGGAGGGTCATTGTCAAATCCCCCGTGCCCTTGCCGCCGCGCTGATGAAGCCGCGCGTCGTGGCGAAGAGGTTGGGCTCCTCCAGCAGGAAGGCGTCGTGGCCCTTGTCGCTCTCCAGTTCGACGAAGGAGACCGAGGCGCCGGCTGCGTTCAGCGCATGCACGATGGCGCGCGAATCCGCCGTCGGGAACAGCCAGTCCGAGGTGAAGGAGGCGACGCAGAAGCGCGTCTTGGTGCCGGTGAAGGCCCGCGCGAGCACGCCGTCATGGTCGGCGGCAAGGTCGAAATAATCCATCGCCCGGGTGACGTAGAGATAGGAATTGGCGTCGAAGCGCTCGACGAAGCTCACGCCCTGATGGCGCAGATAGCTCTCGACTTGAAAATCCGCATCGAAGGAGAAGGTCGGCGCCTCGCGGTCCTGCAGCTTGCGGCCGAACTTGCGATGCAGCGCCTGCTCCGAGAGATAGGTGATATGCGCGCCCATCCGCGCGACCGAGAGCCCCTTGGAAGGCCGCGTGCCCTCCTCGAGATAGCGCCCCTGGCGCCAGTCGGGATCGGCCATCACCGCCTGGCGGCCGACCTCGTGGAAGGCGATGTTCTGGGCCGAATGCTTGGCGCCGGTCGCCAGCGGCAGCGCCGCAAAGACGCGCCCCGGATAGCTCGCCACCCATTGCAGCACCTGCATGCCGCCCATCGAGCCGCCCGCCACGCAAAACAGCGTCTCGATGCTCAAGTGATCGATCAGCGCGGCCTGCGCCCGCACCATGTCGCGGATCGTCACCACCGGGAAGGACAGCCCCCAGGGCGTGCCGGTCTTAGGGTTGGTCGAGGCCGGGCCGGTCGTGCCGGTGCAGCCGCCGATCACATTGGCGCAGATCACGAAGAAGCGGTCGGTGTCGATCGGCTTGCCCGGCCCGATCATCGCGGTCCACCAGCCACCCTTGCCGGTCACCGGATTGCGGCTCGCGACATACTGGTCGCCGGTCAGCGCGTGGCAGACCAGGACCGCGTTCGACTTGTCGGCGTTCAAGGCGCCATAGGTCTGATAGGCGATCTGCCAGCGGTCGAGGACGAGGCCGCAATCCATCAGAAGCGGCGTGTCGGGGCCGAAGCGCGCAACCGGGCTCGAAGGCTCGTTCGCCTCCTTCTGCGGATCGGCCAGGCTGGGGGAAAGATCGCTCATTGAAGTCCGCATCGGCAGCGTGATTTGTCTTCCGGTCCAGGCGTTCGGAAAACCGAACTAGCGATGCCGCGCCGGCGCGCCGCTGTCAACGCGCGACTGTGCCGCTGGCTTTGCCAAGGCGCGGCTGGAGCGCTAGATCATCGCGCGTCCTATCGGGCGCGATAACGATGATCTATCCCATTGTTGGAGCATCGGATTGTACCGAAAAGCGGTTTCCACTTTTCGGTCCGATGCTCTAAGGAGCGTGGCCTTGCCGGAAAGCGCGTTGCCCATGACCGAAGCCGCCCCCACGACCCTCGCCGACCTGCGTGCCGGGATCGACCGCATCGACAGCGCGATGCATGCGCTCCTGATGGAGCGCTCGCAGATCATCGAGACGCTGATCTCGATCAAGAAGACGCAGGCCTCCGGCTCCGCCTTCCGCCCCGGCCGCGAGGCCGACATCATGAAGCGGCTCGCCCTCAGCCATAAGGGCCTCCTGCCGCTCGACACGGTGGAGAGCGTCTGGCGCATCATCATCGCCACCTTCACCTATGTGCAGGCGCCTTATTCGGTCCATGCCGATGTCTCCGGCGGCGATCCGGCGATGCGCGATTCCGCCCGCTTCCATTTCGGTTTCACCGTGCCCTTCGTCCCGCACGAGGACGCGCGCGCCGTGATCCGCGCGGTCGCGGAATCGGCCGGCGATCTCGGCATCTTCCGGATGGACCAGGGTGCCAGCGCCGGCATCTGGTGGCGCGAGCTGATCGGGCCGGACAGCCCTAAGATCATCGCGCGCCTGCCCTTCATCGAGCGGCCGGACCATCCGGCCGGCACGCCGGTCTATTGCGTCGCCAAGCCGCTCGCCGATGCCGCCATGCGCGAGATCGTGCTCTACGCCGCCCGCGTCGAGCGCTGGTCGGAAAGCCTGCGCCAGGGGCTTGCGGAGAACCTGGCCGAGGTCTCGGCCTCGGCGGCGGACGGCTCGCATCTGTCGCTCCTGGTCGCCGCCTCCGGCGAGGTCGATCAGGCGGCGATCCGCGCCGCGCTGGCGCCGGCGGGCTTGAGCGATTTCGCCGAGATCGGCAGCCACGCCGCCCGTTTCGCCGTCACCTCCGCCCGTTCGTGAATTGCATGGACCCAGGCGGCCATACGCTATCGAAAGACTTGAAGAGATGACCGCTTCCCGCCCCGTTCCCCGCCCCGGCGTCCTCGACATCGAGGCTTATGTTCCCGGCAAATCCGCCGCGCCCGCCGGCGTGAAGCTCCACAAGCTCTCCTCCAACGAGACCCCGCTCGGCCCGAGCCCGAAGGCCGTCGCGGCTTACGGCACCGTCGCCGGCAAGCTCGAGCTCTATCCGGACGGCTCCTCCACCAAGCTGCGCAGCGCCATCGCCGCCCGCTACGGGCTCGACCCCGCCCGCATTCTCTGCGGCACCGGCTCGGACGAGTTGCTCCAGCTCGTCACCAAGGCCTATCTCGGCGACGGCGACGAAGGCGTCTTCACCGAGCATGGCTTCCTGGTCTACCGCATCGCGATCCTCGCCGCCGGCGGCAAGCCGGTCGTCGTCAGGGAGAAGAACCTGACCGCCGATGTCGACGCCATCCTCGCCGCGGTGACGCCGAGGACGAAGATCATCTTCCTCGCCAACCCCAACAACCCGACCGGCACCTATCTGCCCTTCGACGAGGTCAAGCGCCTGCATGCCGGCCTGCCCGGCAGCGTGCTGCTCGTGCTCGACGCAGCCTATGCCGAATATGTCCGCCGCAACGACTACGCCGCCGGCATCGAGCTCGTCGCCGAAGCTGAGAACGTCGTGATGACGCGCACCTTCTCGAAGATCTACGGCCTCGCCAATCTGCGCATCGGCTGGCTCTACGGGCCGG
Source organism: Bosea sp. (in: a-proteobacteria) (assembly GCF_023953965.1). Taxonomy (NCBI): domain Bacteria; kingdom Pseudomonadati; phylum Pseudomonadota; class Alphaproteobacteria; order Hyphomicrobiales; family Alloboseaceae; genus Allobosea; species Allobosea sp. The sequence continues at coordinate 2,695,236 of NZ_JAMLIX010000001.1, forward strand.
CTCCTATCGTCGACGCGCTCGAGCGCATCCGCGGCCCCTTCAACGTCAACGGCGCCGCGATCGAGGCCGGTGCCGCAGCCGTCGCCGACGAGGCCCATGTCGCGGCCGCGATCGAGCACAACGAGAAATGGCTGGCCTGGACCACAGCCGAGCTCACCAAGCTCGGGCTTTCCGTCACGCCCTCGGTCGGCAATTTCATCCTGATCCATTTCCCGAAAGAGCCCGGCCGGACGGCGAAGGAGGCCGACGCCTTTCTGACGCAGCGCGGCCTCATCCTGCGCGCGGTCGGCTCCTACGGCCTGCCCGACGCGCTGCGCATGACGATCGGCTCCGAGGAGGCGAATCGCCTCGTCGTTGCAGCCCTTGCCGATTTCCTGGCGGGCAGGCCATGACCGAGAGGCCGGAAAGCTTCGCGCCGCGCCGTTCCGAACCGGTCTTTGCCCGTCTCGCCATCATCGGCATCGGGCTGATCGGCTCCTCGATCGCGCGGGCGGCGAAGGAACTGAACCTCGCCGGCGCGATCGTGCTCAGCGATCGCGACGAGGCGGTGCGCCGGCGGGCGCGCGAGCTCGGCCTCGGCCATGCGGTGGCGGAGACGGCCGCGGAAGCGGTGCGCGATGCCGACCATGTCGTGCTCTGTGTGCCGGTCGGTGCCTGCGGCCCGGTCGCGGCCGAGATCGCGCCTGCGCTGAAGCCGGGCGCGATCCTCTCCGATGTCGGCTCGGTCAAGGGCGCGGTCATCGATGCGGTTTCGCCGCATCTGCCGCAGGGCGTCTCCTTCGTGCCGGCCCATCCGGTCGCGGGCACGGAGAATTCCGGCCCCGATGCCGGCTTCCCGAGCCTCTTCCTCAACCGCTGGTGCATATTGACGCCGCCGGAGGGGACCGATCCGGCGGCGATCGCCCGGACGCGGCAGTTCTGGGAAGGCATGGGCGCGCTGGTCGAGGTGATGGGCGCCGAGCACCACGACCTGGTGCTGGCCGTCACCAGCCATCTGCCGCATCTGATCGCCTACAACATCGTCGGCACGGCGGAGGATCTGGAGGCGGTGACGCAGTCGGAGGTGATCAAGTTCTCGGCCGGCGGCTTCCGCGACTTCACCCGTATCGCGGCCTCCGACCCGACGATGTGGCGCGACGTCTTCCTGCACAACAAGGAGGCGGTTCTGGAGATGCTCGGCCGCTTCAACGAGGACCTGGCGCTGCTCACCCGCGCGATCCGCTACGGCGACGGCGAGACGCTGCACAGGCACTTCACCCGCACCCGCGCGATCCGCCGCGGCATCGTCGCGCTCGGCCAGGAGAAGCCCGAGACGGAGAAGCTGCGCAAGGATTGAAGCGCGGGCAGGCCTGGGCCCGGTTGCGGCTTGCCAAGCCATCCGCCGGCTGTTACAGCGCCAGCCGTCGCCGCAATAGCTCAGCTGGTAGAGCACCTCATTCGTAATGAGGGGGTCGGGGGTTCGAATCCCTCTTGCGGCACCATTTCCCCATTCGCCTAGGTTCGCTGACGTTCATAAACCGGCCAAAACGGCCGGTTTTTTCGTGTTTGGTGTTCATTGGCGTTCGCGGGTGACCGTTGACAGCCGCGAGAAATGTTGGCCTCGAGAGCACGATCTCCTTACGCTGCGGCGGCCTGCATCGGCGCTCTTGCCGGGAACGGCCTGAAGGTGGCGAGGATCAGCGTCGCCGCCAGCCCCAGCCCCCAGGACGCGACATACATCGGCGCGTAGCTGCCGAAATTGTCGTAGACCAGCCCGCCGAGCACGGGCCCGGTCGACATGCCGAGGCTGCCGGCCATCGCGGTTCCGCCGATGATGGTGCCCATCATCCTGAGCGGAAAATTCTCGCGGATGATCACGGCGTAGAGCGGCATCGTGCCGGCATAGATGAAGCCGACCAGGACGGCCACGGCATAGAAGCCGCCGAGCTCGCCGACGAAGGCATAGGCGAGAACGCCGAAGGCCTGGGCGAGAAGGCCGGCCACGAGGATGCGCTGCGCGCCGAACCGGTCGCCCGCAAGGCCGAAGCCGAGGCGCCCGAACATGCCGGAGAGCCCTTCGATGCTGTAGATCGAGACGGCCGCGACCATCGGGATGCCGCAGGTCACGGCATAGGTCACGGTGTGGAAGATCGGCCCGGAATGGGTGGCGCAGCAGAAGAAATTCGCCAGCATCAGGGTGATGAACTGCGGCGAGCGCACCGCCTCGCCGACGCTCATGCCGGCTTCCGCCGCATCGTCCGAGGCCGCAGGCGCTGCCGCCTCCAGCACCGGCGGCCGGCGCACCAGGAGCGCCGCCGGGATCATCAGGACGGCCGCGATCCCGGCGAGGATCAGCATGGCGCCGCGCCAGTCGTGGCCGGTGACGAGCCAGGCCGCGAGCGGAGCCATGGTCATCGGCGCCATGCCCATGCCGGCCGAGACGAGCGAGACCGCGAGCCCCCGCCGCGTCTCGAACCAGCCGGTGACGCAGGCCATCATCGGCGCGAAGACGGCGGCCGTCGCCGCCCCGACCAAGAGGCCGAACAGGAGCTGGAATGCGATCAGCGACTCCGCCCGGCTGGCGAGCGCGAGGCTTCCCGCCAGCACGACCGATCCGGTCAGGACCACGGGGCGCGGCCCGAACCTGTCGGAGAGGCCGCCCCAGACCATGCTGGCGGCCGCCATGGCGAGGAAGCCGATCGTCATGGCCGTGGAGATGCCGGTGACCGACCAGCCGGTCTCCTCGGCCATCGGCCGCAGGAAGATCGGCAGCGAGAACATCGCCCCGATCGCGACGCAGCCGATGAGCCCGCCGGCGGCGACGATCACCCAGCGATAGGGATGCTCCATGCCGATCTCCTCACCCATGACGGATCGCTCAGCCCTGCGGCTTCCAGTCGCCCGAGGGAATGGTGTTGATCATCCAGGGGATGCCGAACTTGTCGACGAGCGAGCCGAAGCCCGGCGACCAGAAGGTCTCGCCGAAGGGCATCACCGCCCGGCCGCCGGCGGAGAGCTCATCGAACCAGCGCTGCGCCTGCGCCTTGTCGGTGCTGTGCAGGGTGACGTCGAAGCCGTTCTTCGGCTTGTCGATGTTGGGTGCCCAGGCAGCGTCCATGTCGGCACCCATCAGGGCCTGATCGCCGACCTCGAGCCAGCAATGCATCAGCCAGCTCTTGTACTTCTCGTCGGTGATCGGCATGTCGGGCGGGCCGTCGCCATAGGGGAACGCGGCCGTGATCTTGCCGCCGAGGACCTTTGCGTAGAATTCGAAAGCCTGACGGCATTGCCCCTGGAAGCTCAGGCTGGTCACGATCTTCATGGTCGTCTCCTTTCCGAACGAAGCGCCGATGCGGAGCCGGGCGCGGTATCGATTGACGCTTCCCGAGTTTAGTTGATATCAACGTATATCGACCCGAGCTGTCAACCCACCCGATGCGCGCACCGCCCGAACTCACCTTCGAAACCACCCTGATGGTGCGCGATGCCTGCCTGTGCCTTCATGCGCAACGGGCGGCGCGTGCGCTCGCGCGACGCTTCGATCTCGCGCTGAAGCCGGTCGGGATCAGCAGCGGCCAGTTCTCGCTCCTGATGTCGCTGAACCGCCCAGGGCCGCCGAGCCTCGGCAGCGTCGCCGACCTGCTGGCGATGGACAGGACGACGCTGACCGCGAACCTGAAGCCGCTGGAGCGGCGCGGCCTCGTCGGGACCAGTCATGACGAGGCCGACAGGCGGGTGCGCCTCCTCTCCCTGACGCCGGCCGGCAGGGCCGTGCTGGCGCAGGCGCTGCCGATCTGGACGCGGCTCCATACGGCCATCGAGGCCGAGTTGAAGGAGCCCGGTCAGTTGCGCTCCGATTTAGTCCTGCTGTCCCGATGAGCGAATGTCTGCTCGCCGGCGTCGAGCCAATGTCAGGTCGCGGCGCTGAAGGCGAAGAGGCAGCCTTGCTTGAACATGTTCTCGCGCGTGCAAGACACAGCATTCCAGCGCTTTCAAATATTGGCACTCCGGACAGGGAGCGTCCTGGCTGAGTGCGGCTGTTGACATGTCAGATTTGACGTGCCAATCGAAGCCGACAGGCAAGGAGACCATGACATGTCGATCCGCAGAAGCGGCACCAACAAGCGTCTGAGCAAGCTCGTCGTCCATCGCGGCGTCGCTTATCTGGCCGGGCAGGTCGCCGACGATCTGGGCGCCGATCTGGCCGGGCAGACCCAACAGATTCTCGCCAAGATCGATGCGCTCCTGGCCGAGGCCGGCACCGACAAGACGCGCATCCTGACGGCGCAGATCTGGCTGGCCTCGATGGCGGATGCGCCGAAGATGAACGTCGTCTGGGAAGCCTGGATGCCGGAAGGCGCGGCGCCCGCCCGCGCGACGGTCGGCGCCCCGCTGGCGACGGACCGGCACCTGATCGAGATCAAGGTCGTCGCCGCGATCGATTGAGCGGGGCCTGCTTCGTTTCGGGCGCCTCAGCGAGAGACGGACGCGCTGCGCAGCCTGTACCGCTCCGTTATCAGCTCGGGCGCGGAGGCGAAGACGGCCATGACGCGGTCCTGGCTGCGGTGGATGCCGTCCAGCGTCGTCTGATAGGCGGCGGCACGGTCACCGGCGACGAGCGCGGCGATCATCGGGCCGTGGCCATGCGACCAGTCCTCGGCGAGCTCGCGCTCGCTGGCGCTGAGATAAAGGACGCGCAGCGATTCATCGTGCAGCTTCTCGACCGATCGGGCCAGGCGCGGGCTGCCGCAGGCCTGAGCGATGGTGACGTGGAAATCGTGGTTGGCCAGCAGGAAGCGGCGCTTGGCGGCGATGTCGGTGACGCGATAGGGCGCCCCGCAGATCTTGTTGAGCCGCCGCAGCTTCGCCTCGGGCACGTTGCCTGCCGCCCGGGCCGCCGATTCCGGCTCGACGAGCTTCCGCATCGCGAAGATGTCCACGATGTCCTCGATCGTGACCGGCGCCACGATATGGCCGCTGCGTGGGATGCTCCTGACCCAGCCGTCCTGGCCGAGGCGGGAGAGGGCATGCCGGACAGGGGCCTTGCCGACCGAATAGCGGGCCGCGAGATAGCCTTCCGACAATTCGGTCCCCGGCGGGAGCTCGCAGGAGACGATCGCGAGCTTCAGCATCTCGTAGAGCTGATCCTTGAGCTGCCCTTCGCTCGCTTCCTGCAAAGCCTGTTCCCGCATGGTCGCGCCTCGTGACATGACGCCAACATGTCGGATTTTTTCGCCGGATAATCCAGTCCCGCCGATTCGGGAAGGCCTATGCCCGCCTGTATGACGGCAGACATGCCAATCGGGCCGTGACAGGATCGGCCTTCATCTCGGCGGCGTTGCCCGGATCGTGCCGGCTCTCTGGAAGGTGGTGATTCGATGGAGCTTCCCCAAACGCCGTCCCTGCGGCTGGACGGTCGGCTCGCTCTCGTGACGGGGGCGTCCTCGACGATTGCTACTTCATCCTGAAATGGGTGCATGAGGGGGCCAAGCGCTATTACATCGACGTCGATACCGACAGGGTCGCGGTCGCGGGCGAGAGCTGCGGCGGCGGGCTGACGGCGGCGGTCAGCCTGATGGCGCGCGACCGCAACGGCCCGAAGATCGCGCTGCAGGTTCTGCTCTATCCCGGGCCGATGAACACCGACTACCAGACGGACAGCTACGTCCGGATCAACCACGACCCGCAGTTCAACGGCAAGGACCTGGAATTCATCATGGATTCCTACCTCGCCGGCGCCTCGCGGAGCGACCCCTACGCGGTGCCGCTCCAGGCTTCCGACTTCAGCCGCCTGCCGCCCGCCTTCATCCATGTGGCGGAGCTCGATCCGCTGTTCGACGAGGGCATCCTCTATGGCAAGAAGCTGCAGGAGGCCGGCGTCAAGGCGACCGTCAGGATCGCCCATAGGCTCGAGCACAGCTTCCCGCGCGCCGTCACCGTTTCTCCGGAAGCGCGCGAGGAGTGCCGTGTCCTCTACGAGGCCATCCGCGAGGGGCTGAACATCAAGTAGCGCGCGGCGTGCGCCGCCGTCCCCGACAGCGAGGCAGGGCATCGCCCTGCCTCGAAATCCGCCCCCGGCGCGGCGGGAGCCGGGCCGGTGTCCGGCTTCATTAAGAGAAATTCACTTTCTCTCCCCGGCGCAGCATTCTAGAAGCAGCTCTGTCGCGCCGTGTTCCGCGGCCTTTCGATTCGGGGCTGGAGAAGAGCGGCATGGTGCCGGTCTACAGGCGTGGTCTTGCGGGACACGCGATCGGACATTCCCTCTTGCGTCTCTCTTCCGCGGCGGCGGTCGCCCTTGGCCTTGGCGCCTGCCTGCCGGCCAATCCGCGTCCGGAGCTCGACGTCGCGGTGACGCGCAGCTTCGCCGCCGGCGGGCCCCGCGCGGCGCCCGCCGTCCCGCAGGACTGGACGCGCCTTTTCCGCTCGCGCGAGCTCGACCGGCTCGTCGAGCAGACGGCCGGCGCGAATTTCGACATCGCCATCGCCATGACGCGTATCCGCCAGGCCGACGCGCAGTCGCGCATCGCCGCCTCGGCGCTCTATCCGACGTTGAGCGGCTCGACCAACGCCTCGCGCAGCCTGAGGCCGGGCACGCTCGGCTCCAAGCGCGGGCCGTTCAGCGACAGCGTCGGCAACCAGTTCGGGCTTGGCCTCTCGGCGAGCTACGAACTCGATTTCTGGGGCAAGAACCGCGCGGGCGCCGATGCCGGGCGCTTCGCGGCCGAGGCGACGCGCTTCGACCGCGCCGTGGTGGCGCTCACCGCCGTCGCCAGCGTGACCAGCACCTATTTCCAGGTGCTGGCGGCGCAGGACCGCCTGCGCATCGCGGCTGAGAACATCGCGGTCGCCGAGCGGACGCTCAAGGTGATCCAGGCCAGGCTCTCGGTCGGAACCGCGACCCAGCTCGACATCGCGCAGCAGGAAAGCGTGGTGGCGCAGCAGAAGGCGAGCGTGCCGGCGCTGGAGCTTTCGCTGCGCCAGGCCAAGGTCACGCTCGCCGTGCTTATCGGCGAGACGCCGGCCGCCGTCACCGTCAGGGGCGGCAGCCTGAACGCGATCGCGGTGCCGGCGGTCAGCGCCGGCCTGCCCTCGCAACTGCTGCAACGCCGGCCGGACATCGCCGAGGCCGAGGCGCGCCTGACCGCGCAGGAGGCGACGCTCTACGCCGCCCGCGCCGCGCTCTATCCCAGCATCAGCCTGACCGGCCAGGGCGGGCTCGAAAGCGCAGTGTTGAAGAACCTGCTGCGGCCGGATGCCATCTTCGCCTCGGCCGCGGCGGGGCTCGTCCAGCCGATCCTCGACGGCGGCAATCTGCGGGCCCGTGTCGAACTCGAACGCGGCGCGGCCGACGAGCTGATCGCGACCTATCGCAAGACCATCGTCAGCGCCTTCGCCGATGTCGAGAACGCGCTGATCGCGATCGCTGAGAACACCCGCCATGAACGATTGCAGGGCGAGGTCGTCGCCTCGGCGCGGCGCGCCTATGCCATCACCGAGCAGCGGCTGCGCGAAGGCACCATCGACATCGTGACGCTGCTCAACACCCAGCAGACCCTGTTCCAGGCGCAGGACCAGCTCTCGCAGATCAAGCTCCAGAAGCTCATCGCCCATGTCGAGCTGTTCAAGGCGCTGGGCGGCGGCTGGTCCGAGGCCGACCGCCGCACCGCCATCACCGCGACCGAGGCGGCCGAATGAAGCGTTTCCTTCTCCTTCTCCTGCTGCTCGGCGCCGCCGCCTGGGGCTGGCACAGCTACAATGGCGGCTGGCTACCCGCCGGTTGGGACGCTTCCACCGGTGCAGGGCAAGGCGCCGCGCGCGGCGGGCGCCGCGCCCGCTTCGGCGGCGGCGAGGGGCCGATCCCGGTGATCGCGACACCGGCGCGCCACGAGGACGTGCCGGTCACGGCCGACGCCGTCGGCACGATCCAGGCGCTCAACACCGTGACCGTGCGCACGCAGGTCGACGGCAGGCTGATCGAGATCGCCTTCAGGGACGGGCAGGATGTCCGCAAGGGCGAGGTGCTCGCCAAGGTCGATCCCGCGACCTATCAGGCGCAATACGACCAGGCCATGGCCAAGAAGGCGCAGGACGAGGCGCAACTCGCCAATGCCCGTGCCGATCTCGAGCGCTACGCCAAGCTCGCCCAGACCGATTACGGTTCGCGCCAGCAGGCCGATACCCAGCGCGCCACGGTGGCGCAGCTCGAGGCGCAGGTGCGCGCCGACCAGGGCGCGATCGACAACGCCAGGGCCTATCTCGACTACACCACGATCCGCGCCCCGATCGACGGCCGCCTCGGCATCAGGCAGGTCGACCAGGGCAATATCGTGCGCGCCTCCGATGCGGCGGGCCTCGTCGTCATCACCCAGCTGAAACCGATCGCCATGGTCTTCAACCTGCCGCAGCAGCAGTTGCGCGCCGTAGGTGCTGCGCTGGCGCGCGGGCCGGTCGAGGTCGATGCGCTCGATTCCGACGGCACCACGATCATCGACAAGGGCGTCGTCGAGGTCATCGACAACGTCGTCGACCAGACTACCGGCACGATCAAGGTCAAGGCCCGCTTCCCCAACGAGCGGCTCCAGCTCTGGCCGGGCCAGTTCGTCAATGTCCGCGTCTTCGTCGATCTGCTGAAGGCCGCCGTGGTGGCGCCGGCCGCCGCGATCCAGCGCGGGCCGAACGGGGCTTACGTCTTCGTCGTCGAGGAAGACGGGACTGTGCGGCAGGTTTCCGTCACCGTCGGCCAGCAGAACGAGACGATGGCGGTGATCACCGCGGGCGTCGAGCCGCCCATGAGGCTCGTCACCACCGGCTTCGCCAGGCTGACCGACAAGGCGAGGGTGCTGGTCTCGACGCCGCAGGACGCGACCCAGCCGCCGGCCGCCGCGCCCGGCCGGCGCGGCCTGCGCGAGCCGGGCCAGGGCCAAGGCCAGGGCCAGGGCCAAGGGCAGGGCCGGCGGGGCGGGAACGGCGCCTCCGGAGCGGGCACCGGTCCGGCGCAGGAGGCGCCCGCCGGAGCCGATGGCCCCCGCCGGAACGGGCCGCGCCGCAACGGCGCCTCGCCTGCCGAAGGCGCCGCGCCCGGCGAACAGGGTTCCCCTGCCGTCGGATCGGGTGCACAAAGACCGCAAGCACAGCCATGACGGGTGAGCTGCGATGAGTGTGTCCGCGCCCTTCATCAGCCGGCCCATCGCGACCTCGCTGCTCGGCATCGCGGTGCTGCTCTGCGGCATCCTCGGTTATCTGCGCCTGCCGGTCTCGGCGCTGCCGCAGGTCGATTTCCCGACGATCCAGATCACCACGCAGCTTCCCGGCGCCAACCCCGAGACCATCGCCGCGCTGGTGACGGCGCCGCTGGAGCGGCAGTTCGGCCAGATCCCGTCGCTCTCGACGATGTCGTCGCAGAGTTCCTTCGGCTTGAGCCGGATCACGCTGCAATTCGACCTCGACCGCGACATCGACGCCGCCGCGCAGGACGTGCAGTCGGCGATCAACGCGGCGGGCTCGACGCTGCCGCGCACGCTGCCCTATCCGCCGACCTATGCGAAGATCAACCCGGCCGACGCGCCGATCATGGTGCTGGCGCTGACCTCGGACACGGTCTCGCTGCGCGAGCTCAGCGACCTCGCCGACACGCTGATCACGCCGCGCCTGTCGGAGGTCTCCGGCGTCGGCCATGTCGCGCTCGAGGGCGGGGTGCGCCCCGCGATCCGCATCCAGGCCGATCTCGCGCGGCTCGCGGCCTACGGGCTCGGCATGGAGGATCTGCGGACCGCGATCGTCGCCGCCAACGTCGCCGGCTCCAAGGGCGCGCTCGACGGCAACCACCAGGCCTACACGATCAGCGCCAACGACCAGATCGGCAGCGCGAGCGCCTATCGCGATATCGTCGTCGCCTATCGCAGCGGCGCACCGGTCTTCCTGCGCGATGTCGCGGTGGTGCTGGAGGATCTCGAGAACAGCCGCGTCGGCGCCTGGTTCAATGGCCGCACGGCCGTCGTGCTCGATGTGATGCGCCAGCCCGGCGCCAATATCCTCGCAACCGTCGCGCAGGTGAAGCAGGAGATCCCGCGACTGAGGGGCGGCATGCCGGCCGGCGTCGAATTGCAGGTGGTCAGCGACCGCACCGAGACGATCCGCGCCTCGATCGCGGATGTCCAGTTCACGCTGGTCGTCGCCTGCGCCCTGGTGGTCATGGTGGTGCTCTTGTTCCTGCGCACGCTGCGCGCCACGATCATCGCCGGCGTCGCGCTGCCGCTCTCGCTGATCGCGACCTTCGCGGTGATGTGGCTTGCAGGCTTCAGCCTCGACAATCTCTCGCTGATGGCGCTGACCATCGGCACCGGCTTCGTCGTCGACGATGCGATCGTGATGATCGAGAACATCGTGCGCAACATGGAGCAGGGCAAGAAGCCGCTCCGGGCAGCCTTCGACGGCGCCCGCGAGATCGGCTTCACCGTGATCTCGCTCACCGTCTCGCTCGTCGCGGTCTTCATCCCGCTCTTGTTCATGACCGGGCTCGTCGGCCGGATGTTCCGCGAATTCGCGCTGACCTTGACCATCGCGGTCGTGGTCTCGGCGGTGGTCTCGCTGACGCTGACGCCGATGATGTGCGCGCGCCTCCTGCGCCATCGCGGCACGAAGCGCGAAAACCCGCTGATGCGGCTCGCCGAATGGCCGGTCTCGGCGATGGCGCGGGCCTATGAGGTCACGCTCGGCTGGGCCTTGAAGGCGCGCGGGCTCGTGCTCCTGGCGACGCTCGCCACGCTGGTCGCGACGGTCGCGATGTATGTCGTCATTCCCAAGGGCTTCCTGCCGAGCCAGGATACCGGCCTGCTCAACATCGTGCTGGAATCCTCGCCCGAGGTCTCCTTCAACGAGATGAAGCGGCTCCAGGGAAAGGTGACCGAGGCCTTCCAGCAGGACAGCGACGTCACCGGCATCGTCTCCGTGCTCGGCATCGGCCAGGCCAACGCCACGCTGAACACGGCCCGGATGACGGTGACGCTCACGCCCAAGGACGAGCGCCGCGACGACGCCGTCGTCATCGCCGAGCGGTTGCGCGCGGCCGCCACCGCGATCCCCGGCGTCGTGGCCTATGTCCAGCCGGTGCAGGACATCCAGATCACCACCCGCGCCAGCCGCTCGCAATACCAGTACACGCTCGCCGGCGCCGACCAGGCGCAGGTGATGGACTGGGCGGACAGGCTCACCCGGGCGCTCCGGCGCGAGCCGATCGTGCGCAACGTCGCCAACGAGACGCAAGGCGGTGGCTTGCGCGCCCATGTCGAGATCGACCGGGCCAAGGCCGGGCGGCTCGGCATCTCGATCCAGGCCGTCGACGACACGCTCTACGACGCCTTCGGCCAGCGCCAGATCGCCACGATCTACGAGCAGTCGAACCAGTATCGCGTGATCCTGGAGGCGGCGCCGCAATATCTGCGCGATCCTTCGGCGCTCTCGAAGCTCTACGTCACCGGCAACACCAACACCCAAGGCCAGACCAATGCCGCCGGCTCGTCGACGGTGACGCAGAACAGCGTGCAGGTGCCGCTTTCCGCCTTCACCCGGCTGATCCGCGAGACCGCGCCGCTCTCCATCGCCCATCAGGAGCAGTTCCCGGCCGCGACGATCTCCTTCGACCTTACGCCCGGCGAGGCGCTGGGCGACGCGGTCACGATGATCGCGGCCGTCGAGCGCGAGATCGGCATGCCGGATTCAATCTCAGGCTCCTTCAGCGCGGACGCGGCCGAGTTCAACCGCTCGCTCGCCAACCAGCCCTGGCTGATCCTGGCGGCGATCGTGACGATCTATCTCGTGCTCGGCATCCTCTACGAGAGCTATGTCCACCCCTTCACGATCCTGACGACGCTTCCTTCCGCTGGCGTAGGTGCCCTACTCGCCTTGATGCTGACCGGGCGCGAGCTCTCGCTCGTGGCGCTGATCGGCATCATCCTGCTGATGGGCATCGTCAAGAAGAACGCGATCATGATGATCGACTTCGCGCTGGAGGCGGAGCGCCATCAGGGCCTCTCGCCGGAGGAGGCGATCGTCAAGGCCTGCCTCCTGCGCTTCCGGCCGATCATGATGACGACGCTGGCGGCGCTCTTCGGTGCCCTGCCGCTGGCGCTGGCGAGCGGGACGGGGAGCGAATTGCGCCAGCCGCTCGGCATCACCATCGTCGGCGGCCTGCTGCTCAGCCAGCTTCTGACGCTCTACACCACGCCGGTGATCTATCTGGCGCTCGAAACCTTGCGCCTCCGCCTCGGCGGCGGGCGCGACGGCGTCGTGCCCTATCCCGATCCGGAGGCGGCCGAATGAGCGATGGCGCCGGCGAGGAGAAGGGCTGGAAGTCGGTCAGGGGCTTCTCCGACGCCTTCATCCTGCGCCCGGTCGGCACGACGCTGATGGCGATCGGCCTGTTCCTCGTCGGCATGGTCGCCTACATGGTCCTGCCGGTGGCGAGCCTGCCGAGCGTCGATTTCCCGACGATCCGCGTCTTTGCCAGCCGGCCGGGCGCCGATCCGGCGACGATGGCGGCAAGCGTCGCCGCCCCGCTCGAGCGCCGGCTGGGTTCGATCCCCGGCGTCACCGAGATCACCTCGTCGAGCTCGCTCGGCTCGACCTCGATCGTGCTTCAGTTCGACCTGACGCGGAACACCGACAGCGCCGCCCGCGACGTCCAGGCCGCGCTCAACGCCGCCGCGACCGACCTGCCCGGCGACCTGCCGACCCTGCCGCAGTTCCGCAAGGCCAACCCCAACGCAGCCCCGATCCTGATCCTGGCGCTGACCTCCGAGACGATGACGCCGAGCGCGATGTACGACGCGGCCGACACCGTCATCGCCCAGCGCATCGCGCAGGTCGAGGGCGTCGGCGATGTCTCGGTCGCCGGCGCCGAGCAGCCGGCGATCCGCGTGCGCGTCGATCCCGCAAGGCTCGCCGCCATGGGCCTGAGCCTCGATGCGGTGCGCACGGCCATCGTCAACGCCAACACCGTCTCGGCGGTCGGCTCCTTCGACGGCGGGCGGCTGAGCGAGACGCTCTCGGTCAACAACCAGATCCGCGAGCCGCAGGATTACGGCAATATCGTCGTGCGCGCGGCCAAGGGCACGGTGGTCAGGCTCGCCGATGTCGCGACCGTCGAGCGCGGCGTGCGCAACAGCCGCGCCGCCGGCTGGTACAACGGCAAGCCGGCGATCCTGATCACTATCACCAAGCAGGCCGACGCCAACGTCATCGACACGGTCGACCGGGTGAAGGCGCTCCTGCCCGAGATCCAGGCATGGGTGCCGGCCGGCATCCGGTTCTCGATCATGTCGGACCGCACCGTGACGATCCGCGCCTCGATCGCCGATATCCAGCACACGCTCATGATCTCGATCGGCCTGGTGATGCTGGTCGTCTTCCTGTTCCTGCGCCGCACCACGCTGACGGTCGCGGCGGGCGTCACCGTGCCGCTGTCGATCGCCGGCACCTTCGCGGCGATGTGGGTGGCCGGCTTCACGCTCGACAACCTCTCGCTGATGGCGGTGACGATCTCGGTCGGCTTCGTCGTCGACGACGCGATCGTGATGATCGAGAACATCGAGCGCAACATCGCACGCGGCCTCTCGCCGCTGAGCGCCGCGCTCGTCGGCGCCGGGCAGATCGGCTTCACCGTGATTTCGATCAGCCTGTCGCTGATCGCGGCCTTCATCCCGCTCTTCTTCATGGACGGGGTGGTGGGCCGCTTCTTCCGCGAATTCACCCTGACGCTGACCTTCGCCATCCTGGTCTCGACGGTGGTCTCGCTTTCCGTCACGCCGATGGTCTGCGCCCATTTCCTCAAAAGCGGGCCGCATCGGCCCGGCCGCTTCGACCGCGCGGTGGAACGGGTGCTCACGGCGATGACGGGCTTCTATGCCCGCACGCTGACGGTCGTGCTGCGGCATAGCTGGCTGATGCTCGTCGTGATGATCGCGACGGTGGCGCTCTCCGTGCAGATGTTCCGCAGCGCGCCGAAGGGCTATTTCCCGCAGGACGACACCGGGCTGATCGTCGGCTTCACCCAGGCCTCGCCCGACATCTCCTTCCCGGCGATGGCGCAGCTCCAGCAGCAGGGCGCGGCCATCGTCGCCGCGGACCCCGCCGTCTTCGGCGTCGCCTCCTCCATCGGCGGGGGCAGCGGTTCGGTCAATACCGGGCGCTTCTTCGTCAGCCTGAAGCCGCTGGAAGAGCGCGGCGCGAGCTCCGCCCAGGTGGTCGCAAGGCTGCGCGGGCGCCTCGGCTCGATTCCCGGCCTGCGCATCTTCCTGACCCCGGTGCAGGACGTGCGCGCCGGCGGGCGGCAGGGCCGCTCGCAATACCAGTTCACGCTCTGGGACCCCAACCTGCCCGAACTGGAGGAATGGGTGCCCAAGGTGGTCGAGCGGCTGCGCGCGCTGCCGGAACTGGTCGACGTCTCGACCGATCGCGAGCAGGGCGGCCTGCAGGCCGATGTCGTGATCGACCGCAACAAGGCCTCGCAGCTCGGCGTCGCGATCCAAGCCATCGACAACGCGCTGGCGGATGCCTTCAGCCAGCGCCAGATCTCGACCATCTACGGCGCGCGCAACCAGTATCGCGTCGTGCTCGAGGTCGAGCCCTCGCGCAGCCGCGATCCGGGCGACATCCTCGACCTTCATGTGCCCGGCCGCAACGGCGCGCAGGTGCCGCTGCGCAGCCTGGTCAAGGTCGAGCGCGGCACCGCTCCCCTCGTCATCAACCACCAGGGTCCGTTCCCGGCCGTGACGATCACCTATGACCTGGCGCCGGGCGTCGGCCTGCAGGAGGCGAGCGAGGCCGTCGTCGCCGCCGTCGAGGGGCTGCACATGCCGGCCTCGCTCAGGGCCGAATTCGCCGGGGACGCCAAGGCCTTCGCGCAAGGGGCCGGCAGCCAGGGCATGATGATCCTGGTCGCGATCCTGGCCGTCTACATCATCCTGGGCGTGCTCTACGAGAGCCTGATCCACCCGGTGACGATCCTCTCGACGCTGCCTTCGGCCGGGCTCGGCGCCCTGATCGCGCTCAGATTCGCCGGCGCGGACCTCACCATCATCGCCTTCATCGGCATCATCCTCCTGATCGGCATCGTCAAGAAGAACGGCATCATGATGGTCGACTTCGCCATCGTCGCCGAGCGCCGGCAGGCGTTTGCCCCGCGCGAGGCGATATTCGAAGCCTGCCTGAAGCGCTTCCGGCCGATCCTGATGACCACGCTTTCGGCCATGCTGGGCGCGGTGCCGCTGATGCTCGCGACGGGCCCCGGCGCGGAGCTGCGCCGCCCGCTCGGCATCACCATCGTCGGCGGGCTGATCCTCAGCCAGATCCTGACGCTCTATACCACGCCGGTGATCTATCTCTGGATGAGCCGGCTCGGCGCCGCCCGCAAGCGTGGAGCAGGCGATTCAGGCGGGCACGGGCAGGGCCTGGGCCCGCAGCCCGCCGAATGAGGACGCCCGGCTTGAAGGCGCCGGCCCCGGGCATTATGGGATCATATCGCGATGAGAGCACCGGGCCGGAAGGCGCAACCCGCTTTCCGGCCCGGCGCGCGGTCACGCGGCACACCCTTTCCCGGACGGCGCGCGGATGGCATTTCTCTCTGAACCGGAACCGATGCGCGGGGTGGCGATGCCCGTCCTCCCCGGGATCTCCCGGATCGTCGCGGGCAACGCCGGCCTGATGACCTATCATGGAACCAACACCTATCTGCTCGACAGGGATGACGGCTTCATCGTCCTCGATCCGGGACCCGAGGACGAAAGCCATGTCGATGCGATCGTGAAGGCGACGGGCGGGCGGGTATCCGCGATCGTCCTGTCGCACACCCATGCCGATCATGTCGGCGCCGTGAAAGCGCTGAAGGAGCGCACCGGCGCGCCGACCTTCGGGTTTCACATCAGCGACAAGCCCATATTCTCGCCCGATATTCCTCTGCGCGACGGCGACAGCGTGCTTGGCATGACGGCGATCCACACGCCAGGGCATGCCAGCGACCACCTCTGCTTCGCTCTTGGCGATGGAACCGTTTTCACCGCCGACCACATCATGTCCTGGGCGAGCAGCGTCGTCTCGCCGCCCTCGGGCGACATGGCGGCGTATGTGGCGAACCTCTATCGCATGCTGGCGCGCGGCGATCGTCTCTACCTGCCGGGGCACGGCCCGCCGCTCGCCGACCCGAAGCCCTATGTCGAGGATCTGATCGCGCATCGCGTGAACCGCGAGAAAGCCATTCTCCAGACGCTCCGCGAGGGGCCGTCCTCGGCATGGAGCCTGATGGACCGGCTTTATTCCAAGACCCATCCCTGGCTGCGCCAGGCAGCCGAGCGCAATGTCATCGCGCATCTGCTCAAGCTGCGCAGCGAGGGGCTGGTGCGCGACGACGGGGATTGCTGGCGCGCGGAATGAGCGGCCGGCGGCAACGCCGCTTGCGCCTGCGCGCCCTGGCCGACATCATCGGCCGGCGGATTCCTCCGCCCGACCCGAAGGATACCGATGAGCCCTGCCGCCGACCGACCCGATGACGCGCCGCGCGGCACGCTGACCGTCCGCACGATCGCCATGCCGGGCGACACCAACGCCAATGGCGACATCTTCGGCGGCTGGGTGATGTCGCGGATGGACCAGGCCGGCGGCATTGCGGGCGTCGACCGTGCGCAGGGGCGGGTCGTCACCATCGCGGTCGAGGCGATGACGTTCTTCCGGCCGGTCAAGGTCGGCGACGTGCTCAGCGTCTACACCGCGATCGAATCCGTCGGCCGGACCTCGATGAAGATCCATGTCGAAGCCTGGGCGAAGCGCTTCCGGACCACGCTGCACGAGAAGGTCACCGACGCGAGCTTCACCTTCGTGGCGATCGACGAGGAGGGGCGCCCGCGCCCGGTGCCGAACTCCGCCGAAGGCGGCGGGCCGTGACGGGCCTCGGCGGGGCCCCGGCCTCGTCGCGTGCGCCGGCCTTTCGCTTCCGGCCGGCTTACGCCTTGCCTGCCGGGCTGCGGCGATGCTAGGCGAGGAGCGGGCCGGTAGCTCAATGGTTAGAGCTCGCTGCTCATAACAGCGCCGGTGCCGGTTCGAGTCCGGCCCGGCCCACCATTTTCGTTTCAGAACGGTGAACCGGGCCGCGGCGGCGGTATGGCTTCGCAAGCTTTCCCGAAGTTGTCGTTTCTGCCGCGACACGGATTTTCCGGGCTCGACGATGAGCGCGAAGCGCCCACCGGGGTACAGGCGACCTCTGCATCGGCGAAGCAGGCTGGGGCGGAGATGCCTGTCGCGCGGAGGAGGCCTCCATGACGGATCGCCTCCGGAAACCCGTTCCGGAGGGGAGTTTCCACAAGATGCAGGTCCTGGCCCAGGGGCCTGCCGGGTTCGAGCCCGACGACCGCCGCCAATCGCCGGAGGCCGGGAAGGCGACCGCGCCCCCTCAGCTCTCTTCCTCGAAGACGAGCTCGCGCTTGCGACGGATGGAGGGGAGGATCACGATCGCCAGCAGCAGAGCGGAGGCGAACAGCAAGCCGGCGCTGATCGGGCGCGTGATGAAGACCGTCGCATCGCCCGCGCTGAGCAGCATCGCCCGGCGCATGTTCTCTTCCATCAGCGGGCCGAGCACGAAGGCGAGCATCAGCGGCGCCGGCTCGCAGCGCAGCTTCATCAGCACATAGCCGAGCAGGCCGAACACGAGGAAGGTGCCGACGTCGAAGGTGCTGTTGTTCAGCGTGTAGACGCCGATGCAGCAGAACACCAGAATGGATGGAAACAGCATCCGGTACGGGACGCGCAGCAAGGCGACCCACACCTGGATCAGCGGCAGATTGATGATCACGAGCATGATGTTGCCCACGAGCATCGAGGCGATGACGCCCCAGAACAGGTCCGGGTTCTTGGTCATCACCTGTGGCCCGGGCTGGATGCCGTGGATCATCATCGCGCCGGCCATCAGCGCGATCACGGCATTGGCCGGCACGCCCAGGGTCAGCAGCGGGATGAAGGATGTCTGAGCGCCCGCGTTGTTGGCGCTCTCCGGTCCGGCGATGCCTTCGATGGCGCCGTGCCCGAACCGTTCCGGCGTGCGGGACAGGCGCTTTTCCAGGCTGTAGGAGGCGAAGGAGCTCAGCACAGCGCCGCCGCCGGGGAGCAGCCCCAGTATGGAGCCGAGCAGCGTTCCGCGAACCGAAGCCGGCCACGCCTTGCGAAAATCGTCTTTCGTCGGCCACAGCTTGGTGACCTTGCCGGTGAAATCGGGCCGGTCCTCGGGATTTTCGAGGTTGGCGACGATGTCGCCCATCGCGAAAAGCCCCATGGCGAGAGCGACGAAGCCGATGCCGTCGGACAGTTCCGGGATGCCCATGGTCATGCGCCCCGCGCCGGAATTCACATCCGCCCCCACGCTGGACAAAAGCAGGCCGAGCACGATCATGCCGAGCGCCTTCAACAGGGAGCCGTGCGCCAGGACGATGGCGGCGACCAGCCCCAGGACCATCAGCGAAAAATAATCGGCCGGGGCGAAAGCGAGCGCCACCTGCGCCAGCGGGGGCGCGAAGGCGGCGATGAAGAAGGTCGCGAACACCCCCGCGAAGAGGGAGCCGAGGGCGGCGATGGCGAGGGCCACGCCGGCGCGGCCCTGGCGCGCCATCTGGTGGCCGTCGAGACAGGCGATCACCGACGAGTTTTCGCCCGGCAGCTTCACCAATATCGCGGTCGTGGACCCGCCATACTGCGCCCCGTAGTAGATGCCGGCCAGCATGATGAGGGCCGATACCGGCTGCAGGTAGAAGGTGATCGGCAGGAGCATCGCGACCGTCGCCACCGGGCCGAGGCCCGGAAGCACGCCGACGAGCGTGCCGACCAGCGCGCCGATCAGGCAGTAAAGCAAGTTGCCGGGGGTCAGGGCGATGCCGAGGCCCTGGATGAAGCCGAGCGAGGTTTCCATGTCTCAGAACCCGCGCGGCAGGACGGGGATGGGAAGCTGAAGCGCGAAGACGAAAACGCCGTAGCAAAAGGCCGCCAGCACCGCCGCGAAGACCAGGGCGCTGCTCAGGCGCGCGGAGCGCTCCGCCAGCGTCACGATGCCGACGAGGCCGAGGATCGCGATGACGAGCCCGAGCCGCTCCAGGGTGAGGATGAAGAACAGCACGCCGCCGGCAACGCACAGGAGCGGGCGCAGGCTGCGGAGCTCGATCCGTTCTCCGACCTCGCCGAAGCTCTTCCAGATCAGCGTGGCGCCGAGGATGAGCTGCAGTAAGCACAACAGGCGGGGAATGAAGCCCGGCCCCATATCCGCGGCCGTCCCGGTCGAGAGGTTCCACGACAGGCCGAGCGCGACGATGGCGACGAGCACCAGCAGCAAGCCCGTCAGCAGATTGTCCAAGCTACGAATCTCAGGCATTTCCTTCCTCCCGCGGCCGGCTGGGGCCCTTCGCCGCCCCGTTCATGGCCGCCATCTTTCTGGTTCGATAACCCTGTCCTGTCCCGTTGCCGGTCGCCGCCTCACGGGCTGCGGGAGATCTGGTCGACCTCGGCCCGTTCCTCCGGTGTCAGCGCCCAGCCGGCGGCTGCGACGTTCTGCCCGATCTGCTCGACGCGCGTGGCGCCGGCAATCACGCTCGGCACCGCGTCGTGTGATAAGAGCCAGCCGAAGGCAAGTTCCAGCAGGGTCCTGCCGCGTGCGGCGCAGAACGCCTCGAGCCGCTCGACGACGTCGAAATTGGCGTCGTTGACGAAGCGGGTGCCATAGCGTGCGCCATGCGCGCCGAGGCGGGAATCCGCCGGAAGCGGGCTGCCGCGCCGATATTTGCCGGTGAGCATGCCGCTGGCCAGCGGATAGAAGGGCAGCAATCCCATGCCATAGCGCTCGGCGACCGGGATCAGGTCCCGCTCGCTCCCGCGGGCGAGCAGGCTGTATTCGTCTTCCAGCGCGATGAAGTGCTCCAGCCCCTCCTGCCGGGAGGTCCAGCGCGCCTCGACGACCTGCCAGGCCGGCATGTTGGAGCAGCCGAGATAGCGGACCTTGCCCTGGCGGACGAGGTCGTCGAAGGTCCGCAGCGTTTCCTCGATGGGAACGCTCGGGTCGGGCTGGTGCAATTGGCACAGGTCGATCCAGTCGGTGTTCAGCCGCTTCAGGCTGGCCTCGACCGCGCGTGTCAGATAGCGCCGCGAGGCTCCGCGCAGCCGGCCTTCCTTGTCCATCGCCATGCCGACCTTGGTGGTGACGACGACGTCGGCCCGGCGCGCTCCCAGCGCCCGGCCGAGGAACTCCTCCGAGCTGCCGAGCTCGCTGTAATAGACGTCGGCCGTATCGAAGAAGGTGATGCCGGCGTCGAGCGCGGCATGGACGACCTTCTCGCTGGCGCCGAAATCGATCCGGCGGCCGAAATTGTTGCAACCGAGGCCGACGACAGACACACGCAGACCCGACTTGCCGATGGAGCGTTCTTCCATTCCATTTGTCCTTTGACCGGGTTGCCCGGGCTATTCCTGTTCGCCGCGCGCGACCCATTGCTGATAGGCTTCCCGCATGGCCTCGCCGAGCGGGTAGAGGCCGGTGATCGGGAAGCCCCGGGCCACGCGCTGCTTGGCGAAGCGCTCGACCCGCTCCTGCTCCAGCGCGTCGCGCGCGACCTCGCCGGCCAGATGCTCGGGGATGACGATCGCCCCGTCATGGTCGGTGACGACGATGTCGCCCGGAAACACCGCGACGCCGCCGCAGTCGATGGCGCCTTGCGTTTCCACCGGGATCAGGCCGCCATAGCTCGGCGGCGCCGCGAAGCCGCGGGAGAACAGGGGCAGCTTCGCCTGCGCCAGCTCTTCGGCATCGCGCAGGGCCCCGTCCACGACGACGCCGGCCGCGCCGCGCTGGAACAGCCGCTCGACCAGGATGCCGCCCAGCGTTCCGCAACCGGGGCGGCCGCCGGCGTCGATGACGAGGACATGGCCCGGCGGAATGTTCTCCACCGCGAAGCGCTGCGGATTGTCGGGCCTGGCCACGCTCCCCGACACGGCGAGATCCTCCCGGGCCGGGACGAAGCGCAATGTATAGGCCGGCCCCGCCATGCGGACCCGCTGCGGGCTCGCCGCACCGAGGCCGGCGATGAACACGTTCCGCAGGCCGCGCTTGAGCAACTGCGAGGACAGGGTGGTGGTGCCGGCGGCGAGCAGGCCGTCTTGCAGCGCGTCATCTTGCAGCGCGCCGTCGGGGAGGGAGGTCCGGGGCATCGCTCTAGCGTTCCCCGATCCGCGATTCCGCGAGAAAGCTGTTGCGCAGCGTGCCGATGCCGCTGATGGAGATCTCCACCACGTCGCCATGCACGAGATTCGGCGAGACGCCTTCCGTGCCCATCCAGATCACATCGCCGGGAAAGAGCGTCAGATAGCGGCTCATCGCCGCGATATAGGTCGCCACGCCGAAGATCATCGCGTTGGTGCGAAAGCGCGCCGTCGGCTTGCCGTTCAGCCGGATGGTCGTCTCCATCTCGTCGAGCGACGCCTCGGTCTCGATCCACGGACCCATCGGCTTGAAGGTGTCGGCATTCTTCGCGCGCCACATGGTGCGGTCGGTCTTGAGCCAGCTGCGCTCGCTGACATCGTTGCCGATCGTGTAGCCAAGCACGCAGGACAGCGCCTCGGCCTCGGTGAGATGCTTCGCCTTCCGGCCGATGACGACGGCGAGCTCGCCCTCGTACTGGACCTGCTCCGTCGCGTCGGCCGGAATGATCACGGGCTCGTCATGGGCGATGAGCGCGTTCACGGCGCGATAGCCGATATCGGGCTTCTGCGGGATGACCGGCTCGATGCCCAGGGCCGCTGCTTCCGCGCGGATGTGCTCCTCGTAATTGATGCCGGCACAATAGAAGGTGCGCGGGATGACCGGCACTTCGAGCTTCACCGCATCGAGCCGGTGGACGATCCGCGTCGTATCGTAGCCGCCGAACGGATCGCCGGTCACCTCGGTGATCTCCTCGCCTTCGAGGATGCCGTAGGCTGTCCGGGCCGGAGTGGAAAACCTGATCCATTTCATGACGTTGCCGCCTGTGCGTTGGAGTAGTGGGCGGGAAGGGGCGGGTGGGGCCACAGGTGATCCGGGGACAATTCGGCGATCGTGCCGCAGCCGATCTGACGCAGGATCAGGTCGATCTCGCGCTGCAGCAGCGCCAGCGCGCGGTCGACGCCGGGCCTGCCGCCCGCGGCGAGGCCATAGAGCGGGGCGCGGCCGACGAAGCAGAAGCGGGCGCCGAGGCAGAGCGCGGTCACGATGTCGGCGCCCCGCCTGATCCCGCCGTCGATCATCAGGGTGAGGCGATCGCCGACGCGATCGACGAAGCCGGGCAGCACGTCGATGGGGGCAGGGGCGCGGTCGAGCTTGCGCCCGCCATGGTTGGAAATGATGACGCCGTCCACGCCCAGTTCCACCGCGCGGGCGGCATCGTCCGGATGCAGCAGACCCTTGAGCACGAAGCTTCCGGGCCAGAGGCGGCGCAGGCGCTCCACGTCGTGCCAGCTCTGCGAAGCCCGCCCCTGGGCGGCGACGAAGCGGGCGATGGTCGCAGCGGACGCGGCATCGCCGCCGGCATAGGGCCGCCAGTCCTCGAAGACCGGCATGCCATGGCGCAGATAGCGCGCGATCCAGGCCGGGTGCCGCAAGGCTTCCAGCACGGTCGAGGGGCGCATCTTCAGCGGCTGGGCGAAACCGTTGCGCAGGTTGCGCTCCTGGTTAGAGCCGCCTTGTGCGTCGACCGTGAGCACGAGGGTCTCGACCCCGCTGTCGCGGGCGCGCCGGACGAGATCGTCCGCGACCGCCGGATTGGCGGGCTGGTAGAGCTGGTACCAGGCATGGCCCCGGGCGGCCTTCGCGATCGCCTCGATCGAGGCGGTGCTGGCGCCCGACTGGATGAAGGGGATATCGGCCGCCACAGCCGCCGATGCAAGCGTAAGGTCGCCGCCCGGCCGGTAGAGTGCGGCCAGCCCGGTGGGGGCGATGCCGAACGGGCTTGCATAGGTCTTCGCGAACAGCCGTACCGATTGATCCGGCTCCGCGCCCGTCAGGTAGCGCGGGCGCAGGCCGTGGCGCCGGAAGCTGGCGAGGTTGCGCTCCAGGCAGGTTTCGTCCTCGCAGCCGCCTTCGATGAAGTCGAATACGATCCTCGGCAGGGACCTGCGGCCCGATCGCCGCAGATCCTCGATGTTGATGGCGTCTTCGACATTCATCGGCCACGATCCGTTGAGCGCGAGGGTCGTCGGGATGGCCACGAACGGATCCGTGGCGGCAGCAAGCCGATCGTCAGTCGGGAAGACTCAGGTTCTCCTGGGCCGCGAGGCTCTTCCAGGTCTCGAATTCCTTCTCGACGAACTTCTTGAAGTCGTCGCCGACCAAGGGGTCGGTCTCGAAACCGGCGGCCTTGTAGCGCTCCTTGCCGTCCGCGCTGGTGAGCGCGGCGACCGTCTTGTCCTGCAGGGTCTTCAGCACGTTCGCCGGCAGGTTCGGCGGCCCCATCAGGCCGTACCAGATCACCATCTGGGCATCCGGGTAGCCCGCCTCGGCGATCGTCGGCACGTCCGGCAGCAGCGGATCCCGCTTCGGCCCGGTGACTGCGAGCACCTTGACCATGGCGTTGCCGGCGTGCCCGGCGACGGCCTGGACGGCGGGAAGGGCCATCTGCAGGTGCCCGCCGAGCAGATCGTTGATGGCGCCGCCCGAGCCCTTGTAGGGGACGTGGACCATCTTGATCCCGGCCTGCTTGGCCAACAGCAGCGCAGCCATGTGCGGGCCGCTGCCGATGCCGGAGGAGCCGTAATGAACCTTGCCGGGATTCTTGCGTGCGTATTCGACCAGCTCGGCGATCGAGTTGACGGGCAGGTCCTTGTTGACCGTGATCGCCAGGGGCAGCTGCAGCACGCGCGAGATATAGGAGAAGTCGTTCGGCACGGAATAGGGAATCGTGCTCTTCAGCGCCGGCAGCAAGGTGATGCCGTCCGAATTGGTGTGCAGGACCGTATAGCCGTTCGGCTGCGACTTGCTGACGAAGTCGACGGCCAGCGTCGACGACGCGCCGGGCTTGTTCTCCACCACCACCGACTGACCGATCTCCTTCGCCAGGATGTCGGCGAGGATGCGCGCGCTGATGTCCGATCCGCCGCCCGGGACGAAGCCGACGATCATTTTGACCGGCTTGTCGGGGAATTCGGCGGCGTGTGAGCTCGGGGCGCCGATGAGCGCGGCCATGATTGCCGCTGCACAAGACCAGATCTTTTTCATGTCATCTCCTTCCTGTTGCTTCTGTTTTCTTGAAGGCCGCTCTTCAGCCGCCCTTGGGAGCCCGGTTCCGTCACCGATCCTCTTCTCCGGCCGCGGGGCTAATCCGGCCGCCGGCATACGATGCGCACGCGATCGCGGTATTGCGGCACGATCCTTTCGCTCCACGGTGTCCGCGCCGCCGTCTTCCAGGCGCCGCCCTGGACGACCTCCGGCGAGGTCAGGTGATAGAGAAAGACATGCCGGTGCGAGGCGCCTTCGCCCACGAAGCGCCGCGCCGCCAGAACGCCCGAAACGCCTGCGAGCGCCGGCAGGTGCTCGGTATCGCACCATTCCTCGAATTCCGGCTCGAGCTCCGGGGCGATGTTCAGGGCGCTGAAGAGCAGGCCGCCCGCGCCGCTGGGCGCCAGCACATTGCCGGGGGTGCGCTGCTCGCTGATCACCCGCAGGATGCGGGTGCACATGCCGGTGACCTTCTTGGTCCAGGGCGTCGCATTCTCGAACGCCACGGCCAGATAGGGCTCGCTCTGGAGGACGTCGGGGCTCTCCAGGTCATAGCTGCCGATGGAGAGTTTGTCCGGTGCGATGCTGATCCAGCGCTCGCAGGTCAGGAATCCGGGAATCCGCTGCCGCTCGGGGAGATGCTCGGTATTGTACCAGCGATTGAACTCCGCGTCCTCCACGGCCGAATATTCCATTATAGCCACCAGCCCGGTGGTATTCGCAGGTGTGTTCATGGCAGATGCCCCGTCATTCGAACTCTCTTCAGGCCTGTGCGAGCGCATCCTTGAGGATCATCTCCGATCCTTTCTCGGCGATCATGATGGTCGGGGCGTTGGTGTTGCCGCCCGGCACCGTCGGCATCACCGAGGCGTCGATGACGCGCAGCCGCTCCACGCCGTGCACGCGCAGCTGCGGATCGACCACCGTCCTGCCATTCGGCCCCATGCGGCAGGTGCCCACCGGATGCAAGTTGGATACGCCGTTCTGGCGGATCGCGGTCTCGAACTCCGCGTCGGTCTTGACGTGGGCGCCCGGCAGCAGCTCCTCCCTGACGAAGGGGGCGATGGCCGGTTGCTGCGCGATCCTGCGGATGAGCCGCATGCCGGTGCGGATCGCGCTCAGATCATAGTCGGTCTTGAGAAAGTTGAAGCGGATCTCGGGCGCCTTCTCCGGCTCCGGCGCCTTGAGCCGGACATAGCCGCGCGCATCGGGGCGAAGGTGCACGGCGTTGACGCTGAAGCCGGGGAAGGGGTGCGGATAGACACCCTTGGCGTCTCGCCCGGCAAAGCTCCACGCCGTGAAGTTCAATTGAATATCCGGGCGGTCGAGCCGCTCGTCGCTGCGCGCGAAGGCCCCGGCTGCGATGCCGTTGCTGGCCAGCATGCCTTTCCGGAACAGGACATATTGCGCGCCGGCAAGCATGCGCCGCCAGAAATTGTTGGCGACGTCGTTCAACGTCACCGGTTGGGTGCAGCGAAACTGGAAGCGGAAGCAGAAATGATCCTGCAAATGGTCGCCGACCGCGCCGTTCTCGTGCACCACGCCGATCCCGTGCTGCTGCAGCAGCGCCCCGGGGCCGATGCCCGACAATTGCAGGAGCTGCGGCGAGTTGAACACGCCGCCGGAGACGATGACCTCGCTCCTGGCATACGCGGTGCGCTCCACGCCGTCGCGGCGATAGACGACGCCGACCGCGCGGCCTTCCCTGAACAGGATGCGCGTGGCGAAGGAGTTGGTGGAGACCTTCAGGTTCTTGCGTGAGCGTGCCGGTTCCAGAAAGGCCGCGGCGGCGCTCCAGCGGCGGTTATGGTTGGTCGTGCATTGAAAATGCCCGGCCCCGTCCTGCTGGCCGTCGTTGAAGTCGTCGTTCTTCGGCAGCCCGGCCTGCGTCGCCGCCTCGATCCAGTGGTTCGCCAGCTCGAATTTGATCGGATGGTTCGAAACACGCAGCGGCCCGCCGACGCCGTGGAACTCGCTGGCGCCGCGCTCCTGGTCCTCCGACTTCTTGAAATAAGGCAGGACGCTGTCCCAATCCCACCCGACGCAGCCGGTTTGCCGCCATTCGTTGTAGTCGGCGGGATTGCCGCGCATATAAAGCATGCCGTTGATCGAGCTCGTCCCGCCGAGGACCTTGCCGCGAGGCTGAAACATCGGGCGGTTGTCGAGATGCGGCTCCGGCTCGCTCTCATACATCCAGTTGAAGCGGGGATCGGCATAGAGCTTGGCATAGCCCATCGGCACATGAATGAAGGGATGCCGATCCCTGCCGCCGGCTTCCAGGAGGAGAACCGAGTATCGCCCGTTTTCGCTGAGTCGCGCGGCGACGACACAACCGGCCGAGCCCGCTCCGGTCACGATATAGTCGAATGTATCGGTTTGATCTGCCACGGCTTGTCTCGTTGCTTGCAATCGCCGGCCCGCATCCAACCGGGCGCAAGGGTTCGTTTCCGGCGGATGCCGGATTCCTTGCGCCAGACGACGGCGATATGAGCGGATCTCAAGATGATCCGTTCGCTTAATCCGCTGCTGTTCTGATTTTTAGTGGCGGAGTGCCGTGTTGTTGTTTTACGCTTCGGCTTGGAATTTCCTCTCGGATGGTTGTTCCGCTCTGGTTTTCCAGTGAGAAGCCAACCATCTTTCGACGAGTGCTAGCACGGTGCGCCGGCGATTCCTCGTCGTGATTGAGCAGTCAGCCATCGCGGTTCACGATGGCTCCTGGCTCGCGCGGGCGCTCAGATGCTTGACCAGCACGCGCGCCGCCGGTGTCAGCTCATCCTCCTGCGCGAAGCATAGCGAGAGGCCTCGCTCCGCCCAGCTCTCGTCGAGGCGAATGGTGGCGATGTTCATCGCGGCCACGTAACGCGCGGCGCAGGACAGCGGCACGAAGCCGACGCCCAGCCGGGATTCCACCATCCGGCACACGGTTTCGAAGCCGGTCACGCGCAGCCGCAGGGCCGGCGTCGCATTCAGCTCCGCTATGGCGCGCTGGACTATCTCGTCGAGCGAGCTTCCCTGCTTCGAGCCGATCAGGTGGAACGGCAGCATGTCCGCGAGCTTGACCTCGGCGCGCTGCGTCAGGACGTGATCGCGCGGCACCACGGCGACCAGCCGGTCCTTGTAATAGGGCACGATCCTCAAGGCGGGTGCCGGGACATTGCTGCCGATGATGCCGATGTCGCAGATATTCTCGCGCACCGCCTTGATGGATTCGGGCGTCGTGCTTTCCTCCACCTGTAGCCGGACGAGCGGGTGGCAGGCCAGGAACGAGGCGAGGTCTTCCGGCAGATATTGCAGGATCGCCCAGACGTTGGAGTGAATGCGCACCGTTCCCTTGATGCCGGCGCGATGCTCGCTCACCTCCGCCTCGAGCTGGGCGAGATCGCGCATGACGGCCCGCGCCAGATGCAGCATCGTCAAGGCTGCGGCGGTCGGCTCGAGCCCCTTATGCGTGCGCTTGAACAAGACGACGTTCGTGGTGGCCTCGAAATCCGACAGGCGCTTGCTCAGCGCGGATGCGGCGATGCCCTCGCGTTCCGCTGCCTTCGCGATCGAATTCTCCTCACAGGCGGAGATGAACAATCGCAGTGTGCGCAGGTTGAAATTCATCGAAGCCTCTCCCGGCAAATCGTAGGGATCGGCGCGCGACCTACGTAAGAATTCTGCGGCAAAGTCGTGAACTTATCATCCCCGGCGGGCATGTGGTTTGCCGATCGGGGCCCGTCTCGACGGCTTTCCCGGCAAGTTCACTTCGCGACCTGCGGATTTATCGCCGCGGCGGGCGGTGGCAGACAGGCCGGCGTGCCGCAGCGCAAGCGCGCCTTGGCCAGCGCCGCGGTCAAGCTCCCCGCTTCCGGATCCAAGGTGGAGAACGCCATGCCTGTCTACAAGCTTCTGCCGCAGCCGCAGGCCTACGGCTATCCGATCGGGATCCTGCTGCTCGACCTGATCGAGACCCATGTGCCGGGCGACACCGCCCATGCCGCGACCTATGGCTATCCCGTCCTGTTCAAGGTCGTGACCGAGGCCCGCGTCGACCGCGTCACCCATGGCGACCGGGCGGTGGAGGCCGCTCTCGTCGAGGCCGCCCGCGAGCTCGAGCGCGCCGGCGTGAAGGCGATCGCCACCAATTGCGGCTTCATGATCCATTATCAGGAGGCGGTGCGGGCCGCGGTGCGGATTCCGGTCTTCCTGTCGAGCCTCCTGCAGTTGCCGACGATCGCGCGCTGCATCCGCCCCGACCAGACGATCGGCATCATGACCGCGTTCAAGGATCGCCTGACGCCGGCGGTGCTCAGCCTCGCCGGCCTGCCGGATGGCCGCGACGTCGTGATCAACAGCATCGAGACGACGCCGGAATTCATGAACATGGGGGTGGAGGATCTGGATACCGACGCCTTCGAGGCGCAGCTTACCGGCGCCGCCGGAAAGCTGTTCTCATCGGGCAAGGATATCGGGGCGCTGCTGCTCGAATGCGCCGTGTTCACGCCCTATGCCGCCGCCTTGCAGAAGCGGTTCAGCGTGCCCGTCTTCGATTTCATCTCGCTGATCGACTACGCCTATTACGTCACCCATCGCCGGCGCTATGCCTGATCGGTGCCGCGTCAGGTCGCCTGGCGGGCGATCACGCCGAGCGCGCTGGTGATCAGCCGCGCGAAGGTGAAGGCGCCGAGCCCGTCGACATCGCGCTCCGGCATGAACTCGACGAAGTCGATGGCCGCGATGCGCCCGCGCCGGCCCGCGCCCCGGATCAGGCCGAGCGCCTGGTAGTAGCTCAGCCCGCCGGGCGCGCGCCCGATCACGCCTGGAATGATCGCGGGATCGAGCGCGTCGGCGTCGATGCAGACGATCACCTCGCTGCCCTCGGGAATGAGCGACAGCGCCGCCTCCAGCCCCTCGGCATGGAGCCGCTCGGCCGTGACGAAGTTCACCCCCCATGCCCTGGCGTCATTGTAATCCTGGGTCGTCGCGGTGCCGATGCCGCGCGCTCCGACCTGGACGATGCGCTCGATATGCGGCATCTCCGATGCGCGCCGCATGGTCGAGGACAGGCCCCATTCCTCGTCCATGTGCACCGGGCGCCAGTCGATATGGGCGTCGATCTGCAGGATGGTGAATTTGCGCCCTTGCGCCCTGTCGCCGACGGCCTGGAGCATTGGGATCGGGATGGAATCGTCGCCGCCGAGCAGGACCGGAACGGCGCCCTTGCGCAGGATGGCCGAAACCGCCGCGCGGATCGCGGCGCGGTTGCCCGCCGAATCCGCCTCGTCGAAGGGGACGTCGCCGCAATCGACGGCGCGCCGCGCGGCATCCGGGAAGACCTGCCCGTCACTGTCGAAATCATGGCGGTCGATGTTGAAGGCAAGCGCCGCCGTCGCCCGGCGCAGGGCATCGGGGGCGTTGCGGCAATAGGCGCCGACCGTGCGATAGGGCGTGGCGCAGGGGGCGCCGAGGATCGCGATGGGGGCCGACAGCTCTTCCAGCCGCTCGCAGCGTGTCAGACCGAGAAAGGTGGCATGGTCCGTGGTGGCGCCGTAAAGGGCGCTGAGCTGCGGCTGGTCTGTCATGGCGGATCCCTTCTAGATCATCGCGCGTCCTAACGGACGCGGTAACGATGATCTATCTCATTGTTGGAGCACCGGATTTTCCGAAAAGTGGATTCCACTTTCCGCATCCGATGCTCTAGGCTGGAAAGGCTCGACGTCCTCCCCCTCTATTCGACCTCACGGACGCCGGAGTAAAATTCCCATGCGCCGAACTTCACTTCGCAAAACCCCGAGGAATGGAGCTTGCGGTGGCTTTCGGAAGGTCTCGGCGATTTTGCGTCAGTCGCGGGGGCCGCGCGCGGCGATGACGGCATGGGCGGCGGCGACGAGGGTGCGGATCGTCGCGCGGTTGTCGCCCGAGCGAACCGCCAGGCAGACATTCGACTCGTACTGGAGATGCGGGTCCCCGATCTTGCGCAGGAGGCCGCGCCGGCACCAGTCCGCCGCGTAGCGCTCGGGCAGGTAGCTGATGTATTTTCCGGTCAGCACCAGAATGAGCTGGCATTCGACATCGACGGTCGTCGCCATCGCATTGAAGCCCTGGGCGGAGTAGCGGCTCCAGCCCTCCATATGCGCCCGGTGCACGAAGGGAACGGAGCGGATCTCGCCGGTCTCGATATCCTGGTCGGCCCGGTGGAAGAACGGATGCCCGAGGCCGCAATAGAGCGATTGCGGGTCGCGGCGGTCGAGCGAGATCAGGTCGATGGCCGCCGGCTTGCGGAACACCGGCAGGATCGCCGCGTCGATGTCCTCGGCGATGAGCTCGCTGACCAGGGCCCGGGGTGAGCCGAGCTTGAGGTCGAGATGAAGCAAGGGCGCCTTGTCGGTGAAGGCCCGCAGGCATTCCGGGACGATGTTGCCGGCGAGGTCGGACACGGCATCGACCATGCCGATGACGAAGCGGCCGGTCAGTTCCTGGCGCGCCTCGCCCACCCGCGCGCGGAACCGGTCGAGATCGTCGAACAGGATCCGCGAGGCATCGAGCAGGCGCGTCCCGGCTTCGGTCAGGCGAAAGCCGCTGCGGCCCCGCTGGCACAGATGCACGTTAAGCCGCGCCTCCAGCTTCGAGATATAGCCGCTTATCGTCGAGACGCCGATGTTGAGTTCGGTTTGTGCCGCGGTGAAGCTGCCATTCGTCGCCACGCTGACGAAAACCCGCAGCAATCGCAGGTCGACATCCTGAAGATTGGGCACAGGGACGCCCTTGCCGGGCTGCGTCATGACGTGTTCCCGCGCGGGCCGCACCGCTACGAATGTCGCCATGGGATGATGTGCGTGGCCACGAACGCCTTCGGCGAAATCCGGACTTGATCCTTTAAGGCTGATCGGGCCTCGAGCCCTCGCAGACTTCGGGTCTCGATTAACGCAAAGGGCGATACTGCGCAAATGCCCGGACTGCCGCGCGACGCCGGCAGTCCGGGTCGGCCCGTTTCGGGCCGTGTCTTCAGAGGAATGCGACGATGTCCCTGGCATCGCCGCCGGGGCTGAGCTTCCAGATCCGCTGCGCCAGCTCTTCCGTCCGCGCCTCGCCCAGGACCGGCCTGACGAGGTCGCGGTATTTGCGCTCGATCCCGGCATCGGGCAGCAGGTTTCCAGGTGAGCCCAGCGGAACGTCGATGCGCCGCTCGACGACCCGGCCATCGGCCAGCACGGCGCGCAGCCGCGCGGCGATCCCCGTCTTCACGGCCTCGTCGTGGACGACGCGGATGCGGCCGACGGCGTCGCGCACATCCGCCGCCGCGCGGACATCCTCGTCGAAAGCCGCGAGGTCCGCCGCGCCGCGCCGCCAGGCGACGGCGACCGAGTAGGGAATGCTCATCTGGGCATCGACGAGATTGCGGATGTCCTGGTTGCCGCACATCCGCGCGACGACCGCATTGGTGCCGACCTCGACCTCGGCGATCGCGTCCGCGCCGACCTCGGGAGCGAGCGCCAGCATGATCTCGATGGCCGAATGCGTTCCGCGGCAGGAGGCGAACGGCTTGATCGAGGAGTTGTGGATGCGCCAGTCCTTGCCCAGTTCGCGCAGCAGCATCTCCGGTTGCGCCGTTGCCGGCGCATAGGTGCGGAAAAATCCGCCCCAATCGGCCTCGAAGACCTTCGCCGGGCCGGTGAAGCCCTGCAGCGCCAGCTCCACGGCCAGGTTCCCGGCGAGAGCGGGCAAGCCGCAATGCAGGCGCTTCGTCATGGCGCCGTCCATGAGGAAGGACCAGTTGCCGGCCGACATCGACCCGGCGATGCCGAACGCCTGCGCCATGGTCGCCTCGTCGAGGCCGCGCAACCGCGCGACGGCGGCGGTGGCGCCGAACGCCCCGCAGGTGCCGGTGGAATGCCAGCCCGCGCCGTTGTGGGCGTCATAGCCGCCGGCCGCCTCGAGCATGCGCCGCCCGAGATCGTAGCCCGCGCAGATCGCGGCGATCAGGTCCCCGTCGTCGACGCGCTCGGGCAGCGCCTCGAGGGCGGCGAGGACCGCCGGTACGACGACGGCGCCGGAATGGTCGCAGCCGCTGGCGTCGTCGAGCTCGAGCGCATGCGCCGCGACCCCGTTGGCCAGCGCCGCCCCGCCGACCGAAAGCCGCTCGCCACGGCCCCACAGGCGCGCTTGCCCGGCGCCGCCGAGAATGGCTTTCGCGGCGGCGGCGGCGATGTTGGTCTCCGGCTGCCGCGCGCCGGCCAGCGCCGCGCCGAGCGTGTCCAGCAGATGGCGCCGCACGGCATGGACGGTCTCTGCGGGCAGGGCATCGGCGGTGAGCTTCGCGTAGGTTGCCGCGAGCGTCTGGGAAAGGGTCATGGTGTTGTCCTTCAGCCGGGCGCGCCGGAAAGATCAGATGCCGGCATAGCGCCGGGCGGTCGCCAGCATATCGGCGACCGCAGCCTCGTTATGTGCGGTCGTGGCGTCCACCCAGGCCTGATGCTCGGCGATCTGCGCCCGGACGAGCGCGATGTGGCGCCGGGTCTCGGACGGGCGCGGGCTGCCCTCGGAGGTGCGGGTGTCGATGAAGGTGCGCGCGTCGAGCATGCTGCGCAGATCGGCGTCCGACAGGCTGATCTCCATGCCGATCTCCTCCTGCGCGGCGCGCGCGAGATCGGCGCCGCGGACCTGCGAGGGGTTCAGCCCCGCCGCGAGGGAGGCGCGCACGAAGCTCGCCACGACCTGATGCGACTGGCGGAAATTGATGCCGTAGCCGCGCACCAGCTCGTCGCAGAGATGGCTCGTGGTGCTCCAGAAGATGCCGGCCGTCGCGGCCATGCGCTGGTCATGGACGGTCAGCGTGCGCACGGCCTCGTCCATCAGCCGCAGGCAGCCGAAGGTCGATTCCATGTAGAGGCCGATCTGGTCGTCGCCATAGGCATTGTCGAGATCGGTCGAGAGCGTGCCGCGCATGTTGCCCATGATCGTCGGCAGCCAGCCGATGGATTGCCCGGCCACGCCCTTGACGCGTTCGAGGCAGTGCGGGTTCTTCTTCTGCGGCATGATCGAGCTCGTGCCCGCGAGGCTGTCATGGACCTCGACGAAGCCGAATTCCCAGCTGCTCCAGATATAGAGATCGGTGGCGAAGCGGCCGAGATTGCCCATCAGCAGCGCGATGGCGGCGGCGTTCTCCTCGATGAACTCGCGGGCGAAGCCGCAGGCGTCGATGGAGTTGAAGACGATGTCGCGATGCCCGAGGAGGGCTGCGGTGCGCCGCCGGTCCACCGGCCAGGAGGTGCCGGCATTGGCGGCGGCGCCCAGCGAGCTCAGATCGGTGCGGCCATAGGTGTCGCGCAGCCGCTGCATCGCCCGCTCGACGACCGAGGCCTGGCGCATCAGGTAATGGCCGAAGGTCCAGGGCTGGGCGTGCTGGAAATGGGTGTAGCCGGGCATGATCGTCTCGACATGCCGCTCGGCCTTGTCGACGATGCCGCGCAGCAGCGCGACGGCTTGCGTCTCCAGCGACAGGAGGTTGTTGCGCAGGTAAAGCCGCTCGGCCGCCGCCGACTGGTCGTTGCGGCTGCGGGCGGTCTGGAGATGGCCGGCGATGTCCTTTCCGGCGAGCTTGCCGAGCGCATGCTCGACCTGCACCAGGAAGGAGCCGGATTCCTCCGCCCAGGGAAAGGCGTCGCGGCCCATGTCGTAGAGGCTGACCAGCGCGCCGATCAGCTTGCCCGCGTCGTCCTTCGGCACGATGCCCTGCTCGTGCATCATCACCGCATGGGCGATGTCGACCAGCAGGAAGTCCTTGTAGCGGCGGCGCATCCGCGGCATCTGCGGCTTCTCGTCGTATTCGATCAGCACGCTGTTGCGCTTTCCGAGACGGGCGGTCTCCAGGAAGACGTCATCTTCTTTCTGCACGGCTGTCCTCGTTTCCTAGCTGATCGCGGGGCGGGTCGGGGGGGCTGCGCCGTCGAACGCCAGCACCGGCGGCATGGCGCGAAGATCGTCCGGCGGCAGGTGGCAGGCGATGCGGTGGCGCTCGCCGAAATCGCGAACGGGCGGGGTCTCGTCGTCGCAGACCGGGCCGATCCTGCGGTGGCAGCGGGCGGCGAAGGGGCAGCCGACGCCCGCAGGCCCGGGCAATCCGTCGCGCAGCTCCACCTTGCGCTGGCGCACATGCGGATCGGCGATCGGGATCGTCGCCAGCAGCGCTTCGGTATAGGGGTGGTAGGGCGGCTCGAAGATCGCGCCGACCGTGCCGGTCTCGCAGATCGCGCCGCGATAGAGCACGATCACCCGGTCCGCGATCTCGCGAACGACGGCGAGATCGTGCGAGATGAACAGATAGGCGATGCCCCTTTCGTCCTGGAGCTTGCGCAGGAGCTTGAGGATCGAGGCCTGTACCGAGACGTCGAGCGCCGACAATGGCTCGTCGCAGACGATCAGATCGGGAGCGGCGGCGAAGGCCCGGGCAATCGCGACGCGCTGCTTCTGCCCGCCCGAGAGCTGGTTGGGATGGCGGGCGGCGAAATCCTCCGGCAGCGAGACCGCCCTGAGCAGGCTCGCCACTTCCGCCTCGATCTCTCTTGCGCTCATCTGCGGGCGGAACTGGCGCAGCGGGCGCCCGACGGCGTAGCCGATGGTCTTGGCCGGGTTCAGGGTGACGTCCGGATTCTGGAAGATCATCTGGATTATGCGCAGGTCGGAACGCGAGCGGCGCTTGACGTCGGCCCCGAGAACGCGGCCGCGATAACGGATCTCGCCGGAGCGGCGCGCGGCGAGCCCCGCCACCATGCGCCCGATCGTCGTCTTGCCCGCGCCGCTCTCGCCCACCAGGGCAAGCGTCTCGCCGCGGGCAAGCGTGAAGGCGGCATCCTCGACCGCCGTGAAGCTCAGCGGGCGCAGGTTCAGGAAGCCGCCGCGGATCTTGTATTCGTAGCGCAGCCCCGTCACCGAGAGGATCTCCTCGCCGCTCGGCGGGCGGGCGGGAATCCGGGCCGACATCACCGGGTTGGCGGCGAGAAGCCGGCGCGTATAGTCGTGCCGCGGATGATAGAAGATCGCCTCGACGTCGCCCTGCTCGACGATCTCGCCCTGGGACATCACCGCCACGCGGTCGGCGAAGCGCGCCACCAGCCCGAGATTATGGGTGATGAACAGGGCCGCTGCGCCGCGCCGGGCGATGATCTGGCCGAGAAGCTCCAGGACCGCCGCCTCGTTGGTGACGTCGAGGCCGGAGGTCGGTTCGTCGAGGATGAGCAGGTCGGGATCGCAGGCGAAGGCGATGGCGATCAGGATGCGCTGGCGCTGCCCGCCCGAGAACTCGTGCGGATAGCGCCGGCTGGCGCCTTCCGGGTCGGGCATGTTGACGGCCGCGAGCATCTCGACGGCGCCGCGCATCGCCTCGCCGCGGCTGAGCTTGCGATGGGCGGCGATGACCTCGGCGATCTGGTCGCCGACGCGCATGATCGGGTTCAGCGCCTTGCCCGGGTCCTGGTGGACGATGGCGATCCGCGCGCCGCGCAGGCTGCGCAGCTCGGCGGCGGGCAGATGCGCGATATCGCGCCCGCGATAGCGGATATGCCCGCCGCGGAGCAGGCCGTTCGAGCCGAAATGGCCGAGGACCGCATGCGCCGTCGTGCTCTTGCCCGAGCCGCTTTCGCCGACCAGGGCGAAGATCTCGCCCTGGCGCACGTCGAAGCTGACGCCGCGCACCGCCTCCACCAGCCCGCCGGCCGTGCGGTAGGCGATCGCGAGGTCCTCGACCTCGAGCACATTGACCGGTGCGGGGTCTTGCGTGCGTGCCATCTCAGATCTCTCGCACCGCGAGGATGACGCGCAGCGAATCCCCGAGAAGATTGATGCTGATGATGAACAGCGACAGGAAGGCGGCCGGCGCAGCGACGACCCAGGGCGCGAGCAGCATGAAGCCGCGCTCGGCGCTGATCATCAGCCCCCAGTCCGAGGACGGCGGCTGGGCGCCGAGACCCAGGAAGCTGAGCGAGACCGTCAGCATCGCCGCGAAGCTGAAGCGGATGCAGCTCTCGACGATGATCACCGGCAGGACGTTGGGGAAGAGCTCGCGGAACAGGATATAATCCGTCCGCTCGGCGCGCAGCTCGGCTGCCTCGATATAGGGGGCGGAGCGAACCGGCAGGACGGCGGAACGCACGACCCGCGCCACGCGCGGCATGAAGACGACGCCGATGGAGATGACGGCGTTGACCTCGTTCGGCCCCAGCACCGACACCACGAGCAGCGCCAGCAGCAGCGACGGAAACGACATCACCACGTCGCAGCCGCGCATGATCGCCTCGTCGAGCCAGCCGCCCTTGTAGCCGGCGAGCATGCCGAGCGCGATGCCGCCGAACACGCCCAGGATGGTGCTCAGCGTCGCCATCACCACGGTGACGCGCGTGCCGATGATCACGCGGCTGAGAACGTCGCGGCCATACCGGTCGGTTCCGAACCAATGCGCCCAGGATGGCTTGGCGAGCTTGAACGGGGTGAACTGTTCGGCCGTGTAGGGCGCGATGAGCGGACCGAGGACGGCGAAGATCACGAAGGCCGCGAGCAGGCTCGCGCCGAGGATGAAGGGAAAATTGCGATAGGGAGAGGTTTGCGCCCGCATGCCGCCCTCACTTCGCGCGGACGCGCGGATCGAGCGCCATGTAGCTGAAGTCCGCCAGCAGATTGGCGATGCAGTAGCCGGCCGAAATGAAGAACATCGCGCTCTGGATCAAGGGCAGGTCGCGCTGCTCGATGGCATAGAGCACGAGCGTGCCGATGCCGGGATAGCCGAAGATCTGCTCGACCACGACCACGCCGCCCAGCATCCAGCCGATATTGATCGCGATCACGGTGATGGTCGGCAGAAGGGCGTTGGGCAGCACATGGCGCAACAGCACGCGCAGGCGCGACAATCCCTTGAGCTCGGCGGCGCTGACGAAGCCCATCCGCATGGTCTCGATCAGGCTGCTGCGGGCGGTGCGGGTGATGTGGCCGAGCGATTCAAGCGCCAGCGTCATCACCGGCAGGGCCAGCACGACCATCAGGGCGAGAAGGCCGGTGCGGTCCTCGGTCGCGGTGTTCGACGGGAACCATTGCAGCCAGCCCGCGAAGACCAGGATCAGCCCCGATCCGATCACGAAAGCCGGCATCGAGACGATGACCAGAACGACGATCGAAATCGCATGATCGACCGCGCTGCCCGCCCGGATCGCCGAGACCATGGCGAGCGACAGGCTCAGGAACACAGCGATCGCCATCGCCGGCGCGGCCAGCACCATGGAATTGCCGAGCCTGTCGAAGAGGATCGGGCCGATCGGGGCGCCGAAGCTGATCGAGCGGCCGAAATCCCCTTTCAGCATCCCTCCCAGCCAGCTCAGGTATTGCTCCCACCACGGGCGGTCGAGGCCGGTCAGCGCGCGAAGCTGCTCGATCGCGGTGCCGGACCGGTCCGACCACATGCCCAGCATCACGTCCGCGGCGTCGTCGGGCAGAAGCTGCATGATCGCGAAGACGAGGAGCGAGGCCCCGAACAGCGTGAAGGCCAGCAGCACGAGCCTTAGCAGAACATACCTGAACATGGCCGGGGCGGGGAGGGGTTGCCTAGTTCTTCAGGGAGACCCGGCGCAGATCGACATAGCCCAGCGGATGCACGACGTAGTCCTGCACCTCGGCCCGGACGGCCGAAACGTTCTGCACGAAATAGGGCACCACTTCCGGTCCCTCTTCCCACAGGATCTTCTGGATCTCGTCATAGGCGGCCTTGCGCTGCTTCTGATCGGTCGCGGAGCGGCCGGCGAGCAGGAGCTCGTCCACGCGCGGGTTGGAATAGCCCGAGAAGTTCCAGATGTTGTTGGTGCCGTAGAACGGCGTCAGGCTCTCGTCGATCGTGCCGCGGCCGGCCCAGTTGATGTTGGCGATGGTGAAAGGCTTTCCGCCCGCCCGCAGCATGGCCGTCTGCGCCGCCATCTCGGTGGATTCGATCTTCACGCGGAAGCCGGCGTCCTTGAGGTTCTGCTGCGCCACGACCGCGGCCGGCTCGAGGCCGGGGCGCCCGCTGGTGGTGACGAGGGTGAGGTCGAGCCCGTCCTTGAAGCCCGCCTCGGCGAGAAGCTTCCTGGCCTGCGCCACGTCGCGCTTGCGCTGGGGCAGGTCGGCGTTCGCCCAGACTCCGCCGGGAACGACGGGCGAGTCGTTGCCGACGACGCCGTAGCCGGCGGTCGCCGCGGCGAGCAGCGCATCGCGGTCGAGGGCGAGCTTCAGCGCCTGCCGCACGCGCACGTCGTCGAAGGGCCGATGCTTGACGAAGGTCACGAAGGGCTGGAAGGCGGGCGAGGCCGTGGTGAGGACCTTGATGTCCTTGTTGCCGGAGACGAGGCCGAGAAGATCCTTCGGGGCATTGTCGAGGATCTGGATCTCGCCGCGCGTCAGCGCGGTGATCTGGGAGGCGGGCTCGCTCATGACGATCTGCTGGACCTGATCGAGAAGGGGCAGCCCGGCCTCGAAATAGTTGGGGTTGCGCGCGAAGACGGCGCGCGAGCCGGGCACGTATTCCTTCAGGACGAAGGGGCCGGTGCCGTTGGGCGCCGTCGAGATCTGCTCGAGATTGGCCTTGTCGATGACACGCCCGAAGGGGCCGCCGAGGGCGAAGGGAAGGTCCGCGTAAGGCGCGTTGAGATCGAAGCGGACCGTCTTGTCGTCGACCGCGACGACGTCCTTGATCATGGTGAACGACGCGGCGCCGCGGCTGGCGGTCTTGGGATCGATGATCCGCTTGATGCTGAACGCGACATCCTCGGCGACGAGCGCGCGCCCGTCGTGGAACTTCACGTTGGGGCTGAGATGGAAGGTCCAGCTCAGGCCGTCCGGGGAGGTTTCCCACGAGGTGGCGAGCTGCGGCTCGATCTTGAGTTCCGGGTTGATGTGGACGAGGTTCGAGAACAGCATCGCCGTCAGCATGTAGCCGTCGAGCGTGCCGATGCGGGCGGGGTCGAGGCCGGGGTTTGCCAGCGGCACCGCATAGCGCAGGACACTCGCCTTCTTGGGGGCCTGCGCCCAGCCGGGAGCGGAAAGGGCGGCGCCCACGGCAAAGGCCGCGGCAAGCGCGAATGTCCTGGAGAATTTCATCGATATCCCTCCCTGAGCTCTTCATCCTCGGCACGGGTGGAGATGGCGCGGCGTTCGCAAACGCTTCCTTCGCGGCCATTCGGCCACGAAACCGAGCCCTGATCTTAAACCTTATAACCACCCCCAAAAGCCGACAATATCCCCATCGGCGAACTTCAGTTCGCCTCGCGTCAAAGAAAGCCCGGCATGCGCATGCCCGGCCTGCGAGATGGTGCTTGCAAGGCCGCGGGCCCGGATGGAATAGCGATGCCGTTCGCGCGGATCGTCGCCGCTTTCAGGGAGACATCATGGACATCAAGCCATTCGCCGTCGAAATCTGGATGAACGAGTTCGAAACCACCTGCGCGTTCAATCTGGCCGAGACCTGCGTGGAGAGCCTGACGATCGCAGAGCTCCTGGCCCTGGCGGGCCGCAACGACACGGATCTGTCGGAGCTCCTGGCTCTCAAGCTGACCTATGGGGCGATCGAGGGCTCGGATCGGCTGCGCGATGCCGTCGCGGCGCTCTACCGGCGTCAGGCCCGCGCCAATATCGTCGTCACCCACGGCACGATCGGCGCGAATTCGCTCGTGCATCAGGCGCTGGTCTCGCGGGGCGACCGGGTCGTCTCGGTCATCCCGACCTATCAGCAGCATTATTCGATCCCCGAGAGCATCGGCGCCGAGGTCAGGCATCTGCGGCTGCGGGAGGAGAACGGGTTCCTGCCGGACCTCGCCGCGCTTCGCGCGCTCGCCACGCCGGGCACGCGGCTGATCGCGATCAACAACCCCAACAATCCGACGGGCGCCCTGATGGACGAGGCGATGCTGCGTGAGGTCGCGGCGATCGCCCGGGATGCCGGAGCATGGCTGTTGTGCGACGAGGTCTATCGGGGAACCGACCAGACCGGCTCGGGCCTGACGGCGTCGGTCGCCGATCTCTACGAGAAGGGCATCAGCACGGCGGGAATGTCCAAGGCGTTCTCGCTGGCGGGCCTGAGGCTCGGCTGGGTGGCGGCTCCCGCCGAGGTCATCGAGGCCGTGATGCACCATCGCGACTACAACACGATCTCGGTGGGGATGATCGACGACCATTTCGCGGCGCTCGCGCTCGAGAACGCCGACAAGATCCTCGCGCGCAGCCAGGCGATCACGCGCGGCAACCTCGCGATCCTGAGCGCCTGGGTCGAGAACGAGCCGTCGATCTCCTGGGTGCGGCCGCGCTCGGGCACGACCGCGCTGCTGAAATACGATCTCGACATGTCCTCGCGCGATTTCTGCGTCGCGCTCCTGCAGGAGACCGGGGTGATGTTCACGCCCGGCTCGGCCATGGAGATGGAGGGCTATGTGCGCATCGGCTATGCCAACGCCCCGGAGGTCCTGAAGGCGGGGCTCGAGCGCGTTTCGGCGTTCCTGGCGAAACGGCGCGGCGGCGGAGCCTCCGCATCGTCCCCGGCATGACCTTCGCCGCAATCGAGAAAGCTGAAGCCATGTCCGATGAGACCACCGGCGCCAACACGATGTGGGGCGGCCGCTTCACCGCCGCCCCCGCCGAGGTGATGCGGAAGATCAACCCCTCGATCGGCTTCGACCACCGGCTCTACCGGCAGGACATCGCCGCCTCCAAGGTCCATGCCGCGATGCTCGCCCGCCAGGGCATCATCGCGCAGGCGGATAATGAGGCCATCCAGGCCGGGCTCGACCAGATCCGCGGCGAGATCGAGCGCGGCGAGCTTCGGTTCAGCATCGATCTCGAGGACATCCACATGAACGTGGAAGCGCGCCTCAAGGAGATCGTCGGCGAGCCGGCGGGGCGCCTGCACACGGCGCGCAGCAGAAACGACCAGGCCGTCACGGATGTCCGCCTGTGGATGCGCGACGCGATCGACGGGCTCGACGGCGCGATCCGCGACCTGCAAGGCGCGCTGATCGCGCGGGCGGGCGAGCATGCCTCGACGATCATGCCGGGCTTCACCCATATGCAGGTCGCCCAGCCCGTGACCTTCGGCCATCATCTGATGGCCTATGTCGAGATGTTCGGGCGCGACCGCGAGCGCCTCGCCGGCGCGCGCGAGCGCACCAATGTCTCGCCGCTCGGCGCCGCCGCGCTGGCGGGCACCGCCTTCCCGATCGACCGGCATTTCACGGCGGCCGCGCTCGGCTTCGCCCGGCCGACCGAGAACTCGATGGATTCGGTCGGCTCGCGCGACCACATCTGCGAATTGCTGTTCTGCTGCGCGATGCTCGCCGTTAATCTGTCACGCCTTAACGAGGAGATCACGCTGTGGTGCAGCGACGGCTTCCGCTTCGTTTCGCTGTCGGACGCCTTCACCACCGGCTCCTCGATCATGCCGCAGAAGCGCAATCCGGACGCCGCCGAGCTGGTGCGCGGCAAGACCGGCCGCGTCGTCGGCTCGCTCACCGCCCTGCTGGTGACGGTGAAGGGCCTGCCCATGACCTTCATGAAGGACATGCAGGAGGACAAGGAGCCGATGTTCGACGCGCTGGAGACGGTCGATCTCTGTGTCGCCGCCACCGCCGGCATGGTCCGCGACCTCACCGTGCGGCCGCAGAACATGCGCGCCTTCCTCGACCGCGGCTTCCCGACCGCGACCGACCTCGCCGACTGGCTGGTGCGCGAGGCCGGCGTGCCCTTCCGCGAGGCCCATCACATCACAGCCCGCATCGTCGCGCTGGCGGAGGCGAAGGGCTCGACCCTGCAGGCGCTCGACCTCGCCAGCATGCGTTCGGTCGATCCGCGCATCACGGATGCGGTGTTCGCGGTCCTGGCGCCGGAGCATTCGGTGAAGAGCCGCCTGAGCTATGGCGGCACCGCCCCCGACACGGTGCGCGAGGCGATCGCGCGCGCCAGGCAGCGCTGGCTGCGTTGAATCTCGACCCTAGGCCGGGCGCTTCGCGAAGGCGAGCCCGACCCCGAGCGCGACCATCGCGGCGCCGGAGCCCTCGCGCAGGCGGCGCACCAGGTTCGGCCGCGCCGCCGCGGCGCCCTGCCGGATGCGGCTCGCCGCGAAGGCGACGGCGATGTCGGCGAGCGTGTTGAGCAGCACGGAGATCGTGCCGAGAGCGATGAATTGCAGCGCGACGCTTCCGGCGGCGGGATCGACGAATTGCGGGATGAAGGCCAGGAAGAACGCCGCCGTCTTGGGGTTGAGCGCCTCGACGACGGCGCCCTCGCGAAAGGCGCGCCGGGGCCCCATCGGCGGGACGGGCCTGCCGGCGACGATGGCCGTGGCCGCGTCGCGGCGCGCGACGAGGATGGTGCGGATGCCGAGCCAGACCAGATAGGCGGCGCCGGCGAGCTTCAGCGCGGTGAAGAGCTCGGCGCTGGCGAGCACCAGCGCGGATACGCCGAGCGCCCCGGCGAGCACATGGACGAGGCCGCCGAGCCCGGTGCCGAAGCTCGAGGCCAGCCCCTCGCCGCGCCCGCCCGCGAGCGAGCGGGCGGCGACGTAGAAGATGCCCGGGCCGGGCGTGACGGCGAGGAGAAGTGCGGCTGCGAAGAACAGGGCGAACCGGGTCGGATCGGGCATGACTGGATGTCCGGGCTGGAAAGGGGAGGGGTCAGGTCGGGATCAGGGTCGCCAGATGGCGATCGGCCGGCCGCTCGCTTTCGGCGAGGCCGGCGATCACGCCTGCGCGGTCGGCCGGGCTGCGGTTCTGGCTGAGCTTGCGCTTGCCCTCCAGCGTCGCGATCGGCATGCGCAGGCCGATGATGCCGCGCAACTGCGCCTGGACGAAATCCGCCGGTGCGTCGCTGACCGCCCAGGGCAGGGTGCGCTCGCCTTCGTGCAGGACGGTGAGGCGGGTGACGGCCTCGATGAGCCGGTCCGGATCGTCGAAGAACTCGACCGGGCCGGAGGCCTGCACCGTCACATAGTTCCAGGTCGGCACCACCTTGCCGGTCTCCTGCTTCGTCGCATACCAGCTCGGCGTCACATAGGCGTCCGGCCCCATGAAGATCGCAAGCCCGTCGCCGAGCACCGGCGCGCGCCACTGCGGGTTGGCCTTCGCCAGATGCCCGTAGAGCACGCCGTGCTCGCCCTCGCTCTCGTCGATGAAGAGCGGCAGCGGCGTCGCCAGCGCTCCCTGCGGCGTGGCGGTGACGAAGGTTGCGAGTCGCGCCGCCCGGATCGTGGCCAGAAGGCCCTCCCTGTCCGTGTCGCGGAAGGCCGGTGGGGTGTACATGGGCGAAATCCTTGACGTTCTGAAGCCCCGACATCCGCAATCTGGACCGATCGGGTGGTCGTCGTCGAGACCGGGCGCCGTCCGTCCGGCATCGGCTATCCATGCAGCAGACGCATCGCCGTGACGCCGGCTCATGAAATTGTGCCTGTGCCGGCGATCGTCTAGAGCGTTCGGCCGTGTCCCGCGGCGGGAATCGGCCTGCCGGAGGGATGCTGCGGGACCAAGCCGAGATGACCGCCAGCACGCCGACCGCCTCCCTGCCGCAACGCGCCATGATGCCGGTGCTGATCGCGCTCAGCCTGACGCATCTCATCAACGACATGATCCAGTCGCTGATCCCGGCGATCTATCCGATCATCAAGGAAAGCTACCGGCTCGATTTCGGCCAGGTCGGCCTGATCACGCTGACCTTCCAGGTCTCGGCCTCGCTGCTGCAGCCGGCGGTCGGGCTCTACACCGACAAGCATCCGATGCCCTATTCGATGGTGGTCGGCATGGGCTTCACGCTCGGCGGGCTGATCGGCCTCGCCTATGCCGGCAGCTACGGGTTCCTGCTGCTCTCGGCGGCCTGCGTCGGCATCGGCTCCTCGATCTTCCACCCCGAGGCGACGCGGATGGCGCGCAATGCGTCGGGCGGGCAGCACGGGATGGCGCAGGGCA
Organism: Bosea sp. (in: a-proteobacteria); assembly: GCF_023953965.1. Classification (NCBI taxonomy): domain Bacteria; kingdom Pseudomonadati; phylum Pseudomonadota; class Alphaproteobacteria; order Hyphomicrobiales; family Alloboseaceae; genus Allobosea; species Allobosea sp. The sequence continues at coordinate 2,739,414 of NZ_JAMLIX010000001.1, forward strand.
TCTTCCAGGTCGGCGGGCAGACGGGCGGAGCGCTGGGGCCGCTGCTGGCGGCGTTCATCATCGTGCCGCGCGGGCAAACCAGCCTCGCCTGGTTCTCGGTCGCGGCGCTCGTCGCGATGATGCTGATGGTGTGGACCGCGGCAAGCTATGCGCGGCTCGACCGGGCGCGGGCGCGCAAGCCCGCGGCCGCCGTGGCCGCCGCCCAGCCGACGCGGCCGGGCAGGCGCTCCGTCGCCTTCGCGATCACGATCCTGATCGTCCTGCTGTTCTCGAAGAACGCCTACACGGCGAGCTTCACCTCGTTCTACACCTTCTACCTGATAGGCAAGTTCGGCGTCTCCGTGCAGAATTCGCAGGTGATGCTGTTCCTGTTCCTCGCCTCCTCGACGGCAGGCGCCCTCGGCGGCGGCATGCTCGGCGACCGGATCGGCCGCAACAAGATCATCTGGTTCTCGATTCTGGGGGCGCTGCCCTTCACGCTGATCCTCCCCTATGCCGACCTGTTCTGGACCGGCGTGCTGACGATCATCATCAACGTCATCATGTCGAGCGCCTTCGCCGCGATCCTGATCTATGCGATCGAGCTGATGCCGGGCCGGGTCGGGCTTGTCGGCGGCTTCTTCTACGGGCTGTCCTTCGGGCTCGGCGGGCTCGCCGCCGCGCTGCTGGGCCTGCTCGCCGATCTTCTCGGCATCGAGACCGTCTACAAGATCTGCTCCTTCATTCCGCTGATGGGCCTGCTCGCCTGGTTCCTGCCGCGGCTGAGCGAGGGGACGCGCGGCGCGAAGCTGGGGCATTAGATCATCGCGCGTCCTATCCGATGCTTTAGGGGCTCTTAACCCGCGATTTACCGCGTTTCGCTACGGTTGGATCGCCGGGCCGCGCGGCCTGCCGCCGTGCCTCAAGCCGGCGCAGTCGGGTCGAGTGAGCGAGTGTCCGGTTCCGCCTCATGCATATCGCGCCGTCCTTCCCCAACCTCTCGGTGCTGCTCATCGATCCGAGCCCGCATTACCGCCGGATCGTGCGCACGATGCTCTACCAGGCGCAGCTCAACCGCATCCTCGAGGCGTCGGACCTGACCTCGGCCGCATCGATCTTCATCCAGAAGCAGCCGAACATCGTCATCCTCGACTGGGACATGCCGGACGGCAACAGCATCAAATGCCTGGCGGCGATCCGCTCCTCCAGGACCTCGCCCTTCACCAAGGCGCCGGTGCTGGTGATGATGGAGCGGCCGGACCGGCGCTCGGTCGTCCATGCGGCGAAGCTCGGCGCGCACGAGATCATCACCAAGCCGATCTCGCCCAACAATCTATGGTTGCATCTGTCGGGTATTATCAACGTGCCGCGGAAATACCGGGAAACGGCGGGCAAGATCACGCTGGTGCCGCGTGCCATCAGCAACAACATGTTCTGATCGCTGCCGGCGCCCGCCACGAAAACGCCGAAAGTATCGACCGGTTCGCGTCATATTTAGCGAAATCTTTACCAGTTTGACGCGATGGTCCAGCCACAACCCTGGGTCGCCCTTCATGGTCATCACCGTCTCGCTTCCTCCTTTCCTCGGCCGCGCCGAGGCCACGACCTTCCGCAACCAGATTCTGGTGGCGCTGGAGCAGCAGGAAAGCATCGCCGTCGAATGCGCCGAAGCCGGGCCTCTGCCCAGCCTCTGGATCCAGCTTCTGCACGCCGCGGCCATGAGCGCCGCCGCGCGGGGGCTTTCGGTCACGCTCAGGGCCGCTTCCAGGGAATGCCGCGAATCCCTGCGGTCGATCGGCTTCGATGCCGCCCACAGTGCTCTCGTTCTGGAGTGACAGGCATGAAGATCCTGGCGATCGACGATACCAAGACCCTGCTCAGCCTGCTCAGCCTGACGCTGCGCGGCGCCGGCCACGAGGTGACCGAGGCCGAGAACGGCGAGGACGGTCTCACCAAATTCGACCAGTTCCGCCCCGATCTCGTGATCACCGATCTCAACATGCCGATCATGGACGGCATCGAGTTCACCCGCGCCTGCCGCTCGCGCCCCACGGGCCAGAACACGCCGATCATCGTGCTGACCACCGAGAACGGCGCCGAGATCAAGGCGGAGGGCCGCCGCGCCGGCGCCAGCGCCTGGATGGTCAAGCCCTTCGAACCCAATACGCTGCTCGGCCTCGTCGCCCGCTACCAGAACTGAAGGCTTCGCCGTGGACCCGCTGGCAGAACTCAAGCAGACCTTCTTCCAGGAATGCGAGGAACTCCTCGGCGCGCTGGAGCAGAAGCTCCAGGCCCTCGACGAAGGCTCCGGCGATCCCGAGGACGTCAATGCCGCCTTCCGCGCCATCCACTCGATCAAGGGCGGCGCGGGCGCCTTCGGCTGCACGGGGCTGGTCGGCTTCTCGCATGTCTTCGAGGCCGCGCTCGACCATCTGCGCTCCGGCCGCGTCGCCATCGAGGATGCGCCGTTCACGCTGTTCCTGCGCTGCGCCGACGCCGTCGCCGATCTCGTCGCCGCCGCGCGCAACGACGAGCCGGCAAGCGAGCGCCCCGACCTCCTGGCCGCGCTCGAGCAGGTCGGCAAGGAGCCGCAGGCAGCCGCTGCCGTGCCCACGCCCGCGCCCGCTCCTGAGCCGGCGGCGCCAGCCGCGGAAGGCGACGCGCCTCCCGGCATCGCCGCGCTCGGCAACCTGATCGCCATGGTCGAGGCGAAGACCGCCGCTCCCGCCGCCGACGACGGCTGGGACGACGAGCCGGCCGCCGCGACATCCGGCCGCGACGTGCATCTGCGGATCACGCCGGAAAGCGACCTGTTCCGGCGCGTGATCGAGCCGCGGGTGGTGCTGGGCTCGCTGCCGGCCGAGGACATCGTCTCGATCCGCTGCGATCTGAGCCAGGTGCCGCCGCTCGAAAGCCTCGACGTCAGCGATTGCTGGATGCGCTTCGAGGTGGGCTTGCGCACCGAGCTTTCCATCGAGGAGCTGCACGGCCGCTTCGACTTCAGCCTGGCGAACGAGGAATTCGAGATCGTCTTCCCCGAGGAGGCCGAGGCCGAGGCGCCGCAGGCGAGCGAGGCGGCCCCCGAGCCCGAGGTCTCCAGCGCCGTCGCCGCCGATCTCTCCGCGATCCTGGCGAGGCTCGGCCCGGTGTCGGAAGCGGCGGCCGAGCCCGATATCCGACCTGCCCCGGTGGAGGCGGCTGCCCCTGTCCCTGCCGCGACGATGGACACCGCCGCCGGCCGCACGGCGCCGCGCGCGCCGGTCGTCGAGACCGCTAAGCGACAGGCGGTCAGCGTGCGCGTCGATCTCGACCGCATCGACAAGCTGATGAACCTCGTCGGCGAGATCGTCATCACCCAGTCGATGCTGGTCGAATGCGTGCGCTCGCTGCCCTACGACGTCCATGCCAAGACCGCCGAGGGCATGCTGACCCTGTCGCGCCAGACGCGCGAATTGCAGGACCATGTCATGGCGGTCCGGGCGCAGCCGGTGAAGGCCGTGTTCCAGCGCATGCCGCGGCTGGTGCGCGAGCTCGCCCAGACGCTCGGCAAGGAGGTGCGTCTCGTGCTCGAGGGCGAGAACACCGAGGTCGACAAGACGATCATCGAGGAGCTCGCCGACCCGCTGACCCACATGATCCGCAACTCGATGGATCACGGGCTGGAGACGCCGGACGAGCGCGTCGCCGCCGGCAAGCCGCCCGAGGGCACGATCAAGCTGATCGCCGAGCACCGCGCCGGGCGCATCGTCATCTCGGTCACCGATGACGGGCGCGGCATCGGGCGCGAGCGGCTCTTGGCCAAGGCGCGCTCGCGCGGCCTCGTCGGCACCGACGAGCGGCTCGCTCCGGAGGAGATCGACCAGCTCATCTTCGCCGCCGGCCTGTCGACGGCGGAAGCCGTCAGCGACATCTCCGGCCGCGGCGTCGGCATGGACGTGGTGCGCCGCAACGTCGAATCGCTCGGCGGGCGCATCAGCGTCGATTCCGACCCCGGCCGGGGCTGCAAGTTCACGCTGGCGCTGCCGCTGACGCTGGCCGTGCTCGAAGGCATGGTGATCCGCTGCGGCGGCGACCGCTATGTCATCCCGATCGCGAGCGTGATCGAGACCCAGCATCTCGCCGCGACGCCGATCGAGCGGCTGCCCTTCGGCCAGGAGGTGCTGCGCTGGCGCGGCGAGGTGACGCCGCTCTATCGGCTGGGTGCGGTGATGGGCTCGACCGGTGCGACCGACGAGAACATCATCATCATCGCCGAGAACGAGCGCGGCAACACGATCGGCATCGCGGTCGACGAGATCGTCGGCCAGCAGCAGGTGGTCGTGAAGAGCCTCGAGGCGAATTACGGCACCGTCAACGGCGCCTCGGCGGCGACGATCCTCGGCGACGGCCTCGTCGCCCTGATCCTGGATATCGACTCCATGCTGCGGCTCGCCGCGTCCGGCGGCCGGGCCTTCCAATCTGACCTCAAGATGGCTGGATGACCATGACCCTCCAACTCGGCGAAAAGCATTTCTCGTCCCCGCAGCCGGAATCGGCGGCGCGCCGGATCGTGACCTTCAAGGTCGGCGAGCGCACCTTCGGCATCGATGTCGGGATGGTGCGTGAGATCAAGGGCTGGCAGGCGACGACGCCGCTGCCGCACGCAGCCCCGCATGTGCGCGGCGTGCTCAACCTGCGCGGCGTGATCCTGGCGGTCTACGACCTGCGTACCGCGATCGGGCTCGGCGCCACCGACGCCACCGCGACCCATGTCATCGTCGTCGTCGACGTCGCGGACAAGACGGCGGGCCTGCTGGTCGACTCGGTTTCCGACATCGTCGACGTGCCGGTCTCCGCCGTGCGCCCGGCGCCCGATCTCGAACGCGACGAGCGCGGCCTGATCGAGGGCCTCGTCCTGCTGGAAAGCGACATCGTCGCGCTGCTCGACCTCGCGGCGGTGATCCGCGACGGCGGCGCGGAGGCCCAGCCCAGGACCAGCCGGGCCGCCTGACCTTCTAAAAGACCAGCCCGAGCGTAGCGTCGAGAAGCGGGCGAAAACCGGAAACGATCGAACCCCATGGGCAGCGCGCTCGGCCCCTTCTCCCGCCTCACGGTCAGCCAACCGCTCATCGCCGCCGGCTCGGCCGGGCTCGCCGGCGGCTTCATGTCCTATGCGGCCTTCGCCGGCGCGCCTGCCCTGGGCGCGGCCGGCATCGCCGCTGTCGCGCTCATCGGTGGGCTCGCTGCCTGGGGCGCGGCCCGCCCGCTCGCGCATGCCGCCGCCGCCGCCGCCCGCCTCGCGGAAGGCGCCGAGACCCCGCTTCCCGAGGCGGCCGGCTCCGGAGAGGGCGCGGAGCTTGCGCGCGCGCTCGCGACCATCCGCGAACAGGGGCAGGAGGCGCAGCGCCTGCGCGCGGCGCTCGACCAGGGCCGGGCCAATGTCATGGTCTGCGATCCCGAGGGCCGCGTGGTCTATGTCAGCAAGGGACTGCTGCGCTTCTTCGGCGAGGCGCAGGAGGATTTTCGCGCTGCCTTTCCGGGCTGCTCCGCCAAGGACATGCTGGAGCGGGTCATGGAACGCGTTCGGGCCGAGCATCGCCCGCTCGGGACGGAGCCGATGCGCCTGACGCTCGGCCGCCGCAGCCTCTGCCTGACCCTGACGGCGATCGCCCGTGAGGACGGTCGCGGCCTCGGCACCGCCGTGGAATGGCGGGAAGTGACCGGCGAAAGCGCGCTCGTGGCCGAGATCGCGGCCCTGGTCGAGGCGGCCGAAGCCGGCGATTTCTCGAAGCGCGTGAAGGCGGATGGCGGGCCGGCGGCGCTGAAGGCTGCGCTCGGTGGCCTGAACCGGATCAACGTGCTGATCGAAAGCGCGCTCGGCCAGATGGAAGAGGCCGTGACCGGGCTCACGGACGGCGATTTCGGCCGGCGCGTCGGCGGGCCTTATCAAGGCAGCCTCGGGCGGCTGCGGGAGGCGCTGGACGGTGCGCTCGACCGCCTGGCCGAGACCTTCGAGACGATCCGCGCCGGCGCCGGTGAGATGTCGCAGACGGCGGCCGAGGCCGATGCCGCGACCGCCGATCTCGCGGAGCGCACCGGGCGGGCGGCCGCCGATCTCGGCGAGGTCGCGACGGCGGCCGAGGCGGTCGCTGCCTCGATCGGGCTGAGCAGTGCCCGCAGCCGCGAGGCGGGCGTGCTCGCCGGCGAGACGATGAGCGTCGCGCAGCAGGGGCAGGGCGTCGTCACCCGTGCGGTCGACGCGATCGAGCGGATCGAAACCACCTCTGTGAAGATCTCCGAGATCGTCGGCGTGATCGACGAGATCGCCTTCCAGACCAACCTGCTCGCGCTCAATGCCGCCGTCGAGGCGGCGCGCGCCGGCGATGCCGGCAAGGGTTTCGCGGTCGTCGCCTCCGAGGTCCGCTCGCTGGCGCAGCGCTCGGCGCAGGCGGCCAAGGACATCAAGGGCCTGATCGCCGCCTCGAAAGGGCAGGTCGCCGAGGGCGTCGGCTTCGTCCGCGAGACCGGCACTGCGCTTGAGCGCATCCTCGCCGCCGCCGGCAAGGTCTCCGCGACCGTCTCCGAGATCGCCGCTGCCGCCGCCGAACAGGCGCAAGCGGCGGCCGAGACGGGCCGCGGCGTGGCGAAGATCGACAAGGGTACAAAACAGAATGCCGCTCTCGCCGGGCGCAACGCCGGGGCCATGGCAGCACTCGCCGCGCAGGCGGTGGCGCTGGAGGCCGCGTTCGCCGCTTTCGGCGGCGCCCGGATGCCGCGCCGGCCCATCGCGCCGGTTCCGGCCCCGCCGGCGCGGATCGCGCCGCAGCCACAGTTTCGACGTGCCGCCGCCGGCGGCCGCCTGGGAATTTGAGTCATGAGCAGAGCCGCATCCTCCCTCGCCTTCGCCCCGCGTCCGCCCGCCTCGGCCGACGTCACGTTGACGCGCGACGACATGAAGTTCATCGCGGCGCTGGTCTACGAGCAGGCCGGCATCGTCATCCGAGAGCACAAGGAGGCGATGACGCGCGGGCGGCTGGCGCGGCGGGTCAAGGCGCTCGGGCTCGCCTCCGTCGCGGAATACTGCGCCTTCCTCAAGACGCCGCAGGCGGCCGGCGAATTGCCGGAGCTGATCAACGCGCTGACCACCAACCACACCGCCTTTTTCCGCGAGCGCCATCATTTCGACCATCTGCGCAAGGACGTGATGCCGAAGCTGATCCAGAAGCGCGGGCGGATCCGCATCTGGTCGGCCGCCTGCTCCTCGGGCGAGGAGCCCTATACGATCGCCGCATCCTGCCGCGACGCGACCGGGCCGCGCGGCGACCTCGACCTCAGGATCCTGGCGACCGACATCGATACCGACATCCTGGCGCGGGCCGAGGCCGGCCTCTATCCGGCGGAGCTCTTCGAGCGCCTGCCGGCCGATGTCAGGCCGCTCATCAAGCTCGAGGGCGCGGGTGGGCGCGGCGAGGTGCGCATCGCCGAGGAGCTGCGCCGGATGATCGCCTTCAAGCGGCTGAACCTGATCGAGACCTGGCCGATGAAGGGGCCGTTCGACATGATCTTCTGCCGCAACGTCTTCATCTATTTCGACACGCAGACCAAGGCGTCGATCCTCGATCGTTTCGTGGCGCTGCTGGCGCCCGGCGGCTTCCTCTATCTCGGGCATTCGGAATCGCTGCCGCAGCCGCATCCGAAGCTGCGCCTGATCGGCCGCACCATCTACGAGAGGACCGCATGAGCGTCTCCCGGTCCTCCCGCCGCTATTTCGATCCGCGCTTCGGGGCGACGATCATTACCGTCGCGCCGGGCGAGCACCAGATCATCTCGGCCAAGGACGAGATCGTCGCGACCGTGCTCGGCTCCTGCATCTCGGTGTGCATGCGCGATCCCACGACCGGCATCGGCGGGCTCAACCATTTCCTGCTGCCGAAGAACAACGGCAGCGCCGATGCCAGCGCCGGCGAGCGCTATGGCGACACGGCGATGGAGGTGCTGATCAACGGCCTGATCAAGCGCGGGGTCAGGCGCCAGAACCTCGAGGCCAAGGTCTTCGGCGGGGCGCGCGTCCTCTCGGGCGCGACGATGCTGGCGATCGGCGACAACAACATCGCCTTCGTCACCGACTTCCTGAAGCGCGAGGGCATCCCGATCGTCTCCAAGGATGTCGGCGGCACGCGCTCGCGGCGCATCCACTACCAGCCCTCGACGGGGCGCGTCTGGGTCCAGCAGGTCCAGGCTTCGGCCCGCGACAGCGGCCGGGAGCAGGAAATCGCCTATCTCAACCGGCTCAAGAGCCAGCCTGTGGCGGGTGAGGTCGAAATCTTCTCATGAGCAGCGCAATGTCTTCCTCCGCTTCCGCCGCCGCACCGGTCAAGGTGCTGGTCGTCGACGATTCCGTGCTGATGCAGAAGCTGATGACGCAGATCATCGACTCCGCGCCGGGGTTCAAGGTGATCGGCGTCGCCGGCAGCGCGGAGGAGGGCTGGGACGCGATCCAGGAGCTGCGCCCCGATGTCGTCACCCTCGATCTCGAGCTGCCCGGCCGCCATGGCCTCAAGCTGCTCGCGCGCGTTCTCAAGCAGGACCCGCTGCCGGTGCTGATCGTCTCGGCCTTCGGGGGGCCGGGGGCCGACAACACCATCCAGGCGCTGGAGCTCGGCGCCATCGACTTCATCGAGAAGCCCGACGGCACGACCCATACGCTCGAAGGCTTCATGAAGCATCTCGTCGCCGCGCTGCAGCGCGCCGCGGGAAGCCGCAGGATGCTCACCTTCGCCCGCCAGATCGGGCAGGCCGCCGCACCCGCCCGCCCGGCGCCGCCTCCGCCGCCGGCACCGGCGCGCGCAGGCAGGGCCGCGCTGATCGCGATCGGCGCCTCGACCGGCGGCGTGCCGGCCGTGCAGACGGTGATGCGCGACCTCGCGCCGCTCAGGCTGCCGATCGTTGTCGTGCAGCACATGCCGGCGGGCTACACGGCGAAGTTCGCGGGCAGGCTCGCGATGGCGAGCGGGCTCGACGTCCGCGAGGCGGCCGAGGGCGACAGGCTCGAGCCCGGCATGGCCGTGGTCGCGCCCGGAGGCCTGCGCCATCTCGAGATCGAGGAGCGCCGCGGCGCCTTCGTCTGCACGCTGCGCGAGGGGCCGCCGGTCAGCGGCCATTCGCCCTCCGTCGACGTGATGTTCCATTCGGTGGCGAGGAGCGTCGGCGGCCATGCGGTCGGCATCCTGCTCACCGGCATGGGCCGCGACGGCGCAGATGGTTTGTTAGCCATGCGAAAAGCCGGCGCCGAGACGTTAATCCAAAGCGGGGAGACCTGCGTGGTAAACGGGATGCCGAAAGCGGCGTTCGAGATCGGGGCCGCCGACAGGGTGGTTCCGCTCGGCCAGATCGGCGCGGCGGTCGCGCAACTCGTCGGCGAGCGGCCGAAGCTGCGCACCGCGTAAGGAGCAAAACCATGTCAAAGGCCAGAAGCGAATACCGCATCCTGGTGGTCGACGACCAGAAGAGCATGCGCGGCCTGGCGACCTATTTCCTCAAGCAGATCGAGTTCCAGGACATCGACGAGGCCGAGAACGCCCGCGAGGCCCTGATGAAGATGCAGCAGAAGCGCTACGACCTCTTGCTGCTCGACTGGAACATGGAGGGGATGAGCGGCATCGACCTGCTGCGCGCCATCCGCTCGGTGCCGGAATTGAACCAGATCAAGATCATCATGGCGACCTCCGAGCGCTCGGTCGACAAGATGGACGAGGCGACCACCAACGGCGCCGACCATTACGTCGTGAAGCCCTATGAGCTGCGCGACCTCGAAGTGCGGGTGAAGAAGGTCCTCGCCTGCTGAGGCCTTCGGTCTCGCCATCGTGAAGGCAAGCCCCGCGCCGGCCGGCTGCGGGGCTTTTGGTTTTGGGGCATGATGCGCCCGTTCCATCGTCGGGCCGGAGGGAAGCCATGCAGCCGTCGCGTCGCCAGATCGTCGCCGGGATCGCCGGTGCCGCCGCCGGTTTCACTGCCCACAGGGCCGCGGCGCAGGCCCTCACGGGCGCCCATGCCTTCGGCTTCGACAGGCCGGGCGGCGAACGGCTGACGCTCGCCGATTATCGCGGCCGGCCGGTGCTCGTCGTCAACACCGCGACGCGCTGCGGCTATGCCGGGCAGATGGCGACGCTGGAACAGCTCTGGCAGCGCTACCAGGGGCGGGGGCTGATGCTGGTCGCCGTGCCGAGCAACGATTTCGGCGGGCAGGAGCCGCTGGACGGCGACGCCATCGCCGAGGCCGCCCGGGCAAGCCATGGCGCGACCTATGCCTTCGTCGAGAAGAGCGTGGTGCGCGGGCCGCAGGCGCACCCGTTCTACCGCTGGGCCGCCGCCGAGCGGCCCGGCGAGGCGCCGCGCTGGAACTTCCACAAATACCTGGTCGGGCGCGACGGCGCGCTGATCGGCGGCTTTCCGGCCGCGACCGATCCGCTCTCGCCCCAGCTCGTGCAGGCGATCGGGCGGGAGTTGCAGGCGGGGTGAGTTTCCTCGCCGGCACCCTTACGCCTTCGGGCGGAAGGCCGCGATCACGGCCGGGTCGGTCTCCAGCCTCGGCCCCTCGATCAGGTCGATGCAATAGGGGATCGCCGGCATCACCGCGTCGAGGCATTCGGCGATGGCGCGGGGCCGGCCGGGCAGGTTGACGATCAGCGTCCTGCCCCGGATACCCGCCGTCTGGCGCGAGAGGATCGCGGTCGGCACCTTGGCGAGGCTGACCTGGCGCATCAGCTCGCCGAAGCCGGGCATCGGCTTCTCGAGCACGTCCCCGGTCGCCTCCGGCGTGACGTCGCGCGGGGCCGGGCCGGTGCCGCCGGTGGTGACGACGAGGCAGCAGCCCTCGCGGTCGGAAAGCTCGCGCAGCGTTTCGGCGATCCGGCTGCGCTCGTCGGGGACGAGGCGCGTGACCGCCTCCCAGGGCGAGGCTAGGGCCCTGGCGAAATAATCGCGGATCGCCGGGCCACCCTCATCGGCATAGACGCCGGCGAAGGCACGGTCGGAAACCGTGACGATTCCAATCCGGGCGGTTTTGCTCATCGGCTCTCTCCTGCGGCGGCGCGCGCTTTCCTGGCGGATCGGGCCCGGACGGCATCCCTGAGGCGCCTCAGCCACATCCGGCCGAAGGCGGCCGCCTGCGCCGCGCCCGGACGCCCCGGCCCGACGCGGATGATGGCGTTGGCGATGATGCGGCGCTCACCCCAGACATAGGTGCCGGCATCGACGCCCTCGCCGGCGCCGCTGTCGAAGAAGGCCGGCGGCGTCGCGTTGAAATCGGCCTGGAGCATGGCCATCGCCAGGGTCCGGCCGGGGGAGTGGCGCGCCTGCGCCTCGTCATAGGCGATCTTGAGGAAATGCCGGCGGTTGCCGCTCTCGACCAGGAGGCCCATGGCGATGCTCCTGCCGTCGAGCAGCAGGGTGTCGATCAGCAGGGCGTCGTCGGCGGCGAAGAGCGCGGCCATGCGGCGGATATAGGCGGCATGCGCCGGCAGGCAGGCGATGGCTGTGCCGGCGGCGCCCTTCCAGCCGGAGGCTTCGAGGGTCAGGAAGGCGTCGAGCGCCTCCAGCGCGGCGCGGCCGCGGCTGCGCCGGAAGGTGAGGGCGCCCTGCTTGGCCACGGCGCGGAACTGCTGCATCCGCTTCTTGTAGCCCGAGCCCAGCGCGCGGCGCAGATAGCCCTCGAAGCTGTCGCCGGCCTCGGGGATCATCAGCGGGCGGGTCCAGCGCTCATAGGTCGAGATCGCGCTGCCGGTCCGGCGGCAGGCCTCGGCAAGGGCGGCGAAGCACGGCCCCTCCAGCGGCATGAGCGGCAGGATGAGCCGGTGCGGCAGATCGCGCGAGGCGCGCAGATAGCGCATCAGCGCGCGGGCGGCTTCCGTCGCGTGGTCGCGGTCGACGACCGGCAGCGAGGAGACCTCGTAGAGCGGCACGAGCGGGGCGACGAGCGCGCCCGTGAAGCCGCCGCGCCAGCTGCGCTCGCGCCGGAAGGCCCAGACGCCGACGAGCCGCTCGAAATCGAGCGCCTCGCTGAACCAGGCGCAGAGGACGACGATCTCCTCCTCCGGCACGAGCGCGGTCGCTGCCGAGACGGCGGCCGGCGCCATATGCGGATTGGGCTCGAGCGCGTGGCGGGCGAGTTCCGTGAAGACCGGCCCCAGCCCGGCATAAGCGGCGGGGCCAAGGCGCCTGACGACGATGCCCGTGCTCAAGGCCGCGAGCCGTTCCGGTTCGGTCGGCCGAGCTCGCCGCGCAGCGCGAGGACGAAGGCGATCACCTGCGCGGTGGCGCGGTAGAGCTCTTCCGGGATCTGGTCGTCGAGCTCGACTGCCGAGAGCGCCTGGGCGAGGATGGCGTTCTGCTGGATTTCGACATCGTGCTCGCGGGCGGTCTCGACGATGCGCTCGGCCAGTTCGCCACGGCCCTTGGCGACGACGCGCGGCGCGTTCTGCCCGTCATATTCGAGCGCGACGGCGATGCGGGGCGGTTGCGGGGCGCTCATGACAGGCGGTCCAGGAACTGGCCGGCGGTCGGCTGCATCACGCGCGGCTGGCCGGTGTGGACGTCGACGGCGCCGCTGGCGAAATCGGCATCGAGCAGCGCGCCTTCGAGGCCCTGCGCCGCGCCGCGCAGGAGGCGGCTGGTTTCCTCGCGCTCGGCCCAGAGTGAGACGCCGACATCGCGGCCCTGCAAGGTGACGACGCCCTGGAGCGGGCCCATCGGCTCGACGTCGAGCGCGAAGCGGATGCGCCAGAGCGGCGGGCTCAATCCTTGCGCGTCGCGGCGCGGCGCCTCCCGCTCGACCTGGAGCGGCAGGATCGCCGTGCCGTGCTGGAAGGCGACCGGGATCTCGGCGAGCCAGCGCCCGCCCGGCTGCGTGCCGTCCGGCCGGGCGGTGTCCGCCGGCAGCGAGGCGTATTGCGTGAGCTTGATCCGATCGAGCGCGGCCTCGGTCTGGTCGAGCAGGGTCGTGGCGATGGCGAGCGGCTTCTCGCCCGCGGTGAGCGACGGTGCGGCGGCGGGCTGGGCCAGGAGCGGGCCGTCCCGGCGCGGCGGGGCGGGGCGGGCGCTCTGGTCGGCGGGCTCCTGCGCCGCCGGGGCGTCTCTGCGCGCGGGAGAGCCGGTCTTCGGCTCCGGCGAGAGGGCGTCGACGATCGGCAGCAGGGTCTCGCGCAGCGCCTGCAGCCCGGCCTTGAGGTCGCCCTGCCGGGGCGCGGGCAGCCCGGCCGCCTGCCGCGTATCGAGGAAGAGTCCCGAGCCCTGGAAGGCCTGCTTCAGCGTGGCCGCGGTCGGCGCCTGCCGCTCGGCCGGCACGGCCTGGGCCAGGATCCGGTCGATGGCCGGCAGCAGCGTCTTCGGCAGGGACAGCGAGACCGACCCTTCGGCCACGGCGCGCAGATTGGCGAAGAGCGGGGCAAGCCCGGCCTGCCGTTGCAGCACGGGGCCGAGCAGAGGCCCGGCGAGTGCGCGCGCGCTCGCGGCGGGGTTGGAGGCAGCGGCCGGGTCCGGGGCAGGGCTGCCGGTCGAGGCTTGCGTCCGCGATGCCGGTTGCGGCGGGCGCGTCTCGATCAGCGTGGCGCGCAGGTCGCCGCCGGGCTCGTCGGGCGGATCGAGGCGCAGCATGAGCGTCGTGCCCGGCTGCAGGGCCGCCTGCCGCGCCTGCGTGCCGGCGAGGACGAGGGCGACCTTGCTGTCGCCGATCATGGCGGTCGCGGTTCCATCCGGCTCCAGCGAGGAAAGCCTCGCCTCGACCGTCCGGCCGGCCGTCAGCTCGCCCGCGGCATCGAGCGCCTGCAGCAGGGTGGCGAAGGTCTGGCTCTTGACGAGCTGGGCGAGATTCATCGGGCGGACCTGAAGACGATTGCGCCATCCTGTCAGGAAAGATTAAGCATTTCCTTGCCGGCCGGCCGGTCGCGCCGTGCAAGGCGCGTCTGCGCGGTTGGCGCTGGCCGCCGGAGCGGCGTTGCGGCAGGGTCGGGTTTCCCCTTCTCGAGGATCACCGCCATGGACTATCGCCGTCTCGGCCGCTCCGGCCTCGAGGTCTCGCCGCTGTGCCTGGGCACGATGATGTTCGGCGGTCCGACCGACGAGGCGGCCTCGCGCCGGATCATCGACCATGCGCGCGCGGCCGGCATCAATTTCATCGACACCGCCGATTCCTACAATGACGGCCGCTCGGAAGAGGTCACCGGCCGCGCCATCGCCGGCCATCGCCATGACTGGGTGCTGGCGACCAAGGTCGCCAACAAGACGGCGCCGGGGCCGATGAACGGCGGGCTGTCGCGCCGCTGGATCATGCGCGCCTGCGAGGACAGCCTGCGCCGGCTCGGCACCGGGACGATCGACATCTACTACCTCCACAAGGAGGACCATGCGACGCCGCTGACGGAGACGGTGCACGCGCTCGCCGATCTGGTGCGCCAGGGCAAGATCCGGCATTTCGGCGTCTCGAACCACCGGTCCTGGCGGCTGGCCGAGATCTGCCGGCTCTGCGACGAGGCGGGCATCGACCGTCCCGTCGTCAGCCAGCCCTATTACAACGCGATGAACCGCATGCCGGAGGTCGAGCACCTGCCGGCCTGCGGCTATTTCGGCTTAGGGGTGGCCTCCTATTCGCCGCTGGCGCGCGGGGTGCTGACCGCGAAATACACCGCCGGCCAGGCACCGGCGGAGGACAGCCGCGCCGGGCGCGGCGACAAGCGGATCATGCAATCGGAGTGGCGCGAGGAGAGCCTCGTCATCGCCCGGACGATCAGGGAGCATGCCGCGCGCAAGGGGCTGACGCCGGTCCAGTTCGCGGTGCGCTGGGTCCTGAACAACGCCTTCGTCACGGCGGCGATCGCGGGCCCGCGCACCTTCGAGCAGTGGGAAGGCTATCTTTCCGCGCTCGATGCCGGATTCGATGCCGAAGACGAGGCGCTGATCGACCGGCTCGTGCCGCCGGGCCACCCCTCGACGCCCGGCTACAGCGATCCGGCCTATCCGCTGGAAGGGCGCGTCAGCCGCGTCTGAGCGGCAATCCTCAGTTCATCAGGCAGAAGCCGCCGACGACGATTTCGCTGCCGCACCAGGCCTTCCTGGGCTCGCTGCTCGCCGAGAGGCGTAGCGGCGGCTGTTCCTCGCGCTGAACGGCCGCGGGCGGGAAGGGGACGCGCTCCGGCTGCGTGGTCGCGGCCTGCTCGCCGTTTCTTTTGGCGACGCCTGGAAACGCGATGACGCCGTCGCGGTCCACCTTGGCCGGTGTGGCCGCGCTGCGCCCGCCGAAACGGAATCGCGCCGCCTCGGCCTCAACCGGCAGCAGGCTTATGGTCGCGACGAGGCACAAGCAGGCGGCGATGCGGCGCATGAGGGCAGTCTCCTGATCCTCGACAGCATGCCGCGACCCGCCGCCGTTGCAAGGAAAGCCTGAGATCAGCCTGAGCGAGGCGTTAATGCCTCAATGGCCGGGCAGGACGATCATCGTCGGCCGGGCCGGCAGCGCGGCCTTGCCGAGCGTGATCGTCGCCTCACCGCGCCGCTCGACCGGCCAGAGGCCCTCGCTGCGGGCGAGGAAGCGCTCGAGCGTGCCGCCGCCGAAGAAATGCATCGGGATCATCACCCGCGCCTGGATCGATCGCAGCACCTCGAGCATGCCGCTCTGGTCGAGCGTGTAGCTGCCGTCGACCGGGAAGAGCACGATGTCGATCCGCCCGAGCGCCCTGAGGTGGCCGGGCTCCAGCGGATGATGCAGATGGCCGAGATGGGCGATGCAGAGCTCGCCGATCTCGAAGACGAAGATCGAGTTGCCGTCGAAATCGGTGCCGCCGTCGAAATTGCGGATATTGGTCGGCACATTGCGGACGCGGACGTCGCCCACCGTCAGATCGTGCTTCGCCGCGCCCCGGCCGGAGGGGTCCCAGCCGGGCAGGACGTGCTTGATCGCGGCATCGGGATGGCGCGAGTTGTGCGTCGAATGCGCCTTGTTCATCGTGGCGATGTCGGGCGTCACCGGCGGGCGGAGATAGTCGTTGTAGTCGGTCGCGATCGTCACGCCGCCGGGCGTCTCGATCAGGAAGGTGGCGTGGCCGACGAAGCTGAGGCGGACCTCGTCCTTCGCCAGCTGCACGCGCCGGATCGGCAGGCTCAGGCTCGCCATCTCGGGCCGGCAGCCGGGTTCGCCCGACTGGGCCCGGGCGGGCAGGGCGCCGGCCGCGGCACAGGCGACGAACGGCAGCAGGAAGCGCAGCGCGATCCGAAGCAAGCTCATCGGCAGGCTCCATGCGGTCTCGTCGGGGTAGCGGAGTGTTAGGCAAAAGCCGGGCCGGGGGAAGCGCACGGGCGGTTTCGTGACCGGCCGGCGCACCGGTTAGCCGCGCGGCCCGGCCCTGACCTCGACGCGCGCTTGCGCCAGGCGCCGATACAGCCTGCGGCGGCGCAGGATCGGCAGCCAGTCGTAGAGGAACATCTCGGCCGGGCGCCAGATCACGACCCAGCCGACGATGATGAAGCTCTCCTGAAAGATGCGGATGAAGGGACCTTCCCGCCCTTGCGTCAAAAGCCAGCTCATGAACAGGCAGAAGGCCAGCACCGCGAAGCCGATGGCGAAGGCCAGCCGCCCGTCGCGGAAAAGCTCGCGCAGCGCGCGTGTCTCGGCGCGCGCCTTGTCGGCGAACCAGTTCCGGATCGCGGTGGCGAGATCGGGAGCGGGCTTCCCGGCGGCATCTGGCTCCTGAAGATGGATCACGATCGCGATCGGCTCGTCCTTCGGCAGCTCGCCCGCCCATTCCACGATGTAGTCCTCGGCGTCGGCGGCGAGGTCTCCTTCGCGAAAGGGGAATGGATCGAGCGTGTTGAAGAGCTGGCTCGAGTCGCGCAGCTTCAGCGCGATCGTGGCCTTTCCCGTCTCATCGGACATATCGGACGCACCCTGGCGATGTGGGAAGGGCACTATTCAGGAAGGCCGAACCACCTGCAATCGCCGGCCCGGTTGCGGGCGGCGCGGCCGGTCGCTACATAGCGGCCAGATTTCCCGACATCCCTTTGTCGACAGCCCCGAAAACGGAATTCGCTCGTCTCATGTCCCGTCAGTTCATCTATCATATGCGCGGCCTGTCCAAGACCTATCCGGGCGGCAAGCAGGTCCTGAACAACATCCACCTCTCTTTCTACCCCGACGCCAAGATCGGCGTGCTCGGCGTCAACGGCGCCGGCAAGTCGACGCTGCTCAAGATCATGGCCGGCATGGACAAGGAATGGACCGGCGAGGCCTGGGTCGCTGACGGCGCGCGCGTCGGCTAC
Source organism: Bosea sp. (in: a-proteobacteria) (assembly GCF_023953965.1). Taxonomy (NCBI): domain Bacteria; kingdom Pseudomonadati; phylum Pseudomonadota; class Alphaproteobacteria; order Hyphomicrobiales; family Alloboseaceae; genus Allobosea; species Allobosea sp. Next base: position 2,756,676 of record NZ_JAMLIX010000001.1, read on the forward strand.
CTGCCGCAGGAGCCGAAGCTCGACGAGAGCCTCAACGTTCGCGAGAACGTCATGCTCGGCGTAGCGCCGCAGAAGGCGGTGCTCGACCGCTACAACGAGCTCGCCATGAACTATTCGGACGAGACCGCCGACGAGATGACCAATCTCCAGGACGAGATCGAGGCCAAGGGGCTGTGGGACCTCGATTCCAAGGTCGACCAGGCGATGGACGCGCTGCGCTGCCCGCCGGACGACTGGGCCGTCGACAAGCTCTCGGGCGGCGAGCGCCGCCGCGTCGCGCTGTGCAAGCTGCTGCTGGAGCAGCCGGAACTCCTGCTGCTCGACGAGCCGACCAACCATCTCGATGCCGAGACCACCGCCTGGCTCGAAGGGCACCTGCGCACCTATCCGGGCGCGATCCTGATCGTCACCCACGACCGCTACTTCCTCGACAACGTCACGAGCTGGATCCTCGAGCTCGATCGCGGCCAGGGCATCCCCTATGAGGGCAACTACTCCTCCTGGTCGGTGCAGAAGCAGAAGCGCCTCGCCCAGGAGGGCCGCGAGGACGCCTCGCGCCAGAAGATGCTGGAGCGCGAGCAGGAATGGATCGCCGCCTCGCCCAAGGCGCGCCAGGCCAAGAGCAAGGCCCGCATCCAGCGCTATGACGAGCTGGTGCAGAAGGCCGCCAGCAAGGGGCCCGACACCGCCCAGATCATCATCCCGATCGCCGAGCGGCTGGGCAACAACGTCGTCGATTTCGAGAACCTGTCCAAGGGCTTCCAGGACAAGCTCCTGATCGACGATCTGTCGTTCAGGCTGCCGCCGGGCGGCATCGTCGGCGTGATCGGCCCCAACGGCGCCGGCAAGACCACGCTGTTCCGCATGATCACGGGCCAGGACAAGCCCGATTCCGGCACGATCACCATCGGCGAGAGCGTCCAGCTCGGCTATGTCGACCAGAGCCGCGATTCACTCGACGACAAGAAGAACGTCTGGGAGGAGATCTCCGGCGGCAACGACGTGCTCTATCTCGGCAAGCGCGAGATCAACTCCCGCGCCTATGCTTCAGCCTTCAACTTCAAGGGCGGCGACCAGCAGAAGAAGGTCGGCTCGCTCTCGGGCGGCGAGCGCAACCGTGTCCATCTCGCCAAGATGCTGAAGTCGGGCGCCAATGTCCTGCTCCTCGACGAGCCGACCAACGATCTCGACGTCGACACGCTCAGGGCGCTGGAAGAGGCGCTGGAGGATTATGCCGGCTGCGCCGTGATCATCAGCCACGACCGCTGGTTCCTCGACCGCATCGCGACCCATATCCTCGCCTTCGAGGGCGACAGCCATGTCGAGTGGTTCGAGGGCAATTTCGCCGATTACGAGGAAGACAAGAAGCGGCGGCTGGGCATCGACTCGACCATACCGAAGCGCATCCAGTACAAGAAGTTCTCGCGCTAAAGGATTGATTTCGGAATCGAAGCGGAAACCCTCGCCATTCCGGATTCGCGCCTGCGGCGCGCCCCGGAATGACGAGGGGGGTTGCGATCGCTCCCCGCCTTGCCGCTGCGCAAACGGCGACCCAAGGGTTCCGCTCACCGCCCCGTCCACTGACCGTATCGATCCCAAGCCATGAGCCAGACGGCCTCGCTCCCCCGCCCCAATCCCTCCGTCGGGAGCTATGCGGCGATGCTGCTGCTCGCGCTGATGTGGGGGCTTTCGATACCCGTCACCAAGCTCGGCCTCATCACCCTGCCGCCGCTGACGCTGACCGCGCTGCGCTACGCCGTCGCCGTGCCGCTGATGTTCGTCTTCGTCGTAGGCAGGCCGCGCTTGCCGTGGCGGGCTGTGCCGCGGCTCGCCGCGCTCGGCATCCTCGGTATCGGCATCGGGCAGGTGGCGCAGACCTTCGGCGTCGTCGCCACCGCGGCCTCGGTCGGCACCATCGTCTCCGCGACGATTCCGATCTTCGTCGTCGTCTTCGCCGCCTTGCGGCTGCGGCAGCGGGTGTCCGGGCTTCAGGCGCTCGGGCTTCTCGCCGCCTTCGCCGGCATCGCGCTGGTGGCCTCGGGGCGGGGCGAGGCCACGTCGGTCACTTCCCAGACCACGCTCGCCGGCGTGATCCTGATGCTGCTCTCCTCGGTCGCCGTCGCCTTCTACTATGTCTGGAGCGTCGAATTATGCGAGCGCCACGGCACCGTGGCCGTCGTGGCCTGGAGCACGCTGTTCGGCTTCGTCGCGCTCGTGCCCTGGGCCGGGTGGGAGATGTGGCACGTGCCCTTCACGGTGACGGCGGTCGGGCTGGGCGCGGGGATCTATCTCGGCGTCGTGGTGACGGTTGCCGGGCTCTTCCTGTGGCTCACGATCCTGCGCACGGTGCCCGCCCGGATCGCCGCCGGCATCCAGTATCTCCAGCCGGTCGTCGGCGTCGCCGCGGCCGCCGCGATGTTCGGCGACGCGCTGGGGCCGCTCTTCATCCTCGGCGTCGCTCTCGTGCTCGGGGGGCTTGCGCTCACCGTCGCGAACCGGCGCGGCGCTTGAGCGGCGGGCTCAGCCCGCCAACCGCTTCATCGCCCCGGCGCGGCCGCCGACGAGGATGCGCTCGTCGACCTGTCGGATGTCGCGCAGGCCGGTGAGCGCCATGGTGACGTCGAGCTCCTTGCGGATGATCTCGAGCGCGGCGGTGACGCCCCGCTCGCCCATGGCGCCGAGCCCGTAGAGGAAGGCGCGGCCGATGAAGGTGCCATGCGCCCCGAGCGCGATCGCCTTGAGCACGTCCTGGCCCGAGCGGATGCCGCTGTCGAACAGCACCTCGATGCGGTTGCCGACCTGATCGACGATGCCGGGCAGGGCCTCGATCGAGGACAAGGCGCCGTCGAGCTGACGCCCGCCATGGTTTGAGACGATCAGCGCGTCGGCGCCACTTTTCGCTGCCATTTCAGCATCTTCCGGGTCGAGGATGCCTTTCAGAATCAACTTGCCGCCCCACTGGTCCTTGATCCAGCGGATATCGTCCCAGTTCAGCTTCGGGTCGAACTGGCTCGCTGTCCAGTTGGAGAGCGAGGAGATGTCGGCGACGCCGGTGACATGGCCGACGATGTTGCCGAACTGCCGGCGCGGCGTGTCCAGCATCTTCAGGCACCAGCGCGGCTTGAAGGCGAGGTTGATCAGGTTGGCGAGCGTCGGCTTCGGCGGGGCGGAAAGGCCGTTGCGCAGGTCCTTGTGGCGCTGGCCGAGGATCTGGAGATCGAGCGTCAGCACGAGCGCCGAGCAGCCGGCAGCCTTCGCGCGCTGGATCAGCCGGGCGATGAAATCGCGGTCCTTCATCACATAGAGCTGGAACCAGAAGGGTGCGCTGGTGTGGTTGGCCACGTCCTCGATCGAGCAGATGCTCATGGTCGAGAGGGTGAAGGGGACGCCCGCCTTCGCCGCCGCCCGCGCCGCGAGGATCTCGCCGTCGGCGTGCTGCATGCCGGTCATGCCGGTGGGGGCGAGCGCGACCGGCATCGAGACCGGCTGTCCGATCATCGTCGTGGCGAGCGAGCGGTCGGTCATGTCGACGGCGACGCGCTGGCGCAGCTTGACCTTGGCGAAATCGGCCTCGTTGGCGCGGTAGGTGCCCTCCGTCCAGGCGCCGGAATCGGCGTAGTCGTAGAACATGCGCGGGACGCGGCGCCTGGCCATGAGGCGCAGGTCTTCGATGGTCAGGGGCTGGGCCATGTCTCGTCTCGCCGTTCGCTTCCGATGGGCTGCCCCGGCTGATTCGCATGATGCCGGGCGAGGTGCAACCGCAACGACAAAAGCGCGGGCCATGCCGAGCCTTTCATCTCGACAAGGACCGGTTTTCGGTCAATCCTTCCCTGTCGGCATAGGCGCCATGCGCCCGGTGCCGGCGAGGCTTTGGCTTCGAGGGATGTGACGATGGCGACCGGAACCGTCAAATGGTTCAATACTGAGAAGGGGTTCGGCTTCATTCAGCCGGCGGAGGGCGGCAAGGATGTGTTCGTTCACATCACCGCCGTGAAGGAAGCCGGCATGATGACGCTGACGGAAGGGCAGAAGGTTTCGTTCGAGCTGAAGACCGAGCGCGGCAAGACCGCCGCGGGCGATCTGAAACTGCTCTGAAGCTGCCCTGCCGCGGTTGAGTTGCGCCTGCCGCGCGCGGTCCAGGCGGGGCAGGCGCGCGCGCCGAAAACGAAAGACCGGGCCGGCGCTCCCGCCGCATGTCCGGATGGTTCTCTTCGTCCTGCAACAGGCGCCGAATGCCCCGTCCAGGTCTGACCGAGCGGGATTTTTCGGATTTGGGCATCCGGCGACGCGCGGAGTCTGGAATTCCACTTCCCGGTCCGGTCTCCAGCGGCGTTCACAGTCGACGGCTGCGTGCCGATGTCGATGATGTCGAGCACAGGGACGGGGACATGCTCGGAGTCGTTCTTCGCCGCCGTCATTTCGGAGCGCGGCGTAGACCCGGGATCCACGCCTGAACCTCTGCCGGAAGTGCTCCGGCATGGATCCCGGAGGTGCCGCTTCGCGGCTCCTCCGGGATGACGCAGGACAGGGACAACGCTCCGGCGGCTCGTCGTTCCGTGTGCCCGTCCTGTTTTCCGCACGACAATCCGCTTGCACGAACGATTTATTCGATATAAAGATATCTTTATATCTTTCTTCATGCGGCAGAGGGCGAGGCGCGTGCGGCAGCCGACGACATTGTCTTCCGATGTGCTTCTGGCGTCGTTGAGGGCCGCCGGCGAGGAGACGCGGCTGCGCATTCTCGCCCTGCTGTCCGAGGGCGAGCTTTCGGTCTCCGATCTCACCGACATCCTCGGCCAGTCGCAGCCGCGTATCTCGCGCCATCTCAAGCTTTTGACCGAGGCCGGGCTTGTCAGGCGTTCGCGCGAGGGCGCCTGGGCCTTCTTCCGCCTCGACGAGACGGGGCCGGGCGGGGCCTTCGCGGCTTCGCTCGCCGCCTGGCTCGATCGCGGCGACCCCGTGCTCGCGGCTGATCGCGAGCGGCTCGCCGCCGTCAGGGCGACGCGGGCCGAAGCGGCGCAGAGCTATTTCGCCAGCGTCGCGCGCGACTGGGACCGGCTGCGCGGCCTGCATGTGCCCGACCATGCCGTGGAGGCTGCTGTCGAGGACGCCGTCGGCGAGGGCTCGCCCGGCGCCATGCTCGACCTCGGCACCGGCACCGGGCGGATGCTGGAGAAGATCGCGCCGAAATTCGGCCGCGCCGTCGGCGTCGACGCCAACCATGCGATGCTGGCGGTGGCGCGGGCCAATCTGGAGCAGGCGGGGCTGTCGCGCGTCGAGCTTCGGCAGGGCGACATCTATGCGCTGCCCTTCGCGCGCGGCTCCTTCGACCTCGTCGTGATCCATCAGGTGCTGCATTTCCTCGACGATCCCGGCCGGGCCGTGCGCGAGGCAGCGGCGATGCTGGCGCCAGGCGGGCGGCTGGTCGTCGTCGATTTCGCCCCGCACGAGATGGAATTCCTGCGCAGCGAGCATGCCCATCGCCGGCTCGGCTTCTCGCGCCAGCAGATCGCCGGCTGGTTCGCCGAAGCCGGACTCGCCTGCGACCTCGCGCGCGAGATCACGCTCGCCGATGGCGGCTCCGGCCAGCTGCCGGTGATGCTCTGGCGCGGGCGTGACCGGCGTATCCAGGCCGATCCGCCGGTGCGTGCCGTCAATCTCGAGGTTGCCTGATGAACGCTTTCCGCCCCAGCCGGCACGGCTCGCGCCGCCCGCGCGTCTCCTTCGAGTTCTTCCCGCCGAAGAGCGAGGAGATGGAGGCCGCTTTGTGGGAGAGCGTGCGCCGGCTCGAGCCGCTCGGCCCCAGCTTCGTCTCGGTGACCTACGGCGCCGGCGGCTCGACCCGCGAGCGCACCCACGCCACCGTCAAGCGCATGGTCGAGGAGACGGGCCTGAAGCCGGCCGCGCATCTCACCTGCGTCTCGGCCTCGAAGGCCGAGGTCGACGCGGTGATCCGCGCCTATTGGGAGGCGGGCGTGCGCCATGTCGTGGCGCTGCGCGGCGATCCGGCCGGCGGTATCGGCACGGCCTATGAGGCGCATCCGGAAGGCTACGGCCAGACCTGCGACCTCGTCGCCGGGCTGAAGCGCATCGGCGATTTCGAGGTGACCGTCTCGGCCTATCCGGAGAAGCACCCGGAAGCCGCCTCGCTCGATGCCGATATCGAGGCGCTGAAGAAGAAGGTCGATGCCGGCGCGAGCCGGGCGATCACCCAGTTCTTCTTCGATAACGATGTCTATTTCCGCTATCTCGACAAGGTCCGCGCGGCGGGCATCGAAATCCCGATCCTGCCCGGCGTGGTGCCGGTGCAGAACTTCAGGCAGACCGCGGGCTTCGCCCGCAAGACCGGGGCGAGCGTGCCGCAATGGCTCACCGACCGCTTCGAGGGGCTGGAGGACGATCCGGCGACCCGCCGGCTGGTGGCGGCCGCCGTCTGCGCCGAGCAGGTGCTCGACCTGATCGATCGCGGCGCGACCGACCTGCATTTCTACACGATGAACAAGGCCGACCTCGTCTACGCCATCTGCCATCTCGTGGGCCTGAAGCCCGAGAAGCCGGCGGCGCAGGCGGTGGCGGCGGAGTAAAGCCCGATGTCCGACTACCAGCCCGCCCCCGTCGACGGCGCCGAGATCGAGCGCTCGCTGCGTGAAACCGCGCGTGAGCGCATCCTCGTGCTCGACGGCGCGATGGGGACGCAGATCCAGAACCTGAAGCTCTCCGAAGCGGATTTCCGCGGCGAGCGCTTCAAAGGCTTCAACCACGATCTCAAGGGCAACAACGACATCATCGCGCTGACGCAAGCCGAGGCGCTGCGCGACATCCACCTCGCCTATTTCCGGGCGGGTGCCGATATCGTCGAGACCAACAGCTTCTCCGGCACCTCGATCGCCCAGGCCGATTACGGCATGGAGGCCTATGTCCACGAGCTGAACGTCGCCTGCGCCCGTATCGCCCGCGAGGCGGCGGCGATCGCCGAGAGCGAGGATGGGCGGCGCCGCTATGTCGCCGGCGCGATCGGCCCGACCAACCGCACGCTCTCGATCTCGCCCGATGTCAACAATCCGGGCTTCCGCGCCGTGACCTTCGATCAGGTGCGCGACGCCTATGCCGAGCAGGTGAGGGGGCTGATCGAGGGTGGCTCGGAATTGCTGCTGATCGAGACGATCTTCGACACGCTGAACGCCAAGGCCGCGATCGTCGCGATCGAGCAGGTCTTTCGCGAGAAAGCCTTGCGCCTGCCGGTCATGATCTCCGGCACGATCACCGATCTCTCCGGCCGCACGCTCTCAGGCCAGACGGTCGAGGCGTTCTGGAACGCGGTGCGCCATGCCGCGCCCTTGACCATCGGCCTCAACTGCGCGCTCGGCGCACGCGAGATGCGGGCGCATATCAAGGACATGGCGCGCATCGCCGACACGCTGGTCTGCGCCTATCCGAATGCCGGCCTGCCCAACGAATTCGGCCTCTATGACGAACGGCCGGAAGCCACCGCGAAGATGCTGGCCGAGTTCGCGGATTCAGGTTTCGTCAACGTCGTCGGCGGCTGCTGCGGCACGACGCCCGAGCATATCGCGGCGATCGCGCAGGCGGTGGCCGGCAAGGCGCCGCGCCAGATTCCGGAAGTGAAGCCCTGGCTCAGGCTCGCGGGGCTCGAACCCTTCACGCTCGACGAGACCATTCCCTTCGTGAACGTCGGCGAGCGCACCAACGTCACCGGCTCGGCCAAGTTCAGGAAGCTGATCACGGCCGGCGACTATGCCGCAGCCCTCGACGTGGCGCGCGAGCAGGTCGCCAACGGCGCGCAGGTGATCGACATCAACATGGACGAGGGCCTGCTCGATTCCGAGAAGGCGATGACCGAGTTCTGCAACCTGATCGCCTCGGAGCCGGATATCAGCCGCGTCCCGATCATGGTGGACTCCTCGAAGTTCCATGTGATCGAGGCCGGCTTGAAGACCATCCAGGGCAAGCCGATCGTCAATTCGATCTCGATGAAGGAAGGCGAGGAGGCTTTCCTCGAACAGGCGCGCATCTGCCGGCAATACGGCGCGGCGGTGGTCGTGATGGCCTTCGACGAGACGGGCCAGGCCGACACCTTCCAGCGCAAGATCGAGATCTGCACCCGCGCCTACAAGCTGCTGACCGAAAACCTCGCCTTCCCGCCGCAGGACATCATCTTCGATCCGAACATCTTCGCCGTGGCGACGGGCATCGAGGAGCACGACAACTACGGCAACGACTTCATCGAGGCGACCAAGGCGATCCGCGAGAGCCTGCCGCACGCCCATATCTCGGGCGGCGTCTCGAATTTGTCCTTCTCCTTCCGCGGCAACGAGAAGGTGCGCGAGGCGATGCACTCCGTGTTCCTCTACCACGCCATCAAGGCGGGGATGGACATGGGCATCGTCAATGCCGGCCAGCTCGGCTCCTACGACGATCTCGATCCGGAGTTGCGCGAGCTCTGCGAGGACGTCGTCCTCAACCGCCGCAAGGATTCGACCGAGCGCCTGCTGGAGGCCGCGCCGCGTTTCAAGGGCGATGGCGTTGCGGCCAGCAACGGCAAGGACATGGCCTGGCGCGAACTGCCGGTCGAGAAGCGGCTGGAGCATGCGCTCGTCGCCGGCATCACCGAGTTCATCGAGGCCGACACGGAAGAGGCGCGGCTGAACGCCGAGAAGCCGCTGCACGTCATCGAGGGGCCGCTGATGGCCGGGATGAACGTGGTCGGCGACCTGTTCGGCTCGGGCAAGATGTTCCTGCCGCAGGTGGTGAAATCCGCCCGCGTGATGAAGCAGGCTGTCGCCTATCTCATGCCCTTCATGGAGGAGGAGAAGCGCTTGAACGGCGGCGAGGGCGGGCGCGCCGCCGCCGGCAAGGTGCTGATGGCGACGGTGAAGGGCGATGTCCACGATATCGGCAAGAACATCGTCGGCGTCGTGCTCCAGTGCAACAATTACGAGGTGATCGACCTCGGCGTGATGGTGCCGACCCAGAAGATCCTCGAAACCGCGCGCAAGGAGAATGTCGACATCATCGGGCTGTCGGGCCTGATCACCCCCTCGCTCGACGAGATGGTCACGGTCGCTTCCGAGATGGAGCGCGAGGGCTTCGATATCCCGCTGCTGATCGGCGGGGCGACGACGAGCCGCGTCCACACGGCCGTGAAGATCCACCCGGCCTACAATGCCGGGCAGGCGGTGCACGTCAACGACGCCTCGCGTGCGGTGGGCGTGGTATCGAGCCTGCTCTCGCAGGAACAGAAGCCGGGCTATGTGGAGGGCATCAAGGCCGAATATGCGCGGGTGGCCGAGGCCCATCGCCGCTCGGAGGCCGAGAAGCAGCGCCTGCCGCTGGCCAAGGCTCGCGCCAATGCGTTCAAGACGGATTGGGCGAGCTACGCCCCGCCGAAGCCGAGCTTCCTCGGCACGCGCACCTTCCGCACCTACGACATCGCCGATCTCGTGCCGGTGCTCGACTGGACGCCGTTCTTCCAGACCTGGGAGCTGAGGGGCCGCTTCCCGGCGATCCTGGAGGACGAGAAGCAGGGCGAGGCGGCGCGCGCGCTCTGGGACGACGCGCAGTCGATGCTGAAGCGCATCGTCGAGGAGCGCTGGTTCAACCCGAAGGGCGTGATCGGCTTCTGGCCGGCGAACGCGGTCGGCGACGACATCCGCCTCTATACCGGCGAGAGCCGGAAGGAGACGCTCGCGACCTTCCACGGGCTACGCCAGCAGCTGACGCGGCGGGACGGCAAGCCCAATCTCTGCCTCTCCGATTTCGTCGCGCCGGAGGGCGTCGCGCCCGACTATATCGGCGCCTTCGCGGTCTCGTCCGGGGCGGAGGAGGAGCGCATCTCCGAGAAGTTCGCGCGCGACAACGACGATTACCGCTCGATCATGGTCAAGGCGCTGGCCGACCGCTTCGCCGAAGCCTTCGCCGAGCGCATGCACCAGCTCGTGCGCAAGGAGTTCTGGGGCTATGCGCCGGACGAGGCTTTCACCAACGAGGAGCTGATCCGCGAGGAATATCGCGGCATCCGCCCGGCGCCGGGCTATCCGGCCCAGCCCGACCATACCGAGAAGGCGACGCTGTTCCGCCTGCTCGAAGCCGAGCGGCGCGTCGGGGTGAAGCTGACCGAGAGCTATGCGATGTGGCCGGGCTCATCGGTCTCCGGGCTCTATCTCTCGCATCCGGAGTCGTATTATTTCGGCGTCGCCAAGGTCGAGCGCGACCAGGTCGAGGATTATGCCCGGCGCAAGGGCATGGGTGTAGCGGAGGTCGAGCGCTGGCTCGCGCCGATCCTCAACTACGACACCGCCGCCTATCGGCTGGAGGCGGCGGAGTAGCCGGGTTTCCTTTGGGCGCCGTCGGGGTTATGGCCGCAGCACGATTTTGCAAGGAGCGGTCATGGCCGGCGACAGCGACGATTACGTCTATGACGAGGCGACGGGCGAGTGGCGCCCGGCTTCGGAGGTCGCCGCCGCCGCGGCTGCCGCGGCGCGCTTCGAGGTGCGGGATTCTGCCGGCAACGTCCTCGCGGACGGTGATTCCGTCGTGCTGATCAAGGACCTCAAGGTCAAGGGCGCCGGCCAGACCCTGAAGCAGGGCACGGTGATCCGCTCGATCCGGCTGACCGACGATCCGCAGGAGATCGACTGCCGCCACGATGCGATCAAGGGGCTCGTGCTGCGCACCGAATTCGTGCGCAAGCGCTGATCCTCCTCAGGCGGTGCGCGCGTCCTGCGTCGCCGCCAGCAGGTCGCGCAGCGTCGTGATCGTCGAGGCATCGGCGACGCCGTCGACGATCTGCGGGCGCCAGTGGCGCTGGAAGGCGGCGACGACCGCTTCGGTCTTCTCGTCGAAGATGCCGTCGACCGCGATGCCGTAGCCCAGCATGGCGAACATCGCCTGCAGCGCCTCGACCGGCTGGCCGCTCTCGCCGCGGGCGAGGAAGCGCCCGCCGCGGATCGGCGCCGGCTCGCTCCACAGGCCGACGCCGCCCTCGGCAAAGCGCCGCCAGGGGAATTTCTCGCCGGGGTCGATCTTGCGGCCGGGCGCGACGTCGGAATGGGCGAGCACGCGTTCGGGCGGAATCGACCAGCGCGCGCAGATGTCGCGGCAGAGGTTTAGCGTCGCCCTGATCTGCTCTTCGGGGAAATCGGGCAGGGCGCCGGGGTGGCCGGGATTGGCGATCTCGATGCCGATCGAGCAGGAGTTGATATCGCTCTCGCCGGCCCAGTGCGCGGCACCGGCATGCCAGGCGCGCCGCGCTTCCGGCACGAGCTGGAGCGTGTGGCCGTTCTCGAAGACGAAATAATGCGAGGAGACCTGCGAGACCGGGTTGCACAGCCATTGCAGCGCCTCGCCCGCGACCGGCATGCCGGTGTAGTGCAGGATCAGCATGTCCGGCCGGCGTCCGGGCGTCCCATCCGCATGCTTGCGCTCGCCATGGTTCGGCGAGGGGAAGACCTTGCTGGCGAAGCGGCTGTCGGGGGTGGCGGTGTCGGTCATGGGCTCAGGCCGGCTCGGGCGCGAGGCCGCGCTCGCGCTCGATCGCGTCCCAGGCGGCGTTGATGGCCGCAAGGCGGCGTGTCGCGATGGCGACCGCCTCCTCGGGCAGGCCGCGGGCGATCTCGCGGTCGGGATGGGTCTCGGCGACGAGGCGCCGGTATGCCCGCTTCAGCACGGCGTCGTCCATGTCGCGGCTCAAGCCCAGCACGAGATAGGGGTCCTCCGGCCGGCGGGCGTGGCGCGCCTCGATCCGGGCGAAATCCTTGGCCCCGATGCCGAAGATGCCGGCAACCGCCATCAGATAGGCATGCTCCGCCTCGTGGATCGCGCCATCGGCGGCGGCGATCAGGAAAAGCCCGTCGAGCACGTCTTCCAGCAGGGCGGGCTCGTCCTTGAAGGCGGCGGCGATCTGCGCGGCATAGGCCTCGAAGCCGGCGCTGGTCTGCCGGGCGAGGTCGAACAGGCGTTCAATGCGCTCGCGCTCCTCGGGCGGAACCACGACGATGCGGCGGAAGGCGGCGACCTCCTCGCTGGTCACGACGCCGTCCGAGCGCGCCATCTTGGCGGCGAGCGCGACGAGGCCCGTGGTGAAGACGAGCTCGCGCGGCGCCGGGCCGAAGGGCGCGCCCTCGCGATCGACCAGGACATGGCCGGCGAGCGCGCCCACGAGCGCGCCCAGCGGCCCGCCGAGCATGAGCCCGAGCCCGCCGCCGCCGAGCGCGCCCCAGAAAGAGGAAGCCATCACAAAAGCCGATCCGGTTAAATCCGCTCCGCGGATGATGGGAGAAGGGGACAACGCCGCGCAAGAGCGCCCGGTGCGACGGCCTGCCGCGCTTGAAAAAGCGTTTCCGGCCGAGATTGCGGCGGAAATGCGGCAGGGCCGGGGCCTGCTTGATTCGCATCCGGCGGCTGGAAGCCGGCGAAGTTTTTCAGCGTGACGAATACATATGGATACTGGATCGTTAAATATAGAATAAATTCCTGTTGGCGGCTATTGTTGTATGTTTTCCGGTCGAACGTGCCGGATTATCGACACATTCGACCATCAATTGACCCTGCCCATCGGCCAGTCATGGCTCAACAGGGTTCAGTTCGACATGCGATATATCTGTGGCGGTCTCGTGGGCGCGTGCCTGATTAGCCTCTCCGGGGTGGCCCTGGCCGAGGATCTCGTCAACGCGGAAACGGACCCCAGAGCGCTCGTCGTTCGCGATGCCGAGATCGCCCGCGCCAAGGCCGGCGGGGCCGAGGGCGAGGAGGCGCCGCACGCCGAGGCGCCGGTGGCGGCGCCCGCGGCCAAGGCCGAGCCGCGCGCGAGCCGCGCCCTGGCTGCTCCGGCCGGCTCCGAGGGCATCCGGGCGATCGTCGCGCGCCATGCCGCCGCCAACGGCGTGCCGTTCTCGCTCGCCGACGCCGTCATCCGCGTCGAGAGCCGCTATAATCCGCGTGCTGCGCACGCCGGCAATTACGGGTTGATGCAGATCCGCCACCAGACGGCGCGCGGCATGGGCTATACCGGCGGCGCCGGCGGGCTGCTCGATGCCGAGACCAATGCCCGCTACGGCATGAAATATCTGGCCCTGGCCTACAAGCTCGCCGGCGGCGACACCTGTCGCACGATCATGAAGTACCAGAGCGGCCACATGGCGACCCGGATGAGCGGCGCCAATCGCGTCTACTGTGCCAAGGTGCGCACGATCAGCGCGCGCAACTGATCCATGCTTTTATCTTACGCATTTTCTTCACGCGAACCGGTATCCACTTCGCTCGAAAATGCTCTCGGTGCGCTTGACGCCGGGCGCGCCAGCGCGCATCTCCCTCCTCGCCAGTCGGCCGGACGGCCGCTCTCGCTCGCGAGGGAGGAAAGTCCGGGCTCCACGGAAACACGGTGCCGGATAACGTCCGGCGGGGGCGACCCCAGGGAAAGCGCCACAGAGATCGAACCGCCGCGGGCTTTCAGCGCGCGGTAAGGGTGAAAAGGTGCGGTAAGAGCGCACCGCGGACCCGGCAACGGGGACGGCATGGCAAGCCCCACCGGGAGCAAAACCGAATAGGGACGATGCTCTCCGCGCAAGCGGGGAGGGGCGAGTTTTCGAGCCTTGTCGTCCGGGTTGGTTGCTCGAGGCGCGCAGCGATGCGCGTCCCAGAGGAATGGCCGTCACGTTGCCGGAGAAATTCGGCAGCCATCCAGAACCCGGCTTACAGGCCGACTGGCGCTTGATGCTCGTAATTCTACTCCGGCGGGCATCTGAAGCGATCACCTGCGCTTCCGGTGCTCACGGACCGATGTCCGCTGCGCTCCGGTTCTCGGCGACCGCTCCAGCTACCGCGCCGGAGCGAATTTCCGAGCATCAGGCACCCTGCCCGGTCGTGATCCAAAAGCCCTCAACGGGCTGTCAGGCCACCGTCGTCTCGACCGGGATGTTGCCCTTCGTCGCGTGCGAATAGGGGCAGACGACATGGGCCTTCTTCACCAGATCCTCGGCCACGGCCTTGTCGAGGCCCGGCAGCGAGACGGTCAGCTTCGCGGTGATGCCGAAGCCCTGGCCGTCGTCGCGCGGGCCGATGCCGATATCGGCCGAGACCTTGGCGTCGTCGGGGATCGTCACCTTCTCCTTGCCGGCGGCGAATTTGAGCGCGCCGAGGAAGCAGGCCGAATAGCCCATCGCGAAAAGCTGCTCGGGATTGGCGCCGTCGCCGCCGCCCCCGCCGAGCTCCTTGGGCGTGTTCAGCACGAGCTCGACATTGCCGGTATCGGTCCTCGCCTTGCCTTCGCGGCCGCCGGTCGCGGAACCGTGGGCGGTGTAGAGGGTCTTCATGATCGGTCTCCTTGCTGAAACGCGCCGCCGGTCCAAATTCCGCCGGGCGGCGCACTCTACGACAGGCGGCGCGCCCGGCCGGAAATTTTTCGCAAGCCGGGCGTCTCGCACCGCCGGGCGCCCGGCCGGCCGATGCCGAATTGCGCGTGCTTACGGATACTTAACCTTAACGGGATGTGATGCGGAAGAGTTCCCGCGGAGGCGTTGTCACGCCTGCGATTCCATTGACGCCCATAATCGCCCATGCTATCCCAAATCATCCCGTCGAAGCCGGCAGGCAAACCCAGGGTCAGGCTCCGTGTGCCGCGCGGAAACTGGCGTGCGGGCGTGCCTTGCCCGCCTCGACGGGAAGTCCTTTTGCCGCTTTCCCCTCTGCGCGGCGGCGCCTTGAAGATCAGGCCGGGAGGCGGCGTTGACGGACCGCTTCGTCTCGAACTTCACCAACCGGCTCGACGCCAAGGGGCGCGTCTCGATTCCCTCGGGCTTCCGCGCGGTGCTGGCGAAGGACGGCTACGAGGGGCTTTATGTCCATCAGGCGCTCGACCTGCCGGCGCTCGATGCCGGCGGCAATGCGCTGAGGGCGACGATCGACGACATCCTGGCGCGCTTCTCGCCGTTCTCGGACGAGTGGGAGCTGCTCTCGACGGCGCTGAACGGCACCTCGGAGGTGCTGAAGGTCGACCCCGAGGGGCGGATGGTGCTGAGCGAGGCGCTGAAGGCGCATGCCGGCATCGGCGACACCGTGACCTTCGTCGGCCATGGCCACAAATTCCAGATCTGGGAGCCGGAGCGGTTCCGCGCCCATCTCGACGCGGCCCGCAGCCGCCTGCGCGACGTGAAGCGCGCACTCGGCGGATTGACGGCGCCGGCGGCGGGTGCCGGCCCATGACGGACCAGGGCGGAGCGGCTCGTCATGTGCCCGTGCTGCTTGCCGAGGTGATCGCCGCGCTCGCGCCGCGGGCGGGCGGGCGCTATCTCGACGGCACCTTCGGAGCCGGCGGCTATGCCCGCGCGATCCTCGAGGCCGCGCCCGGCGCGATCCTGCTCGGGCTCGACCGCGATCCCTCCGCGATCGCCGGCGGGGCCGATCTCGTAGCAGCGATGGAAGGGCGGCTCACCCTGTCGCAGGCCAATTTCGGCGAGCTGGCGGAGGAGGCGGAGCGCTTCAGGATGGTTCCGCTCGACGGCGTCGTGCTCGATATCGGCGTCTCTTCCATGCAGATCGATCAGGCGGAGCGCGGCTTTTCCTTCCGCTTCGACGGGCCGCTCGACATGCGCATGAGCGGCAGCGGGCAGAGCGCCGCCGACCTCGTCAACGAGGCCGAGGAGGGGCTCCTCGCCAATATCTTCTACCACTATGGCGAGGAGCGCCGCTCGCGCGCCGTGGCGCGGGCCGTGATCGAGGCGCGCCGCAAGGCGCCGATCGCGACGACGAAGCAGCTCGCCGATCTCGTCGCCGGCATCGTGCGGGGCGAGCCCGGCGGGGCGCATCCGGCGACGCGCGTCTTCCAGGCGCTGCGCATCGCGGTCAACGACGAGCTGGGTGAATTGGTCAGGGCGCTGCACGCGGCCGAAGCCGTGCTGAAGCCGGGCGGGCGGCTCGTCGTGGTGACCTTCCATTCGCTGGAGGACCGCATCGTCAAGCAGTTCCTCTCCGAGCGTTCCGGCCGGGTGCCGGCGGGCTCGCGCCATGCCCCGGCGGTCGCGGCCGCGCGGCCGACCTTCAGGCTCATCGAGAAGGGTGCGGTTACGCCGTCGGAGGCCGAGATGCGGGCCAATCCGCGGGCGCGCTCGGCCAAGCTGCGCGCCGCCGAGCGCAACGAGGCGCCGGCGCGCCGGGCCGAGGCCGGGCTCGTCGCACTCTCCACCGTTCCCGATCCGCAGCCGCGCCGGAGACCCTGAGCGTGATCAAGCTCCTGCATGTCATCGCCATCGGCGCGCTGGTCTCCTCGGCGGTCTATGCCTATTCGATCAAATACGAGACGACGCTGGCGACCGAGCATCTCCAGAAGCTCAAGGCCAAGACCCAGCGCGAGCGCGACGCGATCCAGGTGCTCAAGGCCGAGTGGCAGTTCCTCAACCGGCCCGACCGGGTGCAGATGCTGGCCGAGCGCCATCTCGACCTCCAGCCCTTCGTGGTGACGCAGGTGGTCAAGCCCTCCGACATCCCCAACCGCGGACCGAAGGTCGATGCCATCGGCCGCAAGCTCGAGGATCTCGGCCTCGGCCTGCCGACCGAGACGCCGCGGGAGCGCAAGGCGAGCGCGACGACGCCGGGAGCCACGCCATGAGCCAGTCGACGGAGCGGGAGCCGCAGGCCGAGGCGGCCGCAGGAAGCCCTCGGCGCGGGCGTCTGGCCTGGCTTGGCGACGTCTTCCGCATGAGCGGGGAGAAGAGCGAGCCGCGCGTCGGCCTCGTCATCCTGTGCTTCTCGGCGCTGTTCCTCGCCATCACCGGGCGGCTGGTCTATCTCGGCGTCGCGCCGAACGAGCAGGTGGGCCTGCGCCGCGCCACCTCCAACGCGATCTCCGCCGCAAGGCCCGACATCGTCGACCGCAACGGCGAGGTGATGGCGACCGATATCCGCACCGTCTCGGTCTTCGCCGAGCCGCGCCGCATCCTCGACAAGGACGAGGCGACCGAGCTCCTGACCGCCGTGCTGCCGGACCTCGACGCCAAGGAGCTGCGCGACAAGCTCGGCACCAAGAAGGGCTTCGTCTGGGTCAAGCGCGAGATCACCCCGCGCCAGCAGGCCGAGGTGCACCGGCTCGGCATCCCCGGCGTCGGCTTCGTGCCGGAGAACAAGCGCGTCTATCCCAACGGCACCGCCGCCGCGCATGTGCTGGGCTTCGCCAATATCGACAATGTCGGCATCGCCGGCATCGAGAAATACATCGACTCGCAAGGGTTGCAGGACCTGAACGGCGCGGGGCTGGCGACGGAAGCCTCCGACCTGAAGCCGGTCAAGCTCTCGATCGACCTGCGCGTCCAGCACCTGCTGCGCGACGAACTCGCCAAGGGCATCGAACGCTTCAAGGCGATCGCCGCGGCCGGCGCGATCTTGGACGTGAATACGGGCGAGGTGATCGCGCTGGTCTCGCTGCCCGATTTCGATCCCGGCAACCCGATCGACGCGCAGGAGGACGACCGGATCAACCGGATGAATGTCGGCGTCTACGAGATGGGCTCGACCTTCAAGGCGCTGACCATCGCGATGGCGCTCGATTCCGGCAAGGTCAACATCAATTCGAGCTTCTCGACCGCCGGCGGCATGATGCGGTTCGGCCGGCAGGTCATCAAGGAGTACCACGGCACGGGCCGCACGCTGACCGTGCCCGAGGTCTTCCTGCATTCGTCTAACATGGGCTCGATCAAGATGGCGCTGGCCGTCGGCGTCGAGGGTCACAAGGCGTTCCTCAGGAAGATGATGCAGCTCGACCGGATGACGACGGAGCTGCCGGAAAGCGCCGCCCCGATCGTCCCGCAGCGCTGGGGCGAGATCAACACCGCGACCATTGCCTTCGGCCACGGCCTTGCGGTTGCCCCGATCCAGGCGCTGGCGGCGGTGGCCGCGCTGGTCAATGGCGGCTACCTGATGAAGCCGACCTTCCTGAAGCGCACCGAGGAGGAGGCGCGCAAGGTCGCGACGCGCGTCATCAAGCCCGAGACCTCCGAGGCGATGCGCTTCATCATGCGGCTCAACGGCGAGAAGGGCTCGGCCCGCAAGGCCAATATCGAAGGCTATTTCGTCGGCGGCAAGACCGGCACGGCCGAGAAGGTCATCAAGGGCCGCTACGCCAAGAACAGGAACTTCACGACCTTCACGGCGATTGCACCCTCCGACAAGCCGAAATACCTGTTCCTGGCGATCTATGACGAGCCGAAGGGCTATGCCGAGAGCGGCGGCTATTCGACCGCGGCCTGGAATGCCGGCGTCACCACGGGCAAGGTGATCGAGCGCGCCGCGCCGATCCTGGGCCTCACGCCGCGCTTCGAGCCGCCGCCGTCGCCGTTCCCGCTGATGGCGCGGCTCGGCGCCTGGGGTTCGCGGTAGCGCAGTCTATAACGGTGGCCATGACGATGACCGGATACAGCCTCGGAGACCTCTTCCCCGAGATGTTCGAGGCCGAGGCCGCCAGCCAGCCGGTGCACGGCGTCGCCTTCGACAGCCGCAAGGTGACGGGGGACGACGTCTTCGTCGCGCTCGCGGGCGCCAAGGCGGACGGCGCGCGCTTCATCATGGACGCGGTCGGACATGGCGCCGTCGCGATCGTCTCGGGCGGTCCGCGCCCGGCCGAGCTGCCGGCCGGCGTCGCCTTCGCGCAGGTCGAGGATCCGCGGCTCGCGCTGGCGCTGGCGGCGGCGAAGCTGCATCCGCGCCAGCCTGAGACCATCGTCGCGGTGACTGGCACGAGCGGCAAATCCTCGGTGGCCGATTTCACCCGGCAGATCTTCCAGAAGCTCGGCCGTGAAGCGGCGAGCGTCGGCACGATCGGCGTGGTGACGGGCAAGGGCGCCGATTACGGCTCGCTGACCACGCCCGACCCGCTCTCGCTGCACGAAACGCTCGACAGACTGGCCGGGGAGGGCATCACGCATCTCGCCATGGAGGCTTCCTCGCACGGGCTCGACCAGCGCCGCCTCGACGGGGTGCGGTTGAAGGCCGGCGCCTTCCTCAATCTCGGGCGCGATCATCTCGATTATCATCCGACCGTCGCGGACTATCTCGCCGCGAAGTTGAGGCTCTGGGAGCTGCTGCCGGATGGCGCTCCGGTGGTGATCAACCGTGACGAGCCCTATGCGCGGGAGGCGGCCGAGGCCGCGGTCGCGAAGGGACATCCGATCATCGGCATCGGCCGCAAGGGCGAGACGCTCCGGCTCATCGCCAACGAGCGCGACGGCTTCTCGCAGCGCCTGACGGTCGGCTTCGACGGGCGCGAGCTGTCGGTGGCCTTGCCGCTGGTCGGCGATTTCATGGCCGGCAACGCGATGGTCGCCGCCGGGCTCGCCATCGCCACCGGCGAAGACAAGGTGGGGTCGCTCGAGGCGATTGCCGGTCTGACGGGCGTCGCCGGACGGCTGGAGCGCGTCGGCGAGGCGAATGGCGGGCTCGTCGTCGTCGATTATGCCCATAAGCCCGATGCGCTCGCGGCGGTGCTTGCGACCTTGCGGCCCTATGCGACCGGGCGGCTGATCTGCGTCTTCGGCTGCGGCGGCGATCGCGACAAGGGCAAGCGCCCGCTGATGGGGGCGATCGCGGCCGAGAAGGCCGACATCGCCATCGTCACCGACGACAATCCGCGCAGCGAAAACCCGGCGACGATCCGGGCCGCGATCCTGGCCGCCTCGCCGAGGCTTGCCGAGATCGGCGACCGCGAGGAGGCGATCCGCGCCGCGGTCGGGATGTTGAAGCCCGGGGATCTTCTGGTGGTGGCCGGAAAAGGCCATGAAACCGGCCAGATCATCGGCGAGCGCACGCTGCCCTTCTCGGATCACGACGTGGTTCGCAAGGCGCTATCGGAGATCACGAGATGAACGCGCCCCTCTGGAGCGGAGACAGGCTGATCGCCGCGCTCGGCGCGCGCCCCGAAGGCGCCGTGCCGGCGGCCGTGACCGGAGCCTCGATCGATACCCGTACGCTTCAAGCGGGCGACGCCTTCTTCGCGATCAAGGGCGAGGCGCGCGACGGGCACGACTTCGTCAAAGGGGCGCTGGAGAAGGGGGCGGCGCTCGCCGTGGTGGACGCGGCGCATGCGGCGGAATTTGGAGGCACAGGCGCGCTCGCCGTGGTGCCGGACGTGCTGAAGGCGATGGAGCAGGCGGGCACAGCGCGCCGCGCCGAGCTGAAGGCCGGGGTCGTCGCCGTCACCGGCTCGGTCGGCAAGACCGGCACCAAGGAGGCGCTGCGCCTCGTCTTGTCCGGGCAGGGCAAGACCCATGCGCCGGTCGCCTCCTACAACAACCATTGGGGCGTGCCGCTGACGCTGGTGCGCACCCCCGCCGACGTCGTCTATGGCGTCTACGAGATCGGCATGAACAGCCCCGGCGAGATCGCGCCGCTGGCGCGGATGGTGCGCCCTGAGGTCGCCATCGTCACCACGGTCCAGCCGGTGCATCTGGCCGCCTTCGCCTCGCTCGAAGGCATCGCCGAGGAGAAGGCCGGGGTCTATCGGGAGCTCGAGAAGGGCGGCACGGCGATCGTCAATGCCGACATCCCGCAATCCAGGCTGCTCAGCGATATCGCCAAGTCCGGTCCGGCCGGGCGTATCGTCACCTTCGGCGAGAACCCGGAGGCGGATGTGAGGCTCATCTCCTGCGCCCTGAAGCCCGAGATGTCGACGGTCGAGGCCAGCGTGTTCGGCGAGCCGGTCGCCTATCGGATCGGCAGCCCGGGCAAGCATATCGTGCTGAATTCGCTCGCCGTACTCGCCGCCGTGAAGGCGCTGGGCGCGGATCTGGCGCTGGCGGCGCTCAAGCTCGGCGATCTTACGCCCCCGGCCGGGCGCGGGGCGCGGCAGGTGCTGGAGGTGCCGGGCGGGCGGATCACGCTCATCGACGAGAGCTATAACGGCAACCCCGCCTCGATGCGCGCCGCGATCGAGAATCTCGGCCGGCTGCCGGTCGAGGGCAGAGGCCGGCGCATCGCCGTCATCGGCGACATGCTGGAGCTCGGGCCGACCGGCGGCGCGCTGCATCGCGGGCTCACGGAGGCGCTCGTCGCCAACGGCATCGACAAGGTCTTCGCCTGCGGCCCGCTGATGAAAGAGCTCTATGAGAGCTTGCCTTCGGCCATGCGGGGGGCTTATGCCGCAACCGCGAGCGAATTGGAGCCGCTCGTGCTCGATGCGATCCGCGCCGGCGACACCGTCACGGTCAAGGGTTCGCTCGGCACGCGGATGGGTCCGATCGTCAAGGCGATCGTCGCGCGCTTGTCCGCCGTGCCCGCCCAAGACTGAGAACCCGCAGCATGCTCGCCTGGCTCGCCGAACTCTCCGGCACCTTCCCGGTGCTGAACGTCTTCCGCTACATCACCTTCCGGGCCGGCGGGGCGACGGCGACCGCGCTGCTCTTCGTCTTCTTCTTCGGACCCTCGGCGATCTCCTGGCTCAGGATCAAGCAGGGCAAGGGCCAGCCGATCCGCAGCGACGGCCCCGAATCGCATCTCGCCAAGCGCGGCACGCCGACCATGGGCGGGCTGATGATCCTGACCGGGCTGTTCGTCGCCGTGCTGCTCTGGGGCAATTTGCGCAATCCTTACGTCTGGATCGTGCTCGGCGTCACCGCGGCCTATGGCGCGATCGGCTTCTATGACGACTATCTCAAGGTGACGAAGCAGTCGCATAAGGGCTTCTCGGGCAAGGCGCGCATCGCGATCGAGGTCGTGGTCGCGCTCGTCGCCTGCTATTTCATCATGCAGACGCAGCCGCCGGCGATCGGCTCGGGCTTCGCCATGCCTTTCCTCAAGGAAGCGATCATCCCGCTCGGCATCCTGTTCCCGCTGGTCGCGGCCTTCGTCGTCGTCGGCGCCGGCAACTCCGTGAACCTGACCGACGGGCTCGACGGGCTCGCCATCGTGCCGGTGATGATCGCGGCCGGCACCTTCGGCTTCATCTCCTATCTCGTCGGCAACGCGATCTTCGCCAACTACCTCCAGATCCACCACGTTCCCGGCGCGGGCGAGCTCGCGGTGATCTGCGGGGCGGTGATCGGGGCGGGCCTCGGCTTCCTCTGGTTCAACGCGCCGCCGGCCCAGATCTTCATGGGCGATACCGGCTCGCTGGGCTTAGGGGGGCTGCTCGGCACCATCGCGGTCGCGACCAAGCACGAGATCGTGCTCGCCATCGTCGGCGGCCTCTTCGTGGTCGAGGCGCTCTCGGTCATCATCCAGGTCTTCGTGTTCAAGCGCACGGGCAAGCGCGTCTTCCTGATGGCGCCGATCCACCATCATTTCGAGAAGCTGGGCTGGACCGAGCCGCAGGTGGTGATCCGCTTCTGGATCATCTCCGTCGTGCTGGCGCTGGTCGGCCTCGCCACGCTGAAGCTGCGCTGATCCAAGTGAGGGCATGATGTCCCCCGAAAACCGGTTCCCACTTTTTGGCATCATGCCGCGATGACGCCCGTCACCGTCTTCGCCGGGCGCAAGGTCGCCCTGTTCGGCCTCGGCGGCTCGGGGCTCGCGACCGCGCGCGCGCTGAAGGCCGGCGGGGCCGAGGTCGCCGCCTGGGACGACAGCGAGAAGAGCCGGGAGAAGGCGGCTGCCGAAGGGATCGCCGTCGTCGATCTGGCCAAGGCCGACTGGTCGGGCTTTTCCGCCTTCGTGCTCTCGCCCGGCGTGCCTTTGACCCATCCGGAACCGCACTGGACGGTCGGCAAGGCGAAAGCCGCGGGCGTCGAGGTCATCGGCGACATCGAATTGTTCTTCCGCGAGCGGGGAAGAATCGCGCCCGGCTCGCCCGTCGTCTGCATCACCGGCACCAACGGCAAGTCGACGACGACGGCGCTGATCGCGCATGTGCTCAGGGAAGCCGGCCGCGACGTGCAGATGGGCGGCAATATCGGCACCGCCGTGCTGGCGCTGGAGCCGCCGGCTCGGAGCCGCATCCATGTCGTCGAGTGCTCGAGCTACCAGATCGACCTTTCGCCCTCGCTTGCCCCCAGCGTCGGCATCCAGATGAACCTGACGCCGGACCATCTCGACCGGCACGGCTCCTTCGCGAACTACGCGGAGATCAAGGAGCGGCTGGTCACGGCGGCCGATATCGCGATCGTCGGCGTCGACGACGAGCCCTCGAAGCAGATGGCGCGCCGCCGCGCCGCCGGCGGCCGTCCGCTGGTCAGGATCAGCGGCGAGCAGCCGCTCGACGAAGGCGTCTTCGCCGGCGTCACCGCCAATCAGGGCAGGCTCGACACCCGCATCGTCGAAGTGAAGGACGGCATGCCGCGCGTCGTCGCCAATCTCGCCGGCATCGGTTCCTTGCGCGGTTCGCACAACGCGCAGAACGCGGCGGCGGCCTTCGCCGCCTGTTCGGCGCTCGGCCTCAGCGCCGACGAGATCGCGGCGGGCTTCAGGACCTATCCGGGGCTGGCGCACCGGATGGAGGAACTAGGCCGGATCGGCCGGGTCGTCTTCATCAACGATTCCAAGGCGACCAACGCCGATTCCACCGAGAAGGCGCTGACCTCCTTCCACGGCATCTTCTGGATCCTCGGCGGCAAGGCCAAGGACGGCGGCATCGAGAGCTTGCGCCGCTATTTCCCGAACATCGCCAAGGCCTATCTGATCGGCGCGGCGAGCGATCTCTTCGCCGCGACCTTCGACGAGGACGGGCGCGTGGCCTACGAGCGCTGCGTCACGCTCGACAAGGCGGTGGCGGATGCGACGCGCGACGCGCTGGCGGCGCCGGGCGAGGGCGAGATCGCGGTCCTGCTCTCGCCGGCCTGCGCCTCCTTCGACCAGTTCCCGAATTTCGAGGTCAGGGGCGACGCCTTCCGCAAGCTCGTCGCGGCGCTGCCGGGGTTCGTCGCGTTCGGGGCGCGCGGCGGTTGAAACCCGCCGCATCGGAATCAATCGGTTAACCATTCATTGACAGAGTGATTCGTCACGAGGCGCGGCGCTTGCCCGCGCCGTTGCCGATAGGGTTCCTGTCATGGTCTCCCGCGCCGAACCTTCCCTCAGCGGACGCTGGTGGTGGTCGATCGACCGTTTCATCCTGACCGCGCTCGTCGCGCTGATGGTCTCCGGCGTCGTGCTGCTGATGGCCGGCGGGCCGCCGGTGGCCGAGCGGCTGGGCCTGTCGACCTTCCACTTCGTCAACCGGCAGGCGGCCTATCTCGTCGCCGCGATGGCGATCTTCCTTGGCGTCTCGCTGATGACGCCGCGCCAGGTCCGCCGCGCGGCGCTGATGATCTATGTCGTCTCGCTCGCCATGGTGGTGGCGACGCTCTATTTCGGCGTCGAGGTGAAGGGCGCGAAACGCTGGCTGACGCTGGGGCCGTTCGGCTCCGTCCAACCCTCCGAGTTCCTCAAGCCCGCCTTCGTCGTTATGGCCGCCTGGGCTTTCGCCGAGGGCACGCGCCGGCCCGACCTGCCGGGCACCATCCTCGCGCTGCTGATGCTGCCGATCACGATCGTGCCGCTCGTGCTGCAGCCCGATTTCGGCCAGACGATGCTGGTCAGCCTGGTCTGGGCGGGGCTGTTCTTCGTCGCGGGGCTGCATTGGTTCTGGGTGGTCGGGCTCGGCGGCGTCGGCGCGGTGGGCATCGTCGTCGCCTATGAGTTCGTGCCGCATGTGCGCGCCCGCATCGAGCGCTTCATGGACAAGAGCTCGGGCGATTCCTTCCAGGTCGATACCGCGCTGGAAAGCTTCGCGCAGGGCGGCTGGCTCGGCAAAGGGCCAGGCGAGGGCACGGTGAAGCGCATCCTGCCCGACGCCCATACCGACTTCATCTTCGCGGTCACGGCCGAGGAGTTCGGCATCGTGGTCTGCATGCTGCTCGTCCTGCTGTTCGCGATCATCGTGATCCGGGCGCTCATCGTGGCGCAGAAGGCGGAAGACCCGTTCATCCGGCTCGCCGTGACGGGGCTTGCCATGCTCTTCGGCGTCCAGGCGGCGATCAACATGATGGTCAACCTGCACATGATGCCGGCCAAGGGCATGACGCTGCCCTTCATCTCCTATGGCGGCTCGTCGCTGCTCTCGCTCGCGGTTGGCACCGGCTTCCTCTTGGCGCTGACCCGGCGGCGGCCGCGCTCGGCCGAATTCGGCCCCTACGGACGCTGAGCCGATGCAAGCGGGCAAGCTCGTCATGCTGGCTGCCGGCGGCACCGGCGGCCATCTCTTCCCGGCCGAGGCGCTGAGCCACGCGCTGCATGCCAAGGGCATGCGCGTCGTGCTGATGACCGATACGCGCGCTGCCGAATTCGCCGGCGATTTTCCGGCCGAGGCGGTGCATGCCGTGCCGGCGGCGACGCCGTCCGGCCGCTCGCCGCTCAGGAAGGCGATGGCGCTCCTCGACATCGCGCGCGGCACGCTCGCCGCACGGCGTATCGTCAGGCAGGTCAAGCCCGCCATCGTCGTCGGCTTCGGCGGCTATCCGACGGTGCCACCGGTGCTCGGGGCCTCGCTCGCCGGGGTCAAGACCCTGATCCACGAGCAGAACGCCGTGATCGGCCGGGCCAATCGCTTCCTCGCCGGCCGCGCCGACGTGATCGCGACCGGCTTCGCCACGGTGGGCGGGCTCAACGCCGCGCTCGAG
Organism: Bosea sp. (in: a-proteobacteria); assembly: GCF_023953965.1. Classification (NCBI taxonomy): domain Bacteria; kingdom Pseudomonadati; phylum Pseudomonadota; class Alphaproteobacteria; order Hyphomicrobiales; family Alloboseaceae; genus Allobosea; species Allobosea sp. Next base: position 2,782,262 of record NZ_JAMLIX010000001.1, read on the forward strand.
GCCAAGTGCCGCCATGTCGGCAATCCGGTGCGCCCGGCGGTGATCGAGGCGGCGGGCCGCGACTACGACCCGCCGGGCGAGGGCAGGATCAGGCTCCTCGTCTTCGGCGGCAGCCAGGGCGCGCGCATCATGGCCGATATCGTGCCGCCGGCGATCCAGCTCCTGAGCGAGGCCGAGAGGGCGCGGCTCGCCATCGTCCAGCAGGCGAGGCCTGAGGATGACGAGCGCGTGCGCGGCATCTACGAGAAGCTCGGCATCCGGGCGACGGTTTCGCCGTTCTTCAAGGATCTTCCGGCGCAGATGGCGGCGGCGCATCTCGTCATCGCGCGCTCCGGCGCCTCGACCGTGGCGGAGCTCACCGTGATCGGCCGTCCGGCCATCCTGGTGCCGCTGCCCGGCTCGCTCGACCAGGACCAGGCGGCGAACGCGGCCTTCCTGGAAGGCGCGGGCGGGGCGATCCGCATCCTCCAGCCCGAGTTCACGCCGCGCCATCTCGCCGGCGAACTGTCGAAGCTCATCGCCCAGCCGGCGCACTTGACGACGATGGCCGCAAACGCGAAGAGCGCCGGCATTCCCGATGCCGCCGACCGCCTGGCCGATCTCGTGATCGCCACGGCCCAATCTTCGAACTGACAGGATTCACCCATCATGAAGCTGCCGCCGAAGCTCGGCTCCATCCATTTCGTCGGCATCGGCGGCATCGGCATGTCCGGCATCGCCGAGGTGCTGCACAATCTCGGCTACAAGGTGCAGGGCTCGGACGCCTCCGACGGCGCCAATGTCAGGCGCCTCGCCGAGAAGGGCATCGAGACCTTCGTCGGCCATAGGCCTGAGAATCTCGGCGAGGCCGAGGTCGTCGTGGTCTCGACCGCGATCAAGCGCGACAATCCCGAGCTCGTCGCCGCCCGCGAGAAGCGCCTGCCGGTGGTGCGCCGGGCCGAGATGCTGGCCGAGCTGATGCGGCTGAAGAGCTGCGTCGCCATCGCCGGCACCCATGGCAAGACGACCACGACCTCGCTCGTCGCGACGCTGCTGGAGAAGGGCGGGCTCGACCCGACCGTGATCAACGGCGGCATCATCAACGCCTACGGCACCAATGCGCGCATGGGCGAGAGCGACTGGATGGTGGTCGAGGCCGACGAATCGGACGGCACCTTCCTGAAGCTGCCGGCCGACGTCGCGATCGTCACCAATATCGACCCCGAGCATCTCGACCATTTCGGCACCTTCGACGCAATCAAGGCGGCCTTCCGCAGCTTCGTCGAGAATCTGCCCTTCTACGGCTTCGCGGTGATGTGCATCGACCATCCGACGGTGCAGGGCCTCGTCGGCCAGATCGCCGACCGGCGCGTCATCACCTATGGCGAGAACCCGCAGGCCGATTTCCGGCTGATCGATATCGACCTTGCGGGCGGGCAGGCGAAGTTCACGCTGCTGATCCGCGACCGCAAGAGCGGCCGCGACGAGGTGATCCGCGATCTCGTCATGCCGATGCCCGGCCACCACAACGCGCTCAACGCCACGGCGGCGATCGCGGTCGCCTACGATCTCGGCATACCCGTGCCGCGCATCCGCGAGGCGCTCGCCGGCTTCGGCGGCGTCAAGCGCCGCTTCACGAAGACGGGCGAGTGGAACGGCGCGCTGATCTTCGACGATTACGGCCATCACCCGGTCGAGATCGCCGCCGTGCTCAAGGCGGCGCGGGCCTCGACCAAGGGCAAGGTCATCGCGATCGTCCAGCCGCACCGTTATACCCGGCTGTCGAGCCTGTTCGACGATTTCGCCGCCTGCTTCAACGACGCCGATACGGTGATCGTGGCTGAGACCTATGCGGCGGGCGAAGCGCCGATCCCCGGCGCCGACCGCGATTCGCTGGTTGCGGGCATCAAGGCGCGCGGCCACCGCCATGCGCTGCCGCTGGAGAGTTCCGACAAGCTCGCCGGCATGGTGGCGGAGCTGGCGGAGCCCGGCGACTACGTCGTCTGCCTCGGCGCCGGCAACATCACGCAATGGGCCTATGCGCTGCCGGGGGAGCTCAAGGCGCTGAAGGGCTGAGCCTTGATCCTTCTCCCCTCGGGGGAGAAGGTGGCCCGGCGAAGCCGGGTCGGATGAGGGAAGGCCTGCCCTTGCATCGCAAAAACTCAACCCCGACACGCGATTTCGCCCGCGACCAACGTCGGGAGCCGACGCGGGCCGAGGCAATGTTCTGGCAAGCCGTTCGCAACCGCCGCTTCGCGGGCCTGAAATTCAAGCGCCAGATGGCGATAGGGCCCTTCATTGCGGATTTCTGCTGCTTCGAGCACAAGCTCATCGTCGAACTCGATGGCGAGCCCCATGAAACCCTCGAAGCGCGTACCAGGGACGCGGCACGCTCGGCTTTTCTGAAAGGCGAAGGCTATCGGGTCTTGCGCTTTTCCAATGAACGCGTGCTAGGAAACCTCGAATTCGTTCTGCGTGAGATCGCCGATCGGCTTGATCTCGCCGGATTTCCCTCATCCGACCCGGTTTCGCCGGGCCACCTTCTCCCCCGAGGGGAGAAGGATACGCGCGGTTAGCATCATGCCCTTCGCAGACCTCACCTCCGACATCCGCGCCGCGGCTCCCGATCTCCGGGGGCGGCTCCTGGCCAATCAGGACCTCTCGGGACTGACATGGTTCCGCGTCGGCGGGCCGGCGCAGATCCTGTTCGGCCCTGCCGACGAGGAAGACCTCGCCTATCTCCTGTCGAAGCTGCCCGACGAGATCCCGGTCACGGTGATCGGGCTCGGCTCCAACCTGATCGTGCGCGATGGCGGCATTCCCGGCGTCGTCGTCCGGCTCGGCGGCCGGGCCTTCGGCGAGATCGTGCCGGAGAGCGGAGATCGGCTCAGGGCCGGGACGGCCGTGCCGGACGTGAAGGTCGCGCGCGCGGCGGCCGATGCTTCGCTCGACGGGCTTGCCTTCTATCGCGGCATCCCCGGCTCGATCGGCGGGGCGCTCCGGATGAACGCCGGCGCCCATGGCGGCGAGACCACCGATGTGCTGGTCTCGGCCCGCGGCGTGACCCGCAAGGGCGAGATCGTCACGCTCTCGCATGCCGAGATGGGCTTCACCTATCGCAACAGCGCCGAATCGACCCGCGACATCGTCTTCACCTCGGCCCTGTTCCAGGGGCGGCCGGGCGATCCCGCCGCGATCCAGGCCGAGATGGACCGGGTTACCCAGGCGCGCGAGGCGGCGCAGCCGATCAAGGAGCGCACCGGCGGCTCGACCTTCAAGAACCCCGAGGGCGGCAAGGCCTGGAAGCTGATCGACGCCGCCGGCTGCCGGGGCCTGCGCGTCGGCGGGGCGCAGGTCTCGGAAATGCACTGCAACTTCCTGATCAATACGGGCGGCGCCACGGCGGCCGATGTCGAGGGGCTCGGCGAGGAGGTCCGCCGCCGGGTCAGGGAGAATTCCGGCTTCGAGCTGCAATGGGAGATCAAGCGGCTCGGCGTCGCGGCCTGAGCCGGCTCCGGTTAACGGCCCGTTAACCATGTCTGACGAGGTTGGGGCTCGTCGCATCGAGCGGGGGCCGCCATGAGCAAACACGTCGCAGTGCTGATGGGCGGCTGGTCCGTCGAGCGCGAGGTCAGCCTCAACAGCGGCGCGGCCTGCGCCCGTGCGCTGGAGGGTCAGGGTTTTCGCGTCAGCCGCGTCGATGTCGGGCGCGACGTCGCCGAGGTGCTGGCGAAGCTGAAGCCCGACGTCGCCTTCAACGCGCTGCACGGGCGCTTCGGCGAGGACGGCACGATCCAGGGCGTGCTCGAGATCCTGCGCATCCCCTATACGCATTCGGGCGTGCTCGCTTCCGCGCTCGCCATCCGCAAGGACAGGGCGAAGACGGTGGTGAAGGCGGCGGGCGTGCCGGTCGCGCACGGCGTCAACGTCTCCCGCTTCGCCGCCGCGAAAAGCCATGTGCTGCCGCCGCCTTACGTCCTCAAGCCGATCGACGAGGGCTCCTCGGTCGGCGTCGTGATCGTCAAGAAGGACCGGGAGCATCCGCCGCAGGAGATCGCCCGGCCGGACTGGCCCTGCGGCGAGATGCTGCTGGCCGAGGTCTTCGTCGCGGGGCGCGAGCTGACCTGCGCGGTGATGGGCGAGCGCAGCCTCGGTGTGACCGAGATACAAGCCGCGACCGGCGAGTTCTACGACTACGACGCGAAGTACGCGAAAGGTGGCTCGATTCACATTTGCCCGGCTCGAATTTTACCGAAAATTTACCAGCAGATCGAAGAGTGTGCGTTAACGGCGCATCAAGCAATCGGATGCCGGGGCGTCAGCCGATCTGACTTCCGTTACCACGACGAGAGCGACACGCTCGTCTGGCTGGAGGTCAATACGCAGCCCGGGATGACCGAGACCAGCCTGGTGCCCGAACTGGCTGCCCATGCGGGCCTGAATTTCGGTGAGCTCGTCAAATGGATGGTGGAGGACGCCTCCCTCGATCGGTGAAAGCGATGACGGCGAAACCCGTTGCCATGGCCGCGTTCGCTCCCGCCCGATCTCAGTCGCGGCTGCCCGTGCCCGCCGCCCAGCCGCAGCTGCTGGTCGGCGAGCGGCCGGGCCGCTGGCTGCGTCGCTCGCGCCGCAGCGCGATCGCGCTGCCCTTGGCGCAGCGGCTGCCGCAGAGCCTCGGCACCTGGCTGGCGCTCGGCTTCCTCGGCGTGAGCCTGGGCTCAGGCCTCGTGCTCGGCGGCCACTGGCAGACCATGCAGGACAATTACGGCGAGCCGCGCCACATGCTGGCGCGCGCGCTCGGCTTCGGCATCGAGCATGTCACCATCTCGGGGCTCTCGGGGCTCTCCGAGCAGGAGGTGCTGGTGGCGGCCGGCATCGATGCCAAGACCTCCCTGGTGTTCTTCGACGCCGACGAGGCCCGCAAGCAGCTGGAGGCGACGCCGCTGATTCGCGAGGCGGCCGTGCGCAAGCTCTATCCGGGCGAGGTCTCGATCCAGCTGACCGAGCGCGAGCCCTATGCGCTCTGGCAGGTGAAGGGCGATCTGTTCGTGATCGCGGCCGACGGCACGGTGATCGACAAGATGGATGACGGCCGCTTCGCCTATCTGCCGCTGGTCGTCGGCAGCGACGCCAACAACCGCGCCGGCGAATATCTGGCGCTGCGCAACGAGGCCGGCGCCTTCGCCAAGCATATCCGCGCGGCGACGCTGGTCTCCGGGCGGCGCTGGAACCTGAAGCTCGACAACGGCATGGATGTGCGCCTGCCCGAGAGCAAGCCGGAAGCGGCGCTCAAGCGGCTCGTCTCGCTGGAGAACGATTACCGCATCCTCGACAAGGACCTGCTCGCCATCGACCTGCGCCAGCCCGACCGGGTGGTGATGCGCCTCTCCGAGGAGGCCGCCGCCGCCCGCGCCGAACAGCTCAAGAGCAAGAGCAAGAAGAAGGGAGGCGAGGCGTGAACCACGTCACCTCCCAGGGCCTGACCCCGCGCATGCGCCCGCTCTCCTCGCGCAAGAGCGCGACGCTGTCGATCCTCGACATCGGCACCAGCAAGGTCGTCTGCCTGATCGCCGAGCTCTCCCCGGCCGAGGCGAACGAGCGGCTGCGCGGGCGCACCCATGTCGCCCGCATCATCGGCATCGGCCACCAGCGCTCGCTCGGCCTGAAGGGCGGGGCGATCGTCGATCTCGAAAGCGCCGAGCGCGCCATCCGCGCCGCCGTGGACGCAGCGGAGCGCATGGCCAAGGTCGAGGTGCAGTCGGTCATCGTCAACCTGACCGGCGGGCGCATCGGCTCGCAGCATTACGCGGCGAGCGTCGACCTGCGCTCCGGATCGGTCGGCGATGCGGACGTCAAGCGCGTGCTCGCCACCGCCGCGACCCATGCGATCCGCCCCGGCAAGGCCGTGCTCCATGCCCTGCCGACCGGCTATGCGCTGGACGGCGTGCCGGGCGTGCTCGATCCGCGCGGGCTGATCGGCAACAAGCTCTCGGTCGACATGCATGTCGTCGCGAGCGAGGCGTCGGCGGCGCGCAACGTCATGCTCGCGGTCGAGCGCTGCCATCTCGAGGTCGAGGCGGTGGTGGCGACGCCCTATGCGTCCGGCCTCTCGGTCCTCGTCGACGACGAATCGGAGATGGGCGTCGTGCTGGTCGATCTCGGCGGCGGCTCGACCTCGCTCGGCGTCTTCTCGGGCGGGCATCTCGTCCATGCCGATGCCGTCGCCGTCGGCGGCAACCACATCACCATGGACGTGGCGCGCGGGCTTTCCACCCGCGTCTCGGCGGCCGAGCGGCTGAAGACGCTGCACGGCTCCTGCATCGCCAGCGCCTCCGACGAGCGCGATACGATCGCGGTGCCGCAGGTCGACGACGACGAGCGCGACATGCCGAACCATCTCGCCAAGTCGCATCTGGTCAGGATCATCAAGCCGCGCGTCGAGGAGATCCTCGAGCTGGTGCGCGACCGGCTGAACAATGCCGGCTTCTCGGCCCAGGCCGGGCGGCGCGTCGTCCTGACAGGCGGCGCCTGCCAGCTCACCGGTCTGCCGGAGGTGGCGCGGCGCATCCTCGGCGGGCAGGTCCGCACCGGCCGCCCGCTCGGGATCCGGGGCCTGCCGGAGGCGGGCAAGGGGCCGGCCTTCGCGGCGGCGGTCGGGCTCCTGGTCTATCCGCAGGTCGCCCATATCGAGCATTTCGAGCCGCGCACGGCCGGCGGGCGCATCATCATGACCGGAACGGACGGCTATTTCTCGCGTGTCGGGCAGTGGCTGAAGGACAGTTTTTAGTGATTAACCGCCCGCTCCCGCGGGCACGGCGTCGAACGTAGCAATCGGGACGGCTCCCGCCAGGCGCCGGACAAGAGACCAAAAGAGGCAATCATGGCGATGAATCTGCAAGCCCCGGACATCCGGGAACTGAAGCCCCGGATCACGGTGTTCGGCGTCGGCGGCGCCGGCGGCAATGCGGTCAACAACATGATCGAGGCCGGCCTCGACGGCGTCGACTTCGTCGTCGCCAACACCGATGCCCAGGCGCTGGCGCTGTCGCGCTCCTCGCGCATCATCCAGATGGGCCTCCAGGTCACCGAAGGGCTCGGCGCCGGCTCGCAGCCGGAGGTCGGGCGCGCGGCGGCCGAGGAGGTGATCGACGAGATCCGCGACCATCTGGCCGGCGCGCACATGGTCTTCATCACCGCCGGCATGGGCGGCGGCACCGGCACGGGCGCGGCGCCCGCGATCGCCCGCGTCGCGCGCGACATGGGCATCCTGACCGTCGGCGTCGTCACCAAGCCGTTCCAGTTCGAGGGCCAGCGCCGCATGCGCATGGCGGAGGCCGGCATCGGCGAGCTCAACGAGGCGGTCGACACGCTGATCGTCATCCCCAACCAGAACCTGTTCCGCGTCGCCAACGAGACGACCGGCTTCGCCGACGCCTTCGGCATGGCCGACCAGGTGCTCTATTCGGGCGTCGCCTGCATCACCGACCTGATGGTCCGTCCCGGCCTGATCAACCTCGACTTCGCCGATGTTCGCGCCGTGATGCGCGGCATGGGCAAGGCGATGATGGGCACCGGCGAGGCGCAGGGCGAGAAGCGGGCGCTCACCGCCGCCCAGGCCGCGATCAACAACCCGCTGCTCGACGACGTCTCGATGAAAGGCGCGCGCGGCCTGTTGATCTCGATCACCGGCGGGCGCGACATGAAGCTCTACGAGGTCGACGAGGCCGCCACCCGCATCCGCGAGGAGGTCGATTCCGAGGCCAACATCATCGTCGGCGCCACCTTCGACGAATCGCTGGAAGGCACCGTGCGCGTCTCGGTGGTCGCAACCGGCATCGACAAGCCGATCTCGACCCAGGCCGAGACCGACGACACCGAGGCCCGCATCGCCCAGGTGGCGGAGCGGCTGAAGGCCGAGGCGCGCCTGCGCAGCAACGCCGCCGCCGCGGCGCGCCCTGCGCCGGCTCCCGCGCCGGTCGTCGAGACGGTCCGCGTCGCGCCGGCGGCCGAGCCCGCCCAGCTCGCGCAGGACATCCGGATCGAGCCGGTGCAGCCGCGCCCGGTGATGGCCGCGGCGCCTGCGCCCGAGCCCGTCCGCCATGCCGAGCCGAGCCTCAACCTCGACGAGAGCTTCATCCCGCCGATGCCGGAGCGCGCGGTCATCCGCCCGACCCGCATGCCGCGCGTCGAGGACCTGCCGGCCCCCGGCCAGGCCCAGATCAACGCCCATCGCGGCGCCCAGGCCGCGCCGCTGCCGCCGAGCGCCATCGAGCAGAAGCGGATGTCGCTGATGCAGCGCCTCGCCTCGGTCGGCTTCGGCCGCAAGGAGGAGGAGATGGCGGAGCCGCAGCTCCCGGTGCGCCAGGCCCAGGCCCCCGCCGCGCCGCCGCTGCCGCAGGCCCCGGCGCCGAGCGCCGCCCATGCCGAATATATGCGCCGGCCGGTGCAGCAGCCGGCCTCGCGCCCGGCGCAGGGTGGGCTCGACCCGCATGGCCGCGCTCAGCCCGCCCGCCCCAGCGAGGAGGATCATCTGGAGATTCCGGCCTTCCTGCGCCGCCAGGCGAACTGACGCGCAAGGCGTCTCACGGCTTGCGTGACACGACCCGCCGCGGCCTTGCCGCGGTGGGTTTCCGTCGTTAGAAAATGTTTATCTTTCAGCGCTTTATATGATCCGGTCCGCTCGACCGTCGCTGTAACACAGCGAAAGAAAGCGTGATTTTGAGAGGCGGCCCCGAAAGCTTATCTTGCGGCGCATCAGGACGACAGCGTCGCCGGGTCCGTTCCGGAGTCGCCCTTGCTAAAGACATCGCCGGCCGGCCGCCTCTGCCCCCGCAGACGAAAACGCTGCCCCGGCGATCAGGATTGGATAGCGGAATGAATTTCGATCGGCAGACGACCTTGCGGGCAGCCGTCACCCTGACCGGTGTCGGCGTTCATTCCGGAGCTCCCGCCAGCATCTGCCTGAAGCCTTCCAGCGCCAATTCCGGCGTGGTCTTCCTGCGCACCGGGCTCGCGGGCATGCCGCCCCAGCTCATCCACGCCAAGCACACCAAGGTCAGCGCTACGGAGCTGTGCACCGTGATCGGCGAGCGCGGCGCGGCCTCGGTCTCGACGGTCGAGCATCTGATGTCGGCCTGCTCCGGCATGGGCCTCGACAATGTGCTGGTCGAGATCGACGGCCCCGAGATGCCGATCATGGACGGCAGCGCGCGCGAGTTCGTCGCCGCGATCGAGGCGACGGGGATGACGACGCTTGCCGCGTCGCGCCGTTATCTCAAGGTTCTCCGGCCGGTCCGCATCGAGCAGGGCCGCGCCTTCGCCGAGCTTTCGCCCGCCGAGCAGGGCTTCAGCCTCGATGTCGAGATCGATTTCGACAGTGCCGTGATCGGCCGCCAGCGCAAGATCTTCGATCTCGACGCCCGCGCCTATGCCGGCGAGATCGCGAGAGCCCGCACCTTCGGCTTCATGCGCGACGTCGAGCAGCTCTGGAAGGCGGGCTTCGCCCAGGGCGCCTCGCTGGAGAACACCGTCGCCGTCGGCGAGGACAAGGTCATCAATCCCGAAGGGCTGCGCTACAGCGACGAGTTCGTGCGCCACAAGGTGCTCGACGCGATCGGTGATCTCGCGCTCGCCGGCTACCCGATCGTCGGCGCCTTCCGCTCCTATTGCGGCGGCCACCGGATGAACGTCAGCGTCCTCGAGACGCTTTTCGCCGACCGCGCGAATTTCGCGATCGTCGAATCGCAGCCGGTCTTCGCGGCGCCGCGCGCCGTGCAGATGGGCGCGGCCGCGCCGGCCGCCCTCGCGCCGGACCTGCACTGAAGCGCGAGAGGCGGCTTCGCCTTTCCTTCGCCGGTTTTTTGTCCGAGATGCCGCAGGGCGGCGCAAACGCGTCATAACCGATTTTCGGCAGTGGCGCGGGGGCGGCGTCTGAGGTAAGGCATGCTTCCTGCCGGAGCATCGGGCCGAGAAGTGGAATCCACCTTTCGGACGAATCCGATGCTGAAACAAGGAGCTGGATCGCGCTTTGCTTCCGATAGGACGCATGGCGATCCGGCAGGGACGATCGAAAGAGGACGGACGACGTGAGCGTGACGCGGCAAAGCCTTCCGGCAATCCATCGTGGCCTCTCGCCGCGCAGGGGCCTCGCGCTCGCGCTCGGCGCCGCGATGCTGCTCGGCGGCTGCGACACGCTGTCCTCGATCAACCCCTTCGACAAGCCCGAGGTCTATACGCCGGACCTGACGCCGCCGACGCCGGCCGACAAGCTCTACAACGAAGGCCTCGCCCGCCTCCAGAACGGCGACAGCGAGGGCGCCGCGAAGAAATTCGAGGACATCGACAAGAGCGCGCCGTTCTCGCCCTATGCGCGCAGGGGCCTGTTGATGACGGCCTATACCAATTACCAGGCGTCGAAATGGGAAGAGGCGATCACCGCCTCGAAGCGCTTCATCGCCCAGAACCCGGCGAGCCCCGACGCTGCCTACGCGCATTACATCATGGCGATGTCCTATTACAACCAGATCCCGGACGCGACCCGCGACCAGGAGCGCACCGCCCAGGCGATCCAGGCGCTGGAGCAGCTCGTCGCCAATTACCCGAATTCGGAATATGTGATCGACGCCAGGGAGAAGCTCCTGGTGGCGCGCGACCAGCTCGCCGGCAAGGAGATGAATGTCGGGCGCTACTATCTGGAGAAGCGCAACTATACCGGCGCGGTGAACCGCTTCCGCGAGGTCATCATCAAGTACCAGACCACGCGCCATGTCGAGGAGGCGCTGATGCGCCTGACCGAAGCCTATATGGCGATGGGCATCACCAACGAGGCGCAGACGGCCGCCGCCGTGCTCGGGCACAATTTCCCCGACAGCCCCTGGTACAAGGACGCCTATGTCCTGCTGCAGAGCGGCGGGCTGGAGCCGCGCGAGGATCGCGGTTCCTATATCAGCCGCGCCTTCCAGGGCTTCTCGCGCACGGTCGGCGGTCTGGTCGGGCTCGGCCGTCTCTGACGAGGCATGCATGGGCGACGGGCGATCCTGCCGGCTCCGAAGACGGACTTGAGCGCCGATGCTGGCGCAGCTCTCGATTCGCGACATCGTCCTGATCGACAGGCTCGATCTCGGCTTCCATGAGGGTCTGAGCGTCCTGACCGGCGAGACCGGCGCCGGCAAGTCGATCCTGCTCGACGGGTTCTCGCTCGCGCTCGGCGGCCGCGGCGACGGCTCTCTGGTGCGCCATGGCGAGGCGCAAGGGCAGGTCAGCGCCGTCTTCGACCTGCCGCTCACGCACCCGGCCCGCAAGCTCGCGCAGGCGCAGGAGATCGACACCGACGGCGACCTGATCCTGCGCCGCGTGCAATATGCCGACGGGCGCACCCGCGCCTTCATCAACGACCAGCCGGTCTCGGTGCAGATCCTGCGGATGGTCGGGGCGGCGATCGTCGAGATCCACGGCCAGCACGACGACCGCGCCTTGACCGATCCGGCCCTGCACCGCGCCATCCTCGACGGTTTCGGCGGGCTGGAGGCCGATGCCGAGGCAGTCGCCACGGCGAGCGAGACGCTGAAGCGGGCGCGGCAGGCCCTGCAATCGCAGCGCCTGCGGGTCGAGGCGGCGCGCAAGGAAGCGGATTTCCTGCGCCATGCGGTGGAGGAGCTCGGCAAGCTTTCACCGCAGCCCGGCGAGGAGGACGAGCTCGCCGCTGCCCGCCAGGCGATGATGCAGGCGGAGAAGGTCGCGCGCGACCTCGCCGAAGCCTATGAGGCCGTCGGCGGGCAAGCCTCTCCCGTCCCGACGCTCGCCGCCGTGCTGCGCCGGCTGGAGCGCCGGGCCGGACAGGCGCCCGAGCTGGTCGAGCCTTCGCTCGCCGCGCTCAACACCGCGATCATCGCGCTGGAAGAGTCCGGCGAGGCGCTCACTGCGGCGATGCGCGCGACCGAGCACGATCCGCATGCGCAGGAGCGCATCGAGGAGCGGCTGTTCGCGCTGAGGGCCGCCGGGCGCAAATACGACGTGCCGGTCGACGGGCTTGTCGTTCTGGCGGCGACGATGGAAAGCGATCTCGCCGCGCTCGACGAGAGCGAATCGTCGCTGGTACGGCTGGAAGCCGAGCTCAGCGAGGCGGAAGCGGCTTATATCGCGCTGGCGCAGGCCCTGTCCGAGGCCCGCGGCAAGGCCGCGGCGCGGCTCGACGCGGCGGTGAAGGCAGAACTGCCGCCGCTCAAGCTGGAGCGGGCGCGCTTCATCACCCGCATCGAGAGCGATCAGGACCTGCGCGGGCCGGAAGGCTTCGACAGGGTCGAGTTCTGGGTCGAGACCAACCCCGGCACGCGGCCCGGCCCGATGATGAAGGTCGCCTCCGGCGGCGAGCTCTCGCGCTTCATGCTGGCGCTCAAGGTGGTGCTGGCCGAGCGCGGCTCGGCCCCGACGCTGGTCTTCGACGAGATCGACACCGGCGTCGGCGGCGCGGTGGCCGATGCGATCGGCGAGCGGCTGGCGCGGCTGGCCGAGCGCGTCCAGGTGATCTCGGTGACGCATGCGCCGCAGGTTGCGGCCAAGGCCGGGCAGCATTTCCTGATCGCCAAATCGGCGGGGGAGGGCGACGCCTCGCGCACCGTGACGCGGGTCATGGTGCTGGAGGACGAGGCGCGGCGCGAGGAGATCGCGCGGATGCTGGCCGGCGCCTCGATCACCGAGGAGGCGCGCGCGGCGGCCGGGCGCCTGCTGGAGGCGGCGGGCTTGCGCGGCTGAGGCCGCGCCCCGCGCTTTGCTGGATTTGGCGTGGTTCGGCGGCTGTCTACGCAGCGACCAGCTCGTAGCCCGCGCCCTTCCTGACCACGCGGCTGAAGCCCTCGACATGGCCGCCCGCGACGAGCCAGTTCTCCTGCGCGGAGCGCTCCAGGATGCCGCGCCGGGAGGCTCGCGCGGTCGCGGCGTCGAAATCATAGACGAGGCCGATATCCGGGTCCGATGCCTGGAGATCGAAGAGATGCAGCGCGTCGCCCCAGAGCAGCAGGCTCTCGCCCTCGCCCGCGATCAGGTAGCCGCCATGGCCGAAGCTGTGGCCGGGCAGGGGGATCGCCGTGATGCCGGGCCGGGCCTCGTCCGCCGGGACGGAGCGGAGGCGGCCGGCATAGTGCTGCTTCAGCGCCGCCGCGATGGCGAAGCTGCCCTGCTTCTTCTCCGGTGTCCGCGCGCGGTTGGCCTCGTCGCCGTAGAAGCCGAGATCGGCCTCGGGCACGAGGATCCCGGCCCTGGGGAAACGGGGCCTGTCGCCGTCGAACAGGCCGAGCGCGTGATCGCCGTGCAGATGCGTGATCAGGACATGGGCGACGTCTTCGGGCGCTATCCCCGCAGCCGCCATCGCCGCCGGGGCATGGCCCATCGCCTCGCCCCAGGACGGGCCGGTGCCGGCATCGACCAGCGTGATTCCGCCCGGCCCCTTCAGCGCGAAGCAGTTGACCACCATGCCGACATTCGGCTTGCCCCAGCGCGCGACCGCCTCGTCGCAGGCGGCCTCGCCATCGCTATGGATCAGCACGTCGAGCGGTGCCTCGAAGAAGCCGTCGCGCAGGATCACGACCTCGTAGGCGCCGATGCGGCGGGCATGCTGGATCATGGGCTGTTCTCCGCTTTGGCATCAGCCTGAGACGCTAGTGGGGCCGCCACCGCGCCGGCAAGGCGCATTCGGCCCGGCTCGGCCCTGCGCGGGGCGCATTTCCTTTTGCTCCGCTTTGCTTTATGAGCCGCTCTCATCCGATGGTGCAGCCTGCCCGTCAGTGCCGCCTCGATCCATCGCTCCTGCTTCAGCGCCGTTCCGCCACGCCGCAACCCCTAGGCCGACCTCCATGTCCTTCTCCCTCACGAGCCCGCCGCTCGCGCGCGCGCTCGCCGATCGCAATTACGCCGAGCCGACCCCGGTGCAGAGCGCCGTCCTCGAGGACGCCGCGCGCGGGCGCGACCTCCTGGTCTCCTCGCAGACCGGCTCCGGCAAGACCATCGCCTACGGACTGGCCATCGGCGAGACGCTGATGGGCGCGGCCGAGAAGCTTGCGCCCCCCGCCGCGCCGCTGGCGCTGATCATCGCGCCGACGCGCGAGCTCGCGCTCCAGGTCCAGCGCGAGCTCGCCTGGCTCTATGCCCAGACGGGCGCGCGGGTGATCTCCTGCGTCGGTGGCATGGACCCGCGCCGCGAGGCGATGCTGCTCGACGAGGGCGCGCATATCGTCGTCGGCACGCCAGGGCGCCTGCGCGACCATATCGAGCGCCGCCGCCTCGACGTTTCGGCGCTGAAGGCCGTCGTGCTCGACGAGGCCGACGAGATGCTCGATCTCGGCTTCCGCGACGATCTCGAATTCATCCTGAAGACGGCGCCCGAGAGCCGCCGCAGCCTGCTGTTCTCGGCGACCTTCCCGAAGGCGATCGTGCAGCTTGCGCAGAGCTACCAGCGCGACGCGCTGCGCATCGAGGTCCAGGCCACGACGCGCGGCCATGCCGACATCGCCTACAAGGCCGTCCGCGTCTTCCCGAAGGAGGCGGAGCTCGCGGTCGTCAACCTGCTGCGCTTCCATGATGCCGGGATCGCGCTGGTGTTCTGCAACACGCGCAACGCGGTGCGCCATCTCGAGGCGATCCTGCTGGAGCGCGGCTTCACCACCGTGGCGCTCTCGGGCGAGCTCGGCCAGAACGAGCGCAACGCCGCGCTCCAGGCGCTGCGCGACGGGCGGGCACGGGTCTGCGTCGCGACCGACGTCGCGGCGCGCGGCATCGACCTGCCGGGGCTCGACCTCGTCATCCATGCCGAGCTGCCGCACGACGCCGAGGTGATGCAGCACCGTTCGGGCCGCACCGGGCGCGCCGGCAAGAAGGGCACGAGCGTCATGCTGGTGCCGCCCTCGCGCCGGCGCAAGGCCGAGCGCCTGCTGATGGAGGGCAAGGTCGAGGCCGAATGGATCGGCCCGCCGACGCCCGAAGAGATCCGCGCGCTCGATCAGGAGCGGCTTCTGGCCGATCCGATGCTGAGCGGCGACGGGGCCGAGGACGACGCCGGCATGATCGAGGCGCTGATGGCCGGCCGCGAGGCGCGCGACATCGCCGCCGCGCTGGTCCGGCTCTACCGCGCCCGCCTGCCGGCAGCGGAGGAGGCGGGCGATCCGGGCTACGGCCGCGACGAGCGCCGCCCGGCTCGTACGAACGAGGATTATGCCGTGAAGCGCCGCCCGTTCGGCGCGGGAGAGGATGGCGAGCGGCCGCGCAAGCCCGCGGGGCCGCGCGGGGACACGGTCTGGTTTAGGCTCGATATCGGCCGCAAGCAGGGCGCCGATCCGCGCCAGCTCCTGCCGATGCTGTGCCGGCGCGGCCGGATCACGCGCGACGAGGTCGGCGCGATCCGCATCTTCGACCGCGAGACCAAGGTCGAGATCGATGCCGATGTCGCCGAGCGCTTCCACGAAGCCGTCAGCGTGCCGGACCGCGACAGGATCGTGATCGAGCCGACGAGCGAGGCCGAGCGCCGTCCGGCCAAGTCCTTCGCCGAGAAAACGTCCTTCTCTGATAAGGCGGAACGCCCTGCCGCGCCGCGAAAAAGCTGGGGCGACGATCAGGCCGCCGGGGAGAGGCCGCCGCGCAAGCGCTTCCCGCCCCGGGACGGCGAGCCGCGAGCGGAGGAGCGCAAGCCCTATAGTGCGGAGGGCCGGCCCGAGCGCGATGCCGGCAAGCCCGGCGGCTTCAAGAAGCCGTTCGCTGGCAAGGGCAAGCCCTTCGCCGGCAAGCCTGCTGGAGCGCGCCCGGCCGGCGGCAAGCCCTTCGGCAAGGGCAAGCCGCGCGGCGGCAATCGTGGCTGAGGCTTTAGGGTTTATCCAAGGGCATCGTCATTCCGGACAAGCGAAGATAGCCGCGCCGATCCGGAATCCATCGAAGGGCTTAAGCGCTCCATGATGGATTCCGGATCAAGCCCGGAATGACGGCGCGATTCCTTTGGATGGGCGGTTTACTTTCCTCAGCGCAGGCCGAGGAAGGAGAGGATGGCGAGCACGACCACGACGAGGCCGACGATATAAATGATGTTGTTCATGAAAAGCCCCCTGACTGAACGGAGCCTTTAAGGCTCGATCTGGCAGGGGGTGAACCCGATTCGGGGTTCAAAGGTTCCCGTCGGTTCCTGCCCTTCCGCGTCGGCGCCATCTCGCCTAATGCTTCCTGCATGAGCGAGCCCGAAGACGAAGCCCCTTCCGAAACGCCGGTCGCCGCGTTGACGCCGCGCCGGGCGAAGCTCGAGCACAAGCGGCTCTCAGCCGAGGTGCAGGCTGCCAACGACGCCTATTTCCAGGACGACCGGCCGATCATGGACGACGCGGCCTATGACGCGAAGCGTCAGCGGCTCGTCGCGCTGGAGGAGGCTTTTCCCGCGCTGAAGGAGGAGGGCGGCGTCAGCGGCAAGGTCGGTGCGAAGCCCTCGGGCAAATTCGCCAAGATCCGGCATCGCGTGCCGATGCTCTCGCTCGACAACGCCTTCTCGGACGAGGCGGTGGCGGAGTTCGCCGCCCGCGTCTACCGCTTCCTCGGCCGCAGGGAGGAGGAAGGCGGCATCGCCTTCACCGCCGAGCCCAAGATCGACGGGCTCTCGCTCTCGCTGCGCTACGAGAGGGGCGAGCTCGTCGCGGCCGCGACGCGCGGCGATGGCGAGGAGGGCGAGGACGTCACCGTCAACGCCCGCACCATCTCGGAAATCCCGAAGACGCTCGCCGGGCCGGATGTGCCGGAGATCGTCGAGGTGCGCGGCGAGGTCTATCTCGGCCATGCCGATTTCGCCGGGATCAACGAGCGCCAGCGCGAGAAGGGGCAGGCCGAGTTCGCCAATCCGCGCAACGCCGCGGCCGGCTCGCTGCGCCAGCTCGATGCGGGCGTCACCGCCTCGCGGCCCCTGCGCTTCTTCGCCTATGCCTGGGGCGAGATGCCGGTGCCGCCGGCGCCGACGCAGATGGGCGTGGTCGCGGCGTTCGGGCGCTGGGGTTTTCGCACCAACCCGCTGATGAAGCGCTGCGACAGCGTGGCCGAACTGGTCGCGCAGTACCGGCTGATCGAGGGCCAGCGTGCGACGTTGGGCTACGACATCGACGGCGTGGTCTACAAGGTCGACGATCTCGCGCTTCAGGCGAGGCTCGGCTTCGTCTCGCGGGCGCCGCGCTGGGCGATCGCGCACAAGTTCCCGGCCGAGCTCGCCACGACGATCCTCGAAGCCATCGACATCCAGGTCGGCCGCACGGGGGCGCTCTCGCCGGTGGCGCGGCTGAGGCCGGTGACCGTCGGCGGCGTCGTCGTCACCAATGCGACGCTGCACAACGAGGACTATATCCGCGGCTTCGATTCCAGGGGGCTGCCGATCCGCGACGGCACCGATATCCGCATCGGCGACACGGTGACGGTGAAGCGGGCGGGCGACGTGATCCCGCGCGTCGAGGCGGTCGACCTGACGAAGCGGCCGGCGGATTCTGTAGCATACGTCTTCCCGACGCTGTGCCCGGCCTGCGGCAGCCATGCCGTGCGCGAGCATAATCCGCGTTCGGGCAAGGAGGATGCGGTGCGCCGCTGCACCGGCGGGCTGATCTGCCCGGCTCAAGCCGTCGAGCGGCTGAAGCATTTCGTCTCGCGCGACGCGATGGACATCGACGGGCTCGGCGACAAGCAGATCGAGCTTTTCCATGGCGATCCCGACCTGCCCGTGAAGGAGCCGGCCGATATCTTCACGCTGGCCCGGCGCGATGCCGCAAACCTCAAGAAGCTCAAGGACAAGGAAGGTTTTGGCGCCGTCAGCGCGGCAAAGCTCTTCGCCGCGATCGAGGACAGGCGCCGGCCGCCGCTCAACCGCTTCCTCTTCGGGCTCGGCATCCGCCATATCGGCGAGACCAATGCGCGGCTGCTCGCGCGCAATTACGGCTCGTTCGAGGCGCTGCGCGCGGCGGTTGCCGCCGCCGCCGATCCGGATGCGCCGCAGCGGCAGGAGCTCGACGCCATCGACGGCGTCGGGCCGACGGTGGTCGAGGCGCTGCTGCAATTCTTCGGCGAGCCGCATAACCAGGAGCTGCTCGACCGGCTCCTGGTCGAGGTCGAGCCGCAGCCGCTGGAGGCCGTCGCCGCGACGAGCCCGGTCGCCGGCAAGACCGTGGTCTTCACCGGGGCGCTGGAGAAGATGACCCGCGACGAGGCCAAGGCCATGGCCGAGCGGCTGGGCGCCAAGGTCGCGGGCTCGGTCTCGTCGAAGACGGACCTGCTCGTCGCCGGGCCCGGCGCCGGGTCGAAGCTGAAGGACGCCGCCAAGCATGGCGTCGAAGTGATCGACGAGGCCGGCTGGTTTACGCTGGTGGGCGGCTGATCCATGCCGACCATGCGCGACGACGTCAGGCGCGGCCTGAGCGATATCTGGCCGGCGGCGGTGGCTGCCGCGCCGATCGGCCTGCTGTTCGGGGCGGTCGCAGCGAGCAAGGGGCTTTCGCCGCTCGAGGTCTTCCTGATGAGCGCGACGGTCTTCGCCGGCGGGGCGCAGTTCGCCGCGGTCGAGCTCTGGTCGACGCCTGCGCCCATCGCCGCGCTCATCTTCTCGACGTTCCTGATCAACGCGCGCCATGTACTGATGGGCGCTTCGCTTGCGCCGAAGCTCACGGGCTTCAGCCGCTGGCAGACCCTGCTCGGCCTCTACTACATGGCCGACGAGAACTGGGCGCTGGCCGAGAAGCGCGCCCGCACGCACCGCCTCACCCCGGCCTACTGGTTCGCGATGGTCGTCCCCTTCGTCACGGGCTGGCTCGGGACCTCGACGCTTGGCGCGATGATCGGCGCGGTGCTGGGCGATCCGAAGCGGCTCGGCGCCGATTTCGCCTTCACGGCGCTGTTCATCGCCCTCGTCGCCGCCTTCTGGAAGGGCAGGGTGACGTTCTGGACGGTCGCGGCCGCCGGCATCGCCTCGGCCGTGACCTATCGGCTGGCCGGGCCGCCCTGGCATGTCGCTGCCGGCGCGCTCAGCGGCCTGCTCGCCGCCTGGATCGCCGCCGGGAAGGCGAAGCCGTGAGCGTCGATCCGATCAATCTGCTGGCCTTTCTCGGCATGGCGGTGGTGACCTATGCGACGCGTATCGCCGGGCTCGCGCTCGCCGGGCGGCTCAGCCTCTCGGTTCGGGCGCAGGCCGCCTTCGACGCGATCCCGCCGGCGGTGCTGGTCGCGGTGATCGCGCCGAGCGCGCTCGCCACCGGCTGGGCCGAGACGGCCGCCGCCGCGATCACCGTGCTCGCCGCGACGCGGCTGCCGCTGCTCGGCGTGGTCGCGGTCGGGGTCGTCGCGGTGGTCGGGTTCAGGATGGTGCTGTAGCTACAGCGGCCGGCAGGCTTCCTCCAGCCATGCCTTCGCCTCGCCCGCGAGCTCAGGGCCGATCTTCTCCCTAACCGCCGCGTGATAGGCGTCGATCCAGGCGATCTCGCCGGCGTCGAGCATATCCTTCTCGATCAGGGCGCGCTCATAGGGGCACCAGCTGATCGTCTCGAAGCCGTAGATCGTCCGTTCGGCGCCGGGGATCGCCCGCTCCTCGACGACGATCAGGTTCTCGATGCGGATGCCGTATGCGCCCGGCTTGTAGTAGCCGGGTTCGTTGGAGAGGATCATGCCCGGCTCCAGCGGCGTGGTGCCGAGCTTGGAGAGGCGCTGCGGCCCCTCATGCACCGACAGATAGCTGCCGACGCCATGGCCGGTGCCGTGGTCGAAATCGAAGCCGCCCTGCCAGAGCGGCAGCCGGGCGAAGGCGTCGAGCTGCGCGCCGGAGGTGCCCTTGGCGAACACCAGCCGCGAGATCGCGACATGGCCCTTGAGCACGCGGGTATAGCGGTCGCGCATCTCCGGCGTCGGCCGGCCGATCGCGATGGTGCGGGTGATGTCGGTGGTGCCGTCCTCGTATTGCCCGCCTGAATCGACCAGGAAGATGCCGGGTTCGAGCTTGCGGTTGGTCGCTTCGCTGACACGGTAATGCGGCAGCGCCGCATTGGGGCCGGCGCCGGCGATGGTGGTGAAGGAGACGTCCTTGAGCAGGCCGGTCTTCAGCCGCCCGGCTTCCAGCGCCGCGACCGCGTCGATCTCGGTCAGCCCACCCTTCGGCGCCTCGCGTGCGAGCCAGGACAGATAGCGGGCCATGACGGCGCCGTCGCGCAGGTGGGCGGCGCGCGTGCCGGCAAGCTCGGCGGCGTTCTTGCGGGCCTTCATCAGCGCGATCGGGTCGGGGCCGGCATCGGGCGTGCCGCCGGCCTCGGCGATCAGCGTCGCCAGCGCGGAGGCGGCGGTCGCGGCGTCGAGCCGGACCTTGGCCCCGGCCGCGCCGAGCTTGCGCAACCGCGCTTCGAGATCGGCGGGCGGGGCGATCTCGCCGACCGCGCCGATCGCGTCGCCGGCCTCGTTGGTGATCTTCCCGGGCGCGAGGAAGACGGTCGGGCGGCCCTCGCGCGGCACGATGGCATAGCCCAGCGGCAGCGGCGTGTGCTCGACATCGCCGCCGCGGATGTTGAAGGCCCAGGCGAGCGCATGCGGATCGGAGACGACCAGGGCATCGACCTTCGCTTCGCCAAGCGCCTTGCGGATCCGGTCAAGCTTGGCTGAGCTGTCCTCGCCGGCGAAGGCGGCCGGATGGGCCTTCACGGGTGCGGCCGGCGGGGCGGGGCGGTCGCTCCAGAGCGCGTCGATCGGGTTGGCCGCGACCGCGACGAGGCTGCCGCCGGCTGCGGTGCCCGCCTTTTCGAGCCGCGCGAGGCCGTCGACCGTGTGCAGCCAGGGATCGTAGCCGAGCCTGCCGCCGGCCGGCAGGTTCTGCTCGACCCAGCGCTCCAGCGGCGTCTCCTCCATCCGCACGGGGGTGACGACGGCCGTATCGGTTTGCGCGTCGGCCTGGATGGTGTAGCGGCCGTCGACGATCAGCGCGGCCTTGTCGGTCAGCACCACGGCCTGGCCGGCCGAGCCGGTGAAGCCGGTCAGCCAGGCGAGGCGGGCCATATGGGCCGGGACATATTCGCCCTGGTGCTCGTCGGCGCGCGGGACGATGAAGCCGTCGAGCCCCTGCGCCGCCAGCGCCCCGCGCAGCGCGGCGACGCGGCCGGCGACGAGCCGCGGGTCGCCGGGTTCGGAAAATGACTGGAAACGGCAGGTCGGCAGAGGCGATTCGGTCATGGCAGGGTCCGGCATCCGATGCGCCATGGTCGCGCCCCGACGGCGAAAGCGCCAGCGCAAATGCGCCGGTTCGGGGATGTCCGTTCGGCGGAAGCGCGCTGCCGCCCCGTTTCGCATTGTGCCGATTGGTTATGCAATTTATGCAAAAGATAGAAGCGATGGACCAATCTCATGCGTTAAGCGCATATCATATAGATGCGAACCGATCTTCTCGCAGGTGCGAAACGATACCACTTTCGTCGCATAAGAGAACGAGGAAGCGACCTGGGCTGTCTGTCAACCCGCCGCCGACACGTTTCAGGAGTTCCATCATGATCGCCATCATCAAGCATCTCTACGAACAGATCGCCGATGCGATGAAGTTCGCCGCCGCCGTCTGGCACGACGCCCGCAGCCTGCGGGCCGAGGCCGGGAAGACCCACGGCTACGGCGACTGCTGAGCCGGACGCGTAACGGCCTCGCGCTTCGGCTGGATCGCCGCAGCTCAGGCAGGGCGGCGGGGCCTTTGGGCTGCGCCGCCTTTTTTCATGACCAGTGTCGCCCAGCCCTCGCGCAGCGAATGGCTGGCGAGATGGACGCCCTGGTGCCGATAGGCCGAGACCACGCCGGCGACATCCATCGCCAGCAGGCCGGACAGGATCAGCGTGCCGTTGCCGGCCAGCACGCGCGCGATCGAGGGGGCGAGGCGCTTCAGCGGGCCGGCCAGGATATTGGCGAGGACGAGATCGAAGCGGCCCGGCCGGTTCGCCTTGGCATGGCGAAGCCCCGGCGCGGCATAGAGATCGAGCGCGTGCGGGGCATGGTTCGCGCGGGCGTTGTGGGCGGCGACCGCGACCGCGACGGCGTCGATATCGCCGGCGACGACCTTGCGTTTCGTGCGTAGTGCCAGCGCGAGCCCCAGGATGCCGGTGCCGGTACCGACATCGATGCCGTGGCGGGGCCGGCGCTTCTTCAGCTCGGCCTCGAGCGCCATCAGGCAGCCGGCCGTGGTTCCGTGATGGCCCGTGCCGAAGGCGAGCGCGGCCTCGATCTCGATCGCCACATCGTTGGGGCGGACGACGCCGCGGTCATGCGCGCCATGAACGAGGATGCGGCCGGCGCGGACGGGCTTCAGCCCGTCGAGGCTGTTGGCGACCCAGTCCCTGGTGTCGACGGTGGTGAAGGGCGTGGAGTCGGCGAGATCGCCGACGATCGGGCGCAGCAGGTCGCGCACCGCGTCCTCGTCGGGCGGATTGGCGAAATAGATCTCGACCTTCCAGGGCGTGTTGAGCGAGAGCGTGGTGACGCCCTCCTCGACCTCGAAGGCGGAGATCGCCGTCTCGGTGGGGTCGAAGATCTCGCCGAGCAGCTCGGTGAGGCTGCGGGCCTGCTCGCCCGAGGTGGAGAGTTCGAGGACGGTCGCGACCGTCGCGGGCAGGAGACCTTCGCGCATGGCGCGGGCTTACAGCATCGGATGCGAAAAGTGGAATCCGCTTTTTTAGAAGAATCCGATGCTCCGACAATAAGATAGATCGTCATGATCGCGTCCGGCAGGACGCGCGACGAGCTTGAGCATCGACCCGGAAAGGGAAATCCGCCTTTCGAGGCCGAGGGCGCAAAATCGAAAAGGCACCCGACATCATGCAAATTGCAGGCCGGGAGGAAACCCGGCATTCAGCAATTCGCGCTATCGGCCAGGGATGGCACCTGCAGCGCGCAAGATCATCGCCAAGGCGAGCGCCGCCACCCTGCTCTCGATCGCGGCCTCGCTCGGGCTGGCGCTGACGGTGGTTCCGTGGCTCGGCGGCGTGGTCGACGGCAATGCCTGGCTGATGTGCATCCTCTGCCCGCTGTTCATCGCCTTTCCGGCGAGCGCCTGGCAGTTCCGGCAGACGCAGCGGCTCAGCGATGCACGCGCCGAGGTCGAGCGGCTGCATCGTCAGCTCGTGACGGTGCATGGCGAGCTGGCGGCCGCGCACGCGACCCTGCTCGACAAGGCGCGCCATGACGGCATGACGGGCCTGCTCAACCGGGAAAGCTTCCTTGCGGCTTTGCGACAGGCGATGGTCGCCGGCGAGCCGGGCACGCTGCTGCTGATCGACGCCGATCATTTCAAGCAGATCAACGACAGTCACGGCCATCCGGCCGGGGATGCGGCGCTGCGGGCGCTGGCACTGGCGATCACCGGAGCTATCGGCGCGGGCGATCTCGCCGGGCGCCTGGGCGGCGAGGAGTTCGGGGTCCTTCTGGACGGGATGGCCCTGGCCGAGGCCGGCCCGGCGGCGAAGCGCATTCTCGAAGCGGTCCGCCGGCTGCGGATCGATAGCCCGTCGGGAAAGGCGATCTCGTTGACGGCCAGCATCGGCGCGGCCGGGCTGGCAAGCGGCCTGACGGTGGCCGAACTGGTCGCAGAGGCCGACGAGCAGCTCTACAGGGCGAAGATACGGGGCCGGAACCGCGCCGTCTTCGCGCTGGATATGGCCGCCGTCGCCTGAGGGCGTGTCCGCCGCGCCACTACTCCGCCGCCGGCTGCAACGAGACGTCAGGAGCCGGGATCAGGGCGATGGCATGGCGTGCCATGTCGGCCGAGACATCCACGTCGGCTCTCAATTCGCTCGGTGTCCGGGCCTGGGGGAGCGAACCGCCCTGCGCTTCAATCCAGAGCGCGACGGCTTCGGGCGCACTCTGCAGGGCTTCGTCGAGTGTATCGCCGGCGGCGAAGCAGCCGGGCAGATCGGGGAACCAGATGCCGACCGCGTGGTCAGGACCCGCATCCTCGATGATGGCAACGTAATGGGTCATGTCAGTCGCGCGACCAGCCTGCCTGCTTGTAGATCTTCAACACGAGGCCCGGTCCGAAATTCTTCTTCGGATGCGGCACGACGATAGTGTCACGGATACCGGGCTTTTTGAAGACGTGGTGCGAGCCGGCGACGCGCACGCATTTCCAGCCCTCGCGTTCGAGGCGACGTATGATCTCGGCGCTGTTGTTGAGCATCGGGTCCAACTGATTCGCTTTCGACCCAATCCATATATCCTTAAGGATTTGAGACAGTAATCAGTGTTCACTTTTTGTTCTGTGTGAAAAGGGGGCGCCAATCTTTTTGATCCACAGAGTGGCTCGATCATCCCGCCTTCTGCACGAAGGAATCCAGCACCATCTTCCGCCCGGCCTTGTCGAAATCGACGGTCAGCTTGTTGCCGTCGACGCCGGCGACGGAGCCGGGGCCGAACTTGACGTGGAAGACGCGGGCGCCGGTGCCATAGGCCGAGGTGCCGGTCGATTTCGCCGTCAGCTCGCCCTCGATCATGAGCGGGCCGCGCTGGCGTGACGCGCCTGCGAAGCCGCGGCCGCTCTCGGCAAAGCCGCTCGTCCGCGCCCGGTTCTCCTGCGCGCGCTGCCAGCCCGGCGTGTCGTAGCTCGAGCCGAAGCTCTCCATCCGCTCGAAGCGCGAGGCGCCGTAGCCGCCCTGCGAATAGCTGGTCGCGGCCTGCTCGACCTCGACATGCTCCTCCGGCAATTCGTCGATGAAGCGCGAGGGCAGGCTGGTCTGCCAGAGGCCGTGGATGCGCCGGTTCGAGGCGAAATAGAGCTTCAGCCGCTTGCGGGCGCGGGTGAGGCCGACATGGGCGAGGCGGCGCTCCTCCTCGAGCCCGGCGCGGCCGTTCTCGTCGAGCGCGCGCTGGTTGGGGAACAGCCCTTCCTCCCAGCCGGGCAGGAAGACCGTGTCGAACTCCAGCCCCTTGGCGGCGTGCAGCGTCATGATCGAGACGCGGGCGCCCGCCTCGCCGTCGGCGACGTCCATCACCAGCGAGACGTGCTCCAGGAAGGCCGGCAGGTCGGGGAACTCGTCGAGCGAGCGGACGAGCTCCTTCAGGTTTTCCAGGCGCCCGGCGGCATCGGCCGAGCGGTCCTTCTTCCACATCTCGGTATAGCCGCTCTCCTCCAGCACCAGCTCGGCCAATTCGCCCTGCGGCATGTGCGCGGCGCGCGCCGACCAGCGGGCGAAGGCCTCGACCAGCTCGCGCAGGGCCGTGCGGGCCTTGGGCTTCAGCTCGTCGCTCTCGACCGCGGCGCGGGCCGATTGCAGCAGCGAGAAACCGGTGGCGCGGGCATGGTTGTGCAGCAGCTGGATCGTCGCGTCGCCGAGCCCGCGCTTGGGCACGTTGACGATGCGCTCGAAGGCGAGATCGTCCGTGGCCGAGACGACGCAGCGCAGATAGGCCAGCGCATCGCGGATTTCGGCGCGCTCGTAGAAGCGCGGGCCGCCGATGACGCGGTAGGGCACGCCGGCCTGGACGAAGCGCTCCTCGATCTCGCGCATCTGCGCCGAGATGCGCACCAGCACCGCGACCTCGCCGAGGTCGGAACCCTTGGCCTGCATCGCCTCGATCTCGTCTGAGACCAGGCGCGCCTCCTCCTGGCTGTCCCAGGCGCCGGTGATGGTGACCTTCTCGCCGGGCACCTCCTCGGTGCGCAGCGTCTTGCCGAGGCGGCCCTCGTTCCTGGCGATCAGCTTGGAGGCGGTGGCGAGGATATGGCCGGTCGAGCGGTAGTTGCGCTCCAGCCGGATCACGGTCGCGCCCGGGAAATCGTGCTCGAAGCGCAGGATGTTATCGACCTCGGCGCCGCGCCAGCCATAGATCGACTGGTCGTCGTCGCCGACGCAGCAGAGGTTGCGCCGGCCCTGCGCCAGGAGCCTGAGCCAGAGATACTGCGCCGTGTTGGTGTCCTGGTACTCGTCGACGAGGATGTAGCGGAAGCGCTCGTGATAGCTCGTCAGCACGTCCGGATGCTTGCGGAACAGCGTCAGGCAATGCAGCAGGAGGTCGCCGAAATCGACGGCGTTGAGCGCGACGAGCCGCTCCTGATAGGCGCCGTAGAGCTTGCCGCCCCGGCCATTGGCGAAGACGGCGGCCTCGCCCGGCGCGACGTCCTCAGGCGCGAGGCCGCGGTTCTTCCATGAGTCGATGAAGCCCGCCAGCATGCGGGCGGGCCAGCGCTTCTCGTCGATGCCCTCGGCCTGGATCACCTGCTTCATCAGGCGGATCTGGTCGTCGGTGTCGAGGATGGTGAAGTCGCTGCGCAGGTCGAGCAATTCGGCATGGCGGCGCAAGAGCTTGGCCGAGATCGAGTGGAAGGTGCCGAGCCAGGGCATGCCCTCGGCGACGGGGCCGGCGAGATGGGCGACGCGCTCCTTCATCTCGCGCGCCGCCTTATTGGTGAAGGTGACGGCGAGGATCTGAGAGGGGTAGGCGCGGCCGGTCGCGATCAGATGGCCGATGCGGGTGGTGAGCACGCGGGTCTTGCCGGTGCCGGCGCCGGCGAGCACGAGCACGGGGCCTTCCGTCGCCTCGACCGCCTGGCGCTGCTCCGGGTTCAGGCCCGCAAGATAGCCGGCCGCCGGCTGCGCGGCTGCGCGCGCGGCAAGCCCGCCGGGGCGGGGCGGGGGAGCGGAAAAGGCGTTCGCGTCGGACAAGGGCGTGCGCTGCTCGTGCGTGATTCGTTCTCCGGCGAATATAGGACGCCGGCGGCGGGATTGCGCCCCCTGTCACGCGCTTTCGGTGGCGCGGCGCTTCAAGCCGGTTCCGCCTCGAAATCCATCGCCACGCCGTTGATGCAGTAGCGCAGCCCGGTCGGCGGCGGGCCGTCGGGGAAGACATGGCCGAGATGGCCGCCGCAATGGGCGCAATGCACCTCGATGCGGTGCATGCCGAACTTGAAATCCTCCGAGGTGCCGACCGCGCCCTCGAGCGGCTGGTCGAAGCTCGGCCAGCCGGTGCCGCTCTCGAACTTCTTGTGAGACCTGAACAGCGGCTGGCCGCAGCCGGCGCAGGAGAAGGTGCCGGCGCGCTTCTCGTAGTTCAGGGCGCAGGACCCGGCCCGCTCCGTGCCGTGGCCGCGCAGGACCGTGTATTGCTCCGGCGTCAGCCGCTCGCGCCATTCAGCGTCCGTCAGCCGGAAGGGGAAGCCCTCGTCCTGCGGCGGCGCCCCGGACATGCCCGTCAAAGCCATCGCGATCTCCTTATCCGCCCCAAGCCCGAGGGGTGTCCCCGATATGGTGTCGCGGCCGCCGGTTTTCGAGCCCCTCGGGCGCCGCGCCGGTCAGTGCCGGGTTTCGATCTCGGACTCGCGTTCGTCCGCCGTCTCGTCGACCCGGATCGCCGATCGCTTCGGCATGCCGGTGATGCGGCCGACCGTGGCCGGCAGCGGCATCATGCTGTGGGCGGCCTTCATCAAAGCGAGGTTCGCCAGGATGTCGGGCGGGAAGGGCGTGACCTTGCGGTGGACCATGTCGACATGCAGCGACAGGTTCTCGCTGGTCGCGGCGAGCCAGCCCTCGTTGGCGTGGCGCATCTCGAGATAGAGATGCAGGCGCTTGTCGTCGAAGGCGATGAGCTGGGCGGTGACGCGGACGAGGTCGCTCTCGGTCAGCTCGCGCCTGTAGAGGACATGGCACTCGACCGCGAAGACGGAGGCGCGGCGTGTCTCGACATAGTCGCGGCTGAGGCCGACGAGCGAGAGCAACTCGTCGACCGCGCGGTCGAACAGTACATGGTAATAGGCCATGTTGAGATGGCCGTTATAGTCGATCCATTGCGGCTCGACGCGCATGGTCGAGGAGACGAAGGGCGCGAAGAACAGCGCCGGGGCGCGGGTGTCGTGCTTCATGATCGCCCTCCCTGACCGGCGCCTGGTTCAAGGGAAAGCCGCATATTTGCCGCTGCCCATTCGGCCGTCGCATGATCTAAGATGTGTGAAGAACGGTCAGCGTCAGCATCGTGGCCGGGCCGCGAGACCCTTGACCGTAACCCCTTGCCGAACCGATCTGTTCCAAATCTAAACGGCAAAACCGGATGTTGACAATGAGCTTGCCTGCCGCCGCCCGTCATGACGGCCCTGTCCCGGCCGCAGTGCTGCCGCCCGCAGCCGAGGCGATCGCCGCCGTGACGCAGGCGCTGGCCGCAAGCTTCGGCGACCGGCTCGTCACCAGCCTCGCCGTGCGCCGGCAGCACGGCCATACGCTGACCTGGATCGCCAACGAGCCGCCGGACGCCGTCGTCTTTCCGCGGAGCACGGAAGAGGTCTCGCAGATCTTGGCGCTCTGCGCGCGGCACGGCGTGCCGGTCGTCGCCTTCGGCACCGGCACCTCGCTGGAGGGCCATGTCAACGCGCCCTTCGGCGGCGTCTGCATCGACATGTCGCTGATGAAGCGGATCATCGCCGTCCATGCCGAGGACCTCGACGTGGTGGTCGAGGCCGGCGTCACCCGCAAGGAGCTCAACGAGCATCTGCGCGACCGGGGCCTGATGTTCCCGATCGATCCCGGCGCCGACGCCTCGATCGGCGGCATGGCGGCGACGCGCGCCTCGGGCACCAACGCCGTCCGCTACGGCACGATGAAGGACAATGTGCTGGCGCTCACCGCGGTGATGGCGGACGGCGCGATCGTCAGGACGGCGACGCGCGCGCGCAAGACCGCGGCCGGCTACGACCTGACGCGGCTCCTCGTCGGCTCGGAAGGCACGCTCGGCATCATCACCGAGGTGACGCTGAAGCTGCACGGCATCCCGGAGGCGATCGCCGCCGGCATCTGCCCGTTCCCCTCGGTGAAGGCGGCCTGCGACGCGACGATCCTGACGATCCAGACCGGGCTGCCGGTGGCGCGCATCGAGTTGCTCGACGACATGATGATCCGCGGCGTCAACCTGCATGCCAGGCTCGGCCTGCCCGAGACGACGATGCTGTTCGTCGAGTTCCACGGCACGGAAGCGGGGGTGAAGGAGCAATCGGAGCGTTTCGGCGAGATCGCGGCCGAGTTCGGCGGCGGCCCGTTCGAATGGGCGACGAGGCCTGAGGATCGCTCGAAACTCTGGCAGGCGCGCCACGACGCCTATTGGGCGGCGAAGGCGCTCCGGCCGGGCTTCGAGTCGGTCGCGACCGATGTCTGCGTGCCGATCTCGCGGCTGGCCGAGTGCGTCGAGGAGACCAAGCGCGACATCGAGGCGTCGGGCCTGATCGCGCCGATCGCCGGCCATGTCGGCGACGGCAATTTCCACACCCAGCCGCTGGTAGACCTCGATGACGCTGCCGAGGTCGAGCGGGTGCAGGCCTTCATCGACCGGCTGGTGAAGCGGGCGCTCGCCATGGGCGGCACCTGCACGGGCGAGCACGGCGTCGGCCAGAAGAAGATGAAGTATCTCGCCGAGGAGCACGGGGCGCAGGCGCTTGCCGTGATGCGCACGCTGAAGCGGGCGCTCGATCCGCGCAACATCCTCAATCCAGGGAAAATCATCGCCTTGTGACCGGCTCGCGGCTTGCGGAAGGGGGCGGTCGGCAATAGGCAGTCGGCAGGGCGCTGCGGCCACGACTGCCTCACACAGAAGGGACAGACAGCGGAATTTGCGTGAGAGCCTGACAGTTCTGGCCGGCCTGCTGGTGCTGGCGCTGCTGGCGGCCCTGGTCGGCCCCGGCTTCGTCGACTGGCGCAGCCATCGTCCGCAGATCGAGGCCCGCCTGAGCGAGGCGCTCGGCGTCGAGACGCGGGTCGGCGGCGCCATAGCCTTGCGCCTCCTGCCCTCGCCGCGCATCGCGCTGGAGGATGTGCGCATCGGGGCGGCGGGCGAGGGGAGCTTCGCGACGGCCGGGCGCGCCACGGTGGAGCTTGCGCTGGCGGCCCTGGCGCGCGGCGAGTTCCGTTTCTCCGAAGCCAGCCTCGACGGCGCGACGCTCGCCTTGTCCGTCGACGAGTCGGGGACGATCCGGCTGCCCGGACACAGCGGCAAGGGCATCCCGGCGGGCGCGCGGCTCGACCGGCTGACGATCAGCCGCTCGGCCCTGATCTGGCGCGAGGCGGGCAGGCCCGCGGTCACGCTTGCGCCGATCGCCGCCGAGATGTCGGCGGTCAGCCTCACCGGCCCCTGGCGTTTCGAGGGCGAGGTCGCGGGTGCATCGCTGCGCGTCACCACCGGCGAGATGGAGGCCGACGGCCGGCTCAGGACGAAGGCTTATCTCACCGGCGAGGACATGCAGCTCAGCTTCGACGGGGCGCTGCTGCTCCCGACGGGCGCCAGCGGCGTCGCTGCCGGGCTCGACGGCGCCTTCACCCTCTCGCCGGGTGGGGCGGCCGTGCTCGCGGGCCATGTCAGGGGCGGCAGCAGGCAGCTCGACCTGTCGGGGCTCACGCTCGATCTCGCCGGCGGCGTGGCCCGGCTGGAGGGCGAGGGGCAATATCTGCCCGCAACGGCCAAGGGCTCGCTGGCGCTCAGGGCACGCCGGCTCGACGCCGATGCGCTTGTCGCGGCGCTGGCCGAGCCGCAGGGCTTCGAGCGCGCCTTGCCGGCGGTGCCCGGCGTCTTCGACGTCAGCCTCGATCTCGATCAGCTGATCTGGCGCGGCGAGGATTTTTCGGCGCTCGCGCTGCGCGGAAAGCTGCATGACGGGGGCTTGAGCGATGCGTCGGCCTCCGTGCGCGTGGCGGGCGCGCTCATCGGCGCGAGCGGCAGCCTCGGCACTGACGGGGCGTCGGGGCGGCTCACCCTCAAGGCCGAGGATGCGAGGCGCGTCGGGCTGGTGCTGGCGCGCGCCGGGCTCGATCCGGCGCTGGCCGATTTCGTCGCCCGCCTCGGGCGGATCGATGCCGATGCCACGGGAGCGTGGAGCGGCGACGGCGGCCGCTTCGAGCGGCTCCTGGTCGCGGGCTCGTCGGGCCTGCGCCTCGACGCTTCGGGCGAGATCGCGCCGAACCGGCTCGCCGCGAAGGCGACCGTGAACGGGTTGTCCCTCGATGCGCTGCCGCCGGCCGCGAGCCTGTCGGGCCTGCTGCGGCAGCGCGATGTGGCGCTCGCGCTGACGCTGACCGATCTGCGCTTCCGCAACGCCCCGCCGGGCTCGGCCAATCTCGACTTGCGGCGCGAGGGCGATGCCTGGCGGCTGAGCCGGTTGTCCGTCGCGGGCTTCGGCGGCGTCGCCGTCACCGGCGCCGGCGCGCTCCTGGCCGAGGGCGGCGAGATTACGGGCCGCGTCAAGGCGCCGCGCTTCGAGACTCTGACGGCGCTGGCAGGCCCGCTCCTGCCGGAGGCGGCGGTCAAGGCGCTCCAGCGGATCAGTGACGGGCTCGCGCGGCTCGATGCGGGCTTTCGCCTGATCCGCGCTGCCACCGGCGAGACCAGCCTGACGGCCGAGGGTAGCGCGGCTGCCGGCAAGCTCACACTCGACGGGCGGCTCGACCGGGCCGGAGGCTGGAGCCAAGCGGCGCTCGGCTTCGCCATGAGCGACAGGCGCCAGGCTTTCGCGGCGCTCGGCCTGCCGGCGCCGCAGCAGGGCGGACCAGGGCGGCTCAGCCTCGCGCTCGACGGCGGCAAGGCGACCGGATCGTTGACGGGGCAGGGGCTGTCGATCGTCGTCGAGGATGGGGGCCAGGGGCCGCGCGTGAGCCTGCAGGCGGACGGGCCGGGGCAGGTCCTGGCCGAGGGGCCGGCGCGGCTCCTGCCGGACGGCGTGATCGATGCGCATGCGCGGGTGACGATCGGCGAGGAGGCGATCCGCTTCGACGCGATCACCGCCCATCTCGGCGGCATGGCGGCGAACGGTTCGCTTACCCTGCCGCGCGAGGGCCGCGCGTCGGGCCGCATCGCGGTGCCGGCGGCGGATCTGCGCCCGCTGATCGGGGCGGCCCTCGGGCCGGTCGCGCCAGCGCCGGGCGCGATCTGGCCGGTCGCGCGCTTCGGGCGCGTGGCGGGCTTCCCCGATTTCGACATCGCGGTCGAAGCCGGAACGCTCGTTGCTTTCGAGGGCGGCACGCTCCGCGATGCCGGCTTCACCCTGCGCTCGGACCCGGACGGCCTGCGGATCGAGGATATCCGCGGCAGCCATGGCGGCGGGCAGGTCGCCGGGCGGCTGGGATTGCGGCGCGACGGCGGGCTCGCCCAGCTCAACGGCCGGCTCAGCCTGACCGGGATCGATATGGGCGCGCTGACCGGCGGCGCGCTCGGCGGCCGGGCTTCGGGGCAGGTCGAGTTCGGCGGCTCGGGCGAGACGCCGGCGCGGCTCGTCGCGGGCCTGAGCGGCGCCGGCAGCCTGAGGCTCACGGATGCGCGTCTTTCCCGCTTCGATCCGGGCGCCTATCAGCGGATCATCGCCGGCACCGGCGAGGATGCCTCCGAGAGCGATGCCGGCCGCCTCAGCGAGCGCCTGAACGAAGCGCTCGACCGCGACGCCTGGGCGCTGGGCGAGATCACGGCGCCGTTCACGCTGGCCGGCGGACTGATCCGGCTCCAGCCCTTCGCCTTCGCGCGCAACGGACTGCGCGCCGAGGCGAGCGGCATCCTCGACCTCAGGGCGCTCAGCGCCGATCTCAGGCTCGGCCTGAAGCCGCTGGGGCCTCTGCCGAAGGGCTGGCCGGGCGATGCGCCGCAGATCGGCATCGTCTGGCGCGGGCCCTTGTCGAATCTGAAGCGCGAGAGCGATGTCAGCGCGCTGTCGAACACGGTGGCGGCGCGGGCGCTGGCGCGCGAGATCGAGCGGGTCGAAGCCTTCGAGGCCGATGCGCGCGAGCGGGCGATGCATGCGCGGCGCCTGCGGGCCGAGCGCGAGATGCGCGAGAACGAGCGCAAGCTCAACGAGTTCCTCAAGGCCGAGGAGGAGCGGCGGCGGATTGAGGAGGAGAAGCGGCAGGCGGAGGAGAAGCGCGCGGAGGAGATAAGGCGTGCCGAGCAGGCACGGGCCGAGCAGGAGGCGCGCCGGCGGGCGGAGGCCGAGGAGCGCGCCCGCGCCGCCGCCGAGCGGGCGGCGCCGCAGCCGGCTCCGCAGCCGCAGCCCGGCCCGCTCGTCCTGCCGGGAGCCCCTCTCGAGAGCTCGCCGGAAGGGGCGGTGCAGCCGCCTGTGCCGATCCAGCCCGCGCCGCAGCCGCGCAGCCAGCCGGCGCCTTGAGAGGTTGATTCAGGCGCTTCGCGAGATGATTCCGGGTCTCGATGTAAGGCGTTGAAATAACGCCGTTTTCGTTCCACCCCCGTCATTCCGGGTTCTTCGCTGCGCGAAGCCCCGGAATGACGGGGGTATGGACCCTAAAGACCCGCCAGCCTGCGATAATGGGCGAGCGCATGGAGCCTGAGCGCGGAGGAGAGGTTCGTTTCGCCCCGGCCGGAATCGACCTCGGCGACGAGGGCGGCGAGCGGGCGGCCCTCGCTTGCCGCGATCTCCTTCAGCGCCTCCCAGAAGGGGGCTTCCAGCGAGAGGCTGGTGCGGTGGCCGGCGATGCTGAGCGAGCGCTTGCGCTCAGGCCTCATGCCGGCTCCGGCTCGTCGCGGTCGAGCCTGTGGCCGTCGATATGGCGGGCGGCCTTGTCGCGCTCGGCCTCGGTCAGGGCGCGCTCGGCCTTGGTCCGGCCGAAGGCGATGCGGTTCTGCGCGGCGGTCTTTTCGGCCTCGGCGCGCGCCTTCTGCTTGCGGACCTGACGGAGATTGACGATCTCGGCCATGGGATGCTCCTCAGGCCGGGCCGAGCATCAGCTCGGGCTTGACCGTAGAGTCGAACAGCGCGGCGTCGACGCCGGCCTTGAGCGCCTCCTCGCGCAAGGTCGTGCCGTTGTGATGCGCCGCCTTGGCGATGCCGGCCGCCTTGTCGTAGCCGATCGCCGGCGCCAGCGCCGTCACCAGCATCAGCGAGCGCGAGAGCAGGTCCTCGAGCCGCGCCTCGTTGGCCTCGATGCCCTCGACGCAGTTGACCCGGAAGCTCTCGGCCGCGTCGGCCAGCAGCCGCACGGACTGAAGGAACGCCGCCGCGATCACCGGCTTGAAGACGTTGAGCTCGAAATGGCCCTGGGAGGCGGCGAAGCCGATCGTCGCCTGGTTGCCGTGGACGCGGGTCGCGACCATGGTCAGCGCCTCGGCCTGCGTCGGATTGACCTTGCCGGGCATGATCGAGGAGCCGGGCTCGTTCTCCGGCAGGCTGATCTCGCCGAGCCCCGAGCGCGGGCCGGAGCCCATCAGGCGGATGTCGTTGGCGATCTTGAACAGGTCGGCGGCGAGTGCGGCGAGCGCGCCATGGGCAAAGGCCAGCGCGCCATGGCTCGCCAGCGCCTCGAACTTGTTGTCGGCGCTGCGGAAGGGCAGGCCGGTCAGCGTCGCGATCTCCGCAGCGAAGCGGGCGGCGAAATCGGGATGGGCGTTGAGGCCGGTGCCGACCGCAGTGCCGCCCTGCGCCAATGCATGGAGCCCGCCGAGCGCCGCCTCGATCCGCGCGATGCCGAGATCAAGCTGCATCGCATAGCCGGAGAATTCCTGGCCGAGCGTGACCGGGGTCGCGTCCTGGAGATGGGTGCGGCCGATCTTGACGAGGTCCCTGAAGGCTTCGGCCTTGGCGGCGAG
This sequence comes from Bosea sp. (in: a-proteobacteria), assembly GCF_023953965.1. NCBI lineage: Bacteria > Pseudomonadati > Pseudomonadota > Alphaproteobacteria > Hyphomicrobiales > Alloboseaceae > Allobosea > Allobosea sp. The sequence continues at coordinate 2,816,783 of NZ_JAMLIX010000001.1, forward strand.
CGCCCGTTCGAGGCCGCGCAACGCCGGCAGGAGCCGCTGCGTGATCTCGAGCGCCGCGGCGACATGCATCGCGGTCGGGAAGGAATCGTTCGAGGACTGGCCGCGATTGACGTGGTCGTTGGGATGGACCGGGCTCTTGGCGCCGCGCCCCGCGCCGAGCAGCTCGTTGGCGCGGTTGGCCAGCACCTCGTTGGCGTTCATGTTGGACTGGGTGCCGGAGCCGGTCTGCCAGATCACCAGCGGGAAATCGCCGTCGAACCGGCCGGCGAGCGCCTCGTCCGCCGCCTTTCCAATCGCCTCGGCGACGCGCCGGTCGATGAGGCCCAGTCCGGCATTGACGGAAGCCGCCGCCTTCTTGACCAGCACCAGCGCATGGACCAGCGGCAGCGGCATACGCTCGCTCTCGCCGCCGATGCGGAAATTCTCCAGCGAGCGCTGCGTCTGCGCGCCCCAGTAGCGATCCGCCGGAACCGCGATCGGGCCGAAGGAATCGGTTTCGGTGCGCGTCTCGCTCATGGCGTCGTCAGGGCTTCTTGCGGAAGGAATCGAGGCTGACCACCTCGGCGCCGGCCCGGCTCTCGCCCTCGGCGGAAGCCGGCTCGGCCTTTTCGGCCGCGACGGACTCGGCGGCGGGCGCCCTGCCCTTGGCGGCCGGCAGGATCCTGGCAGGGGCGGGCTGAGCCTCCGGCGGCGCAGCCTCGGGCGCGGCGGCGGCCTCCTCGGCCTCGCCCTGCGCCTCGAATTTCAGGCCGAACTGGACGGAAGGGTCGAAGAAGGTCGAGATCGCGTCGAAGGGCACGAGCAGCCGCTCCGGCACGCCCGAGAAGGACAGGCCCACCTCGAAAGCGTGGTCGCTGACGCTCAAATCCCAGAACTGGTGCTGCAGGACGATCGTCATCTCCTCGGGATGCTTCTCGCGCAGGCGCTGCGACAGGCGCACGCCCGGCGCCCCGGTCCGGAAGGTGACGTAGAAATGATGCTCGCCGGGCAGCCCGTCGCGCGCCGCCTCCGCCAGGATCTTGCGGACCACGCCCTTCAGCGCGTCCTGCACCATGAGATCGTAACGCAGAACATCCTTGGACATCGGATAGCGGTTTCCGCTTGTTGCTCCGGCGGGAACAGCCGGCAGGCAGTCAGGAATAGAAGTGGAGGCTTCTGTTGCCAGGCGCCTCCGGGCCCCGCCTTACGCGGCTAAACGCAAGGGCTTTGGTTTGGGAACCGGCACCGCTTACGCGGCGACAGCAACCCGAGCATCGTTGTCGTTGGCAACTATGCTTTGGCCCGATAACGGCGGAACCATGCCGAGCAAAAGGATAACCTTTACACCCTCGTCGATCCTATTTCGCCCCCGCCGAAACCCTGCTTCCCAGGGCTTTGGTGGAGGCGCCGGGTACCGCCCCCGGGTCCGAAAGGCTTATTTCGAGATCCGTTTATCGCCATAGCCGTTCTTGCGAGCGGCACTGACGAATATAGGCAAGGCCGCGGCGTCGGGAAAGGGTTCTCGTGCGTTTTCGACGAAGGGTGCGGCATCGCCGCCTCAGTCGCGAATGCGTCCATTTCCGGAGTCGGCGCGCGGGGCTCGCGCCACGCCGCAAAGGCTGGGGATGCCGGGACGCCGGACGGGCCAAGCGCTTCCCGAGCCGCTATAGTCACCGCCATGCGCCCGTATCACGACCTCATCCGCCGCGTCCTGAGCGAGGGCGTCCGCAAGGACGACCGCACCGGCACCGGCACGCTCGCCGTCTTCGGCCACCAGATGCGCTTCGACCTGGCGGAGGGGTTTCCGCTGGTGACGACCAAGAAGCTGCACCTGAAATCGATCGTCCACGAGTTGATCTGGTTCCTGCGCGGCGACACCAATATCGGCTATCTCAGGGAGAACGGCGTCACCATCTGGGACGAATGGGCCGATGCCAACGGCGATCTCGGCCCGGTCTACGGAAAGCAATGGCGCTCCTGGGCGGCGCCGGACGGTGGGGTGATCGACCAGATCGCCTGGGTCGTGAACGAAATTCGCCGCAACCCGGATTCGCGCCGGCTGATCGTCTCGGCCTGGAACCCGGCCGACATCCCGAAGATGGCGCTGGCGCCCTGCCACTGCCTGTTCCAGTTCTTCGTGGCGGATGGCAAGCTCTCCTGCCAGCTCTACCAGCGCTCGGCCGACGTCTTCCTCGGCGTGCCGTTCAACATCGCGAGCTATGCTCTCCTGACGCATATGGTGGCGCAGGTGACGGGGCTCGGCGTCGGCGCCTTCGTCCATTCCTTCGGCGACGCGCATCTCTACGTGAACCATCTCGATCAGGCCCGGCTGCAATTGTCCCGCGAGCCGCGGCCCCTGCCGAGGCTTTCGCTCAACCCGGCGGTGACGCGGCTGGAGGATTTCCGCTTCGCCGACGTGACGATCGACGGCTACGATCCCCATCCCGCGATCAAGGCGCCGATCGCCGTATGACGTTCACCATCCGCCCCGCCCGCCCCGGCGAAGCCGGGCTCGTGCTCGATTTCATCCGCGAGCTTGCCGTCTACGAGAAGCTGCTGCACGAGGTCGTCGCGACCGAGGCCGGGATCGCGGCCGCCCTGTTCGGGCCGGAGCCGAAGGTGTTCTGCGACATCGCCGAATGGGAGGGCGAGCCGGTCGGCTTCGCGGTCTGGTTCTACACCTATTCGACCTTCAATGGCCGGCACGGCATCTGGCTGGAGGACCTCTATGTCCGGGCGGCTGCGCGCGGGCGCGGCATCGGCAAGGCGCTGATCGCGGGGCTGGCGCGACGCTGCGTCGCGGAGGGTTTGCCGCGGCTCGCCTGGTGGGTGCTGAACTGGAACGAGCCTTCGCGCGTTTTCTATCGCGCGCTCGGCGCCGTGGCGCAGGACGAGTGGACCGTGAAGCGGCTGGAGGGCGAGGCGCTGGCGCGGCTCGGCGCGGAGGGTTGAACCATGGAGAAACGTCCGATCGTGCTGATCGCGGCTGTCGCCGACAACCATGTGATCGGCGACGACAACCGGCTGATCTGGCGGCAGAGGGCCGATCTCAGGCGCTTCCGCAGCCTGACGCTGGGGCGTCCCGTCCTGATGGGCCGCAAGACCTTCGCCTCGATCGGCAAGCCGCTGCCGGGGCGTGAGACCATCGTGCTGACCCGCGATGCGGGCTTTGCGGCGCAAGGGGTGCATGTCGCCCGCTCGCTCGACGAGGGGCTCGGCATCGGGCAGCGGCTGGCGGCGGAAAGCGGGGCCGATTGCCTCGTCGTCGCCGGCGGCGCCGAGGTCTACCGGCAGGCGCTGCCGCTGGCCGACCGGCTGGAGCTGACCCTCGTCCATGCCAGCCCGCGCGGGGACGCGCTGTTCCCCGACTGGGAGCGCGAGGCTTTCCGCGCCGGCGCCAACGAGCACCACCCCGCCGACGCCGAGAACGAGCACGCCTATACCTTCGTCACCTGGAGCCGGCGCGGCTGATCGCCGCTTTCCATTCACGATGAATGGCTTGCACCGTTGACGAATCCGTGGCCCATGACCAAGTCAGCGCAGCGCCTTCGACCGAGGGCGCTGACAAGCGGCCGCCATTCGCCTATGGCTCGGCCTCGACATAAGCAAGCGAGAGGGAACGGCTCGAGAATGCCTTGGAGCAATCAGAGCGGCGGTGGCAGCGGCGGGGGAGGTCCCTGGGGTCAGCGCGGAGGTAGCGGCGGCGGCGGTCCCTGGGGCGGCGGTTCCGGCGGTGGAGGCAACGGCAACCCGCCCGATCTGGAGGAGATCCTGCGGCGCAGCCAGGACAGGCTGAAGAAC